>NZ_LBAW01000020.1 GCF_001648595.1 Legionella bozemanae | reverse complement strand
AACCACAACCTCAGGAGCAACCACAACCTCAGGAGCAACCACAACCTCAGGAGCAACCACAGCCGCAGGAGCAACCACAACCTCAGGAGCAACCACAGCCGCAGGAACAAATACAGCCACAGGTACAAACACCGCTACCGGCACAAATACAGCCGCAAATACAAACGCCGCCACCGGCACAAATACAGCCACAGGTACAAACACCACCACCGGAACAAATACAGCCACAGGTACAAACACCACCACCGGAACAAATACAGCCACAGGTACAAACACCGCCACCGGCACAAATACAGCCGCAAATACAAACGCCGCCACCGGCACAAATACAGCCGCAAATACAAACACCGCCACCGGCACCGGCACAAATACAGCCGCAAATACAAACGCCGCTACCGACACAAATACAGCCGCAAATACAAACACCGCCACCGACACAAATACAGCCGCAGGTACAAACACCACCACAAACGCCTGTACAATAGTAAAGATAAAAGTATGAGCAAGTTAGCTTCTTAAGTCTTAATCTGTTTCGTCAGGAGCAGAATAAAATTAAATAAAGTATTCAATGAATGATGGACCTTGTTTCATGTACCTAAGATAGTGCATGAAAACATGATAAAACGCTTTGCTTCTTGGCAGAATCCTGGTGGCATTTTGCAATTCGCTACTGGAGAGAGCGCTTATGAAGAAAGCAGTAAGGATATGCTCGAACAAGGGCTGTGGTTCTATAGTCTGGAACACGAAGAGTATGAAAAATACCTCAAACAAAGTGGATATTAGCTACAACATCTAGTTTGGATGGTGGAATATACCGGAGTTGGTAACAATGAAACTCGACATTGTAAAAAGTTCAGAAAGTGATATCGAATATATCAACACTGGATATCGATACTGGGCGAATTCAACAGAAATCAGGTTCAACATACCTCCAAAATGGATTACATATCTCTTAATTATCATATAAAGGATGAAGATGGTTTGATTATTGCCAGCATCAATGCCTTTTCCTGCTGGCAAATGGCTTACATCAGTGAATTCTGTGTTGCCTTAAAATTTCGAAATCAGGGTATAGGCTCCCTTCTCTCAATAAAATTGAGGAAGAAGCAAAAATTAGGTGCAACAGTATCTCATACAGATACATTTGATTGGCGAGCAAAAGATTTTTATTTGAAATATGGTTATGAAGCCTTCGGGACAATTGAAAATTGTCCTCCAGGACATAAGCGTTTTTTCCTTAAAAAGCATTTTTAACAGTAGTAACTGTCTTGAATTTTATTTCGAGACAGTTATTACCTTTGGAGTAGTTGAGGGAATATGCTCTTCTATTCGTTTGATCATGTAGGGGAAAAATGGATTGGATGAAAGTCGGAGGATTGAATCCAAACTTATGATGAGTACATTTCGTTCACCACGCGAAGCGAGGGCTCCTAATTGAATGCCATATTTTTTCGAATCTGGAGAAAGGCCATACAGACTATCGTTTACCGGAAAGGGTATGGCAACATGTGACAAGGAGTAAACATCGCGGGGATAAGCCAATCCTAGAGAGGAAACACGTTCATTTACTGTCCCAGCTTCAGTGACACGTTCGACAACATCGATACTGTCATCAGTCGCATTAGTAATGATTACGGTGCGAAATTTTCGCGGGGGTTTATTTAAAAGCCGTGCCACTGCCGTATCTGCGGAAGGGCGTAATAAAAGACCTAATTTAGCGGCTCGATTCAAATCAAATAATATTAATTCACTACCATTTGCAGGAAGGTTGGCATAAAAAGCAGTAATTATTGCACGCGTACTTACTGTAAAATCCATTACAGACTGGAACGTCAATACAGATGGAAGTTCAATTAGTCGATCTTCATTAGCAAGGCGTACTATTTGTTGTTGTAATACCGCAGTTAAACGATGAGACTGGCTTGCTCCATTAACCGGAAAAGAGTTGTATTTAAATGGATTGAATTCAGGAAGTATACTGAGCCAGGCTGCTTTTGCAAACGGTGGCAAAACAGCCGGTAGGGCAGCAAATCCCGCAAAGCGAGCGAAGCGGGTGACTCCTATCATCGGTGAAATTAAGATAATTTTATCTGGTCGTGTTAATTGTTTATTTTCAAGAGAATCAAGAGCATATTTTAATGCCAGTGCTCCGCCATTAGAAAAACCTACGAGATGAAGGGGTTGTGATGGTCCTATGCGTCTTCGCGCTTCACGTACGGCTAGCCTGGTTGCCGCTAGCCAATCTTCCCATTTGACATCTGTTAACGCGGCAGGTACTGTGCCATGAGCAGGTAGTCTGATAGCAATGGCAACATAACCATGGGCGACATATCGTCTGGCAATATGACGCAGACTATAAGGAGAATCAGTCAGCCCATGTAAAAGTACAACAGCTCCAACAGCGGGACCTTGGGGTTCACGTATATAAGAGCGATTCCAATCAGTGGAAAATTTTTCGGGATAAACTGGGCTGCCGGAGAAATATCGATTAACCGGGACACGCTCTTTCTTATTTAATTTTTCAGTTACTTCAGTTCGTACAGCGTCAAAAAGAGCATTTTCTATTTCTATGTATTGTGCCCAATTAAGTTTATCAAGTTCTTTGGCATGTTTTTCTTTGGGGACATAAGTATGCCATAACTCTAAGGCTGGGCCACGTTGCGAATCAAATATTCTTAACCCAAGCAAAATTACAAAACATAAGCAGACAAGCTTAGTTAGTGATTTTAACAATTTAAATAATCTAGTTCTCATTGATGGGCTCTTTTGATCATCAGACCTAAGGTTTTTTCATCTAGGATATCATTTAGTTTTAATTCTCAAAATCTTATTTCTCTATTTTGCTTTTCTTTTAATGCACAATTACATCAAACAGAAGTGATGTTAATCTACTTTTTTGCCCGTCGGTTTCACACTGATTTTTGCTGGGCTAAGGTTGTTGGTGATGCGGGAGACAGTTCTATCTACTCGCCGCTGAAGCATGATTTCTACCATTAGTGTTTCATTCGGATGAAGAATTTTGTTAATGTCAGCGAGCGAGGAATGAAAATCAAGCGGCTTGTAATAGGCAAGGGCTTGATCACTTGGCGCAGGGTATGCCTTAATACGGAACCCCAGATTACCCTGCATTTTTGGGATATTAATCCCGGCTTCCATGATATCGTAGTCAAGAAAATAAGTCAGTTTACCTCGATCACGCTGGTTACGCTGGCGGTCTGCGAAGAAACCTGTAGGAAGCGCATACTCGCTATATTTGGGTCCAGCAGTTAGATAAAGATCATAATCGTCAAGATGATTACCCCTGTCATCAATAAGTCGGAATATAATCATAGAGTAGCGATTGGTGATATACTCCCGTTTATGCATAAGCGTCTTCACAAGTTCTGTATGTTCATTTTTCTGGGTTTCTTTGGTAATCTTGTCTAGCTCTTTTGCCAATGCATTATAGGAGTCACGATTTCTCACTTGAAGGCATCGCAAGACCCATATAGTCGTAGGATGAGTAGCGGCATTGGTCATAGTAATACTGCGGATGATTCCCATTTTTTTACCGGAATGCGAACATCCAGGTAGAACCCCAAATGCCATTTGTTTTGTCCGTGTCATTTTGGAGACAACAAGATTTTCACCGTTATTCCCCTCCTGATGTAACTTTAATAGACTGTAATTCATATTTGCAGCAGTGACACGAACAACTCCATCAGACCCAGCTTCTCCTGTATAGGAGTTAAGGGCATCATAAAGTTGGTGATCAATTTTCTGGCCTGTAAGTACAAACGAATAGATACCGTTAGCAGTGCAATCGTAATCAAGCCAACTTTCATTAAGTTGCCAGCTCATGTTGCTTCCGAGCTCAAGCCAATCAAGCACATGCTTTCCTGGTTCAATACCTTCAAAAAAACTTTTTATACGACCTAACCTGGATTTACCAAGTTGAGCAAGTGCAGAACCGTGGTTGGCGGGAGCCAGCATGATAAGATGACTCAATGGGCATTTTGCAAGATTATTCTTAAAGTATAAATCCATCCACTTACGAACAACGGGGCCACCGGTAGAGTGAGTAATACAAGCAAAACGCCTCCCATCTCGCAGTTTATCAGCAATTTCATCACGCACTGCATGATCAAATGCTCGTGCTATATCGTCGATTGTTACCGTATCGTCAAAGCTGATATAGTGCCCAAGATAGATGTTACCAACTTGAATATTCAGTTTTCCGTCTTTGCTCTGACGTTCAAGCCATTGAGGAAGCTCTCCATAAGTATCGGTATGTGTGACACTCCAACCATGGACGAAGATAACAATCATAATTTTCCTTAATTTATTGACACTACAAGGAGGCATTGTTTAATAAATCGGATAATATTGAATTATTTTACAATAAAATAGCTAAGTAAAATTAAAAACTTGAGGACACCTTGTCGCCAGTAATTGACTCTAACTGTTATTTCCGAATTCATAAACCTTTTTGTAAGCCATGCATTTGGTGGCTCCAGAAATTAAATATTAAAATTAATTGAAAGGGAAGTGATGAACCACAAATTAAGACATAAAAAGTCCGCTTACTGTGATATTCAGATCAAAATTCATTTGAAAAATAATTCAGTTCCCAATAGAGTTGCAGCAGGGAGGGAGCCTAATATTACGAAACAATGCTTCGTATGTACAGTCTAAAGCGGCATTCTAAATGTGGCCGATTTTTGGACTGTATTGCTAAAATTGCGTAGTAGTAATAATACTCACGTAACGCAAATTGATCAATAATTGCCCATAAAGTTTAATATGGAGTAATAAAATGCAGTCTCGTGAAGTAAATGAAAGCATAAAGTCTGAACGTATCATTACTGATATTTTGCCGTCTACTGAACTGACCGAAGAGCAAGACAATAATATTTTGTCTGATCATGCTTTCCGGATAAGTAGAATACCTATTGGTACAGGCTATGTAAATGCTGGTACTTTTAATATGTTAGCCAACGCCAATATATTTCCTGGGTTTCGATACCAATATCCTGATACGAAACAAAATTTGAGAGGTTTAACTTCATCCGACTCTAACTATGAGCTCTGGCAAAAAAATCGATGGGAAAAGATGGTTGAGTTTGTGAGTCAAACGGCCAAAATCCGTGAACTTTCATTATTATCGATTCAGGAAACGATACCAGATTTACGTAGTATGCTTTTGAAAAAATTGAATGAAAATCTTCCTGAAACTGAACAGTGGGCATTTTATTCTGATCCTGATAGTAAGAATGCTCCTGTAGCTATTTTATATAAAAAGTCAGAGTTTAAACTTGAAAATGAACGGATTATTAAACTGGATGGAAATAAATGTCCTTGTGTCGCTTTAACCCATAGCGCCACGCAGGAACCTATTGAAGCGGTAGCCCTTACTATAGGGCATAGACCGGATGAAGATCCAACAACTGCAGAAAATGATCTTCTCAAATGTGCCAGTCAAAATATGAGACAAAAAATGATTGCCATTGGGGATTTCAATTTGCGGATGGCAAATCCCGGTTCAGAGTTAATAAATTGTGCAAATAATCTTATCCCACCAGGTTTTCAAAAGACAGCAGGAGTTTATGATTCAACAGATGCGTTCATAATGGTTGAAATGAGTACTCTTAAACAATTGCCTGCTGATACTGTTGATCAATTAAATCCCAAGCTAAATATTTCACCAGTACCTATTTTGGATGTCAGTACACAAGAAAGTCCCTATAGAAGAGTTTTTAATCCCAATGGGCATTTGTTACCCATTGGTAAAGGTAGAGGGATGAATGTATCAGATTTTGTTAAAGGATTAATTAATGATACTAAAATTGAAAAAAATATTAATGTTGAAGTTTATGCTAAGATCCAAACCAATGAAAAACAGCTGGTTATTCGATCTAATACTAAAATACCCATTTTAGAGGCCATGGGAATACCTTATGATTTCCAAAATAAAAAATATTTAATTGAATTTGCCTATCCTGAAATAGACAAAGTCATGCCAATAAGCCGTAATGCTAAAAGCTTTTATTTTAGAGATGAAAACAAAAGGGTTAATCTTGCTTGTCTAGGTAGTCATCATCATAGAGTTGGACTAGTTGGTATATTTGCTAATAAAAATGTAAAGGAATATGAGACTAATAGGGATAGGCTAATTTTGGCTAGCGGATTGTATGATCATCTGGAAAGCAAAAAGTGTCTTCAAAATATAGAGAGTTCCTCTGGCGATCGTGTAATATATGAGGAGAACATGGCTAATTTGATAGGTGCGGTTAAAGAATTTATGAGTACTAATGGGGTAACTAACCCCAAGCAGATTCACCTTACAGTTTCTGAATATAAATCAGTGTACAAACAAAATAAAGAAATGACAAAAAAAGTTGAAGAGGCTATTGATTCTGTACTTAATATCTACTCAGCGCATGCGCCTGCGCCAGCATTACCTCCAAGAGCAAACCGATTGGGCCGATGAGATGATTGGCAACCCCAATGTGCATATGGGGCTAGCGATCCCGTTGTAATACAGGATTCATTTGTCAATCTATAATTATCCATTTAATTTTTCCTTTATGTTTATATAATGTAAAACTATTTGTTCAATGAGTTTATGGGTTCTTACTAATGCAAGATAAAAAAGAAGAGAGTCAAAGTAGAGGATATAAGTTAAGTCCTAAAAAAAATTTAACAAGAGATCTTATGATGGACCTAGTCAAAGCACTAGAAGAAACCAGTAGAGCTGAAATGTCTCTAGACGAAGAAATAAATATTATTTTAGAGGAACTGGCGTATTTTGCATCTATAAACGAGTTTCAAAATGCATTGATTGCACTGAATAGATTAGCTTCTCAAATAAAACACTTCTCTGACGAGGGGGCTTTTCTTGAATTCTTAAAAAATAAAACGGAGTATTCTGTTATAAACACTCCTCAAGTTGCTTACTTTTTTGCGTTAATGAATGATGTGATTAAGAATCAAAATAAACTCCTAATTTCCGGGAGTCAAGAAGACAAAAATATTGATGATCAAATTCTTCCTTTTTGTTTTTTAAGCAATTCAAAAAAAGGTTTAAAAATTCTTACTCCACTGCTGTCACCTCATAGAGTAGGCCAGCAATGCCATAGTGAATTTAATAATGATGTAGCCAAGTTAGATAGTTTGTTCAACAGTTTTAGAGTCTATAAAGAGTATTGGAGAAGCGATCGCTATTTTTATCGCTTAGCCAATCACTTACCAAAATGGGATAGTTTATATATTGAATCCTTTCATGATATTTTTGACGATATTGCAGATGAAAACTATATAAATTATATTCTGAATAATATTCAACAACGTCTTAAAATTTGTAAGGAACACTCTTTTCCTGCCTTTATCCACTTCAATACTGATAATGTACCTGCTTTATTTTTAAAAATTAGTCACTATTTGGGTAACGATAATTTAATTCAGAAAAAAATTGAAGAGCAAATAAATTCTGGCGCTAAAATGCGTTTTTTTAATCAGGAATGTCAAAGAGCGGGCTCCAAGACTTTATTATTAGGAGGAACTTATGGGAATGGATGTGTTCTTGCAGCTGCCCAAAAACTTGGAAAAACCATTTTTACAAAAACAAATGGTTATTTTCAGGCAAGCCATGCTCACTGCCGTTGGGTCAATTATCACAAAAAACCTTACTTACATGAAAACTCGCTTATAGATCCTCAAATTACCGAGGGTTTCAATCCTTTTGATGCAAAACAGAATGTTGAGAAAATAGGCTTTAGCGAGTTTCCTGCGTTATTACAGGTGAGTCATCGATATAGATGTAACTTTTTAGCATCTGAGTTAGAACAAGTTAGAGTTTTAGATACCTTGCCGCGCGAACAACAATGCAAGTTAATTTTTTCGGAGTGTGTGGATTATTCTAAATTAGCTACTGTAAAGCCTAGTGCTTTATCGAGAATCAGACAACGGAGTGCACAGCTAAATACTCAAAGCGCCCAAAGGCCTATTTTATCATGGATGTACAATGGCAGCAGACCTACAGTTATTTTGAAGAAACATCGTAAAGAAAATTCTGAAGAGAATCCGAGTCCTACACAAAATATGACTCCATAATCTAGTTTGGACTTTCCCTCCCAAAAGGCATTTTAATCAAGTAGTCTAGTATTTAAATTTATTAGTATCTGAAGTTAATAAAACTGTATTCAATAAAAATAGATAAAATGCCTAAAAAACCATCAGAAAGGTAGGTCGGGCTTTGGTTCGACGACTGTGAGCAATCCTTTTTGATATTTATTCTATTTATTCTTTACATCTGGCTTCAAACTCTGCATAGGGTGGTAATCGAATAAGGTTCCTGTTGTACGTATGCGATATGTTGAAAAACAATGCATTCAAAGGCTAATAAAACAATACTAATATTTTTAATATGAACAAATGAAGCAATGGAGAAATGCAAAACTCAAGACCTGACCTCATGGATTTCAAGCTTATCAGCAGATAGAGAGAAGGTCGCTATCTAATCTTTACGGTTTTTTGGTCATTTCATATCCGTCATTACTTACCAATGCATCATATATTTTTTTGCCTTGGTCAATTGCAATACCACGGGCAAACATTCCAAAGGCAGACAAACCAACTAAAGGAAAGAAGCCCTTTACACCACTTGATTTATAAATTTTGCTTGCCATAGTAACTATGTTGGTTGATTCTGCAGTAATTTTTTGATTAAGTCCAATGACACTTAATGGATTGCTGAAAATATAGCCTACAACTCCAGATACACCTGCTACTAAGACATTATCACCATATGTTCCTTGAAGATAATTCAGTGTATTAAAATAGACACCATATTGAATTGCATCTCTCATAGCGATAGCATTGACTCCTGACATGAGGCGACTTCCATTAAGGTTATTAATGGGCACATTAGTCATCATTCGAGCCTTTATTACAGAGATAGGGGTTGTTATATAAACAGTCGCAAGCCCTGCTAGAAATCCAGAATAATTTTTTGCATTTTCTTTATTTGCTAATTGTGAATTTAATGCGTTTTCAAAGACATATAATGCAGGAAAAAGTACTATGTTTTTCATGCATGAATTAAGAAGAGCTACAGGATATCCTTTGATAGGGTGCACCCATGCATTTCGATACGCCTGAACATACAAGCTATTATTCCAGATTTGTGAGTAATTTGCTTGCACTATGTTTTGCGTTAATTGTTTCAAGCCCTGAGCTTTATAAGACTCAGCAACAGATTTTATTGCTTGAGATAAGGGTTTATCGATTAAGCTAAAAGTTGCTGTTGTACTCGTAGCACCTATTACCGCACCTTTTAGCACGTTTTCTTTGAATTCCTCTTGATTAAATGTTTTTGAATCAGAAGAAGTAGAGCTGTTTTTTTTCTCATACATGGCTTAATATAACCTTTATGGTTAAGATTTACGTGGATAGTAAACATAAAACCTTAAGTAAATATTAACTCAGCTTATAAATTACTTTATTTTTTGTACGATATAAAAATGGTTTTATTTCCTCTGCGATAAAAACATAAATAGAGTCAGACAAAGTAATGTTGTAGAAGAGGATAATAATTCTTTTTTGTTCTGTATAAAGACAAGATATAAGGACGATTGTTATGAGAGCAAAATCTGAGCACCCCAAAACCACCGTTGAGCAGCAGAGGCAAAAAACCAAACCTTCTAAGCTTTTAGAGGAGTCAATATTTTTTGGGAATAGCTTTTTTTTAACGGGCCAAAATCTAATAGAAAAGAGCTGTAAGGAGAAGGCAAAAATAGAGGTGGAAACACGTAACAATATAGGGGGCTTGTCACACTAATCATTTGGTTGGGCCAACTTGCAGCAGCAAGTGTAGGTAGGACCTACACTTTCAAGATAGGAGCTTTTACATTGTTCTTTTGAATTGTAGTTTTTACCATGGTTGTATTTGGAAAGGGGATGGATTAAAGAGTTCTTGTTCTTCCTCATTCTTTTCAATTTTCTCTCTTGTAATAGAAGGGAAGGGTTGAAGTTGCATTGAAAGTGGATTGGGAGTACAACTTTGATCTTTGGTGGCTTCATCCTTTTCATGTGCTGTTGGCACTAAATTATTTGCTAGCCGTTGGATAAACGCATCGTATAAGGTTAATGTAGGCATGCTAATACGAAGAGAAAGTATGTTGCCCTCTTCATCTTGAGTAATGTGTATATAGTCATTGGAAAGATGATTTTCTTCTTTAAACTTCTTGAAGTCTTTTATAATTGCTTCCATGAATTTTTTTAATTCTTTTCTTTGTTCTTTAGTTAATGAATTAGGCTCACAAACCAACTTAATAGTGAGCGTCATTGATTCACGATCACTTTCAACCAGCAATTGCTCTCGGGCGATCAATTCCTCGATTATTTTCGCGTCAAAACTGTTATCATCTAAAGCCCCAGAATCATACACGTCTATCAAATCATCAACAGCCTCAACTCCTTTGCGTGGTTTAGTTAGCACGTCATCTGCTTCATGACTTGCTTTTTTCTCAGAGGTTTTATCAGAGGTAGCACTATCATCTTTACTGTCACCACTACCTCCTCCATGTCCAGAACAAAGGCGCTTAGGGGCAATTTCTTTAAAGCAAACCCGACAACGTACTTTTGCCGCTTCCTCAGCAGCCTCTTTTTTTTCTGCTTCTTTTTTGAATTGTTGTAAAGCTAATTTTATAGAAGAGGTTTGGGGTTCATCTGTCGTTATGGATTCAGAAACAGGCAGGTGTTTTTCTTTGACATTTTTCATGAGAATACTCCAGTACAAGTTTATAATAATTTCATCTGAATAAGGATTGACTTATCTGTTAGTATACCGAGTTAAAAGTGATTTGTTGTATATAAAATGTACAGAAGTACTGTGTGTTTGCTTATACTCTTATATCTGTGTAAAACTTAACTTAAACAGGATTTTAGGCTAATTTGTTTTGATGTTTTTCTTATTAAAGAGGCTGAGACAGGACGAATGAAAGAGAAATCAATATTGCTTGTGGAAGATAACATTAAGCTAGCCAATTACCTCAAGGAAAGCTTACAAGAAGCAGGTTATGAGGTGTCTATCGAAAAACGTGGTGACAGAGCAGTCTATCGTATTATTCGTGAACAACCTGGCCTGGTTATATTAGATATCATGCTCCCAGGGATGAATGGCGATCAAATATGTCACACTGTTAGAGATGAGTATTTGGGGAAAATACTCATGCTAACCGCAGTTAATGATATAGAAAGTGAAGTATCCTCTTTAAACTTCGGAGCAGATGACTATTTAACTAAACCTTTTGCAGACGAGGTTTTAAAAGCAAGGATAGAAGCTTTATTACGTAGACCTAATTTAGTTAATAATCAAAATCAATTTCATTTCGGCAATTTTTCTATCAATTTTAGTACTAAGAGTGTTTCTCTCTTTGGTGAAGAAGTTTCAATAAGTACCGCTGACTTTGAAGTTCTTGCTTTGTTGGTTAAGAATCATGATCGATTACTTAGTAGAAATAGTATGCAGTATGCTCTTTCTGGGCACGAATATGATGGGGTTGATAGAGGTATTGATTTAAAAATATCACGTTTAAGAAAAGCACTGAATGATAATCGTAAAAAGCCTTATCGTATAAAAACAATTCATAAAAAAGGATATGTATTTATATCTGATGCTTGGGAATAAACATGCTTAATTTTTATTCATCAAAACAGTTACCCTGCCAACAGTAATATTCCTATTTAATCTCTAGTAGTTTTTACTTTGTTTTCGTTCACTCTATTGATCTAAATCGATTAACAATAAATCGGCTCTTGTATATGGTACTGTTCTTGATCGCATCCCTGCCTACGTCCCACGGTTTTGTCCGCGGGGTCCAGAAATCTGCCTAGAACACGGGGGCCCTGCGGACAAAGCCACAGGGGGAAAGGAATAGGATTGGACTGGTTTTTCAGTGATGTGTAGAAGATTCAGGCATATGGTAAGAAGAGAGGTCTGTGCAATTTATATACATTTGAAAAAAAGATTCTTGATAAAATTAAAATATCAAAACTTTTAAGTGGAATTCATCGATATGGCTACTCCTTCTTTAATAATCACATTACACCTAATAACTAAGTTGGGTCATGTTCCAGCTGTGAGTTATGCGTGTGTCAAACACCAAAAAATAGATGAGCATGAGTTTGCAAGAACTTCAATGTCTGTTGGCAAAAAAAACGCTCAATCTATCGACTCTGAAATGGCCGTAGATGATAAAACCAGATTTCCAGCATCTTCCCTTAGCAAAATTGTTTTTACTTATTTGGTGTTGCAGCTGGTCAAGGATAAACAAATCGATTTAGACGCACCATTACATAATATACTGCACTATGAACGATTCTTAGTGGATAGTGAATACCCTAAAAAAGCTAAGGAATTAACGGCTCGACATGTATTGTCACATACCACAGGCTTGCCGAATTTTGGGGCAAGTTTATCTTCAACGCTAAGGTTTGATCCCGAATCGGAACTGGGCCAAAAATATTCCTATTCAGGCGAAGCGTTCCTGTACTTGCAGAAAGTCATCGAAACCAAAATGGGTAAAGATTTAGAAACGTTGGCTCAAAAGTATGTGTTTGGCCCCTTGGAAATGAGGCGCTCTACATTTATGCCGCCACCAGAGGACGATGGCAATGTTGTCGCAGTGCATACCGAGCTAGGAAAACCCACTCCAATCTACGTAGGAGATCCTCCCATAAATGCTGCTGGGTCGCTACTGACAACGGCTGATGATTTTTCGAAACTCATGGTTGCTTGGTTAGAGAATATGAATGATCCTCTCATCAAACAAGCATTTGAGCCAACGAACGCTGATGACTTTATGACATGTGGTTTGGGCTGGCATATCTATAGACATGAAAATGAGGTAATCGCATATCAATATGGTGAAAACCCTAATACCCGAGCTTTTATTGCGCTCAATGTAACAACCAAAAAAGGAGCCGTATTTTTTACCAATTCAGAAAATGGGATGAGTATTGCAAACCAAGTGTTCAGTTCGAGTGATTTAGTACCTATTAGCAACATGCAAGAGCTTTATAAATACTTGCATTATACTCAAAGCAATGAGCTAGGATGGCACGAAACGATTTTAGGGAAAATTGCTGAAGTTGAGGGCAAATTTGCAGAGGCGAGAGGTTATTTCGAAAGAGCCCTTGAGTTATCACCCAAGGATGAAACCAAGTTAAGACGTTTAGAATGGTTTAATGCGGTACATCATCGCTCTCCAGAAAAGGAATTTACCTCATCATTGAGCGTGTTTGTGGGAAATTATAAGAATCGCTATAACGATGATGTGGAGATGTCTATCAGAGAGGGTAGTTTGATATTCAAGCAATTTGATCAAGAGATAAAACTTGTGCGATTAATAGAAAATGAATTTTTGCCTGAAAAAGACCAATCGTTCAAAATAAGATTTGATGGGGAGCAAATGAGCATTAGTTTTGTCCATGGTGGCCGTGACAAATTCTTATCGAAACAGCCTTCACCAATCTCTCTATTACAATATAAGGACGAAGTGAGACAATTGAGAGAATCTCAGCCTCATTATATGAGTTCTACAGAAACATCCGGAACAAAAACAGAATTTTATATGTGACGTACAAAATCAAGACGTCATTTACAGTTCTCTAAATACTTATTTTTGTAGTAAAATTGTAAATCGAGCGCCTTTAAATATCGGTGATTGTGTAGCCAGAACCTTTCCTCCATGGAGAGTAACAACTTTCTTAATAATAGCTAATCCTAACCCAATATGTTTATCTCCCATTTCGTCGTTTTCAGCAATCGTATATTCAGAAAAAATGTCATCCACACCATCTTTTGGTAAGCCTGGGCCATCATCGTCTACATGAATTAAAATATGGCTATCATCCAGTGAAACAGTTAAAGAAATCTGACGCTCTGCAAATTTCATGGCATTTGTAATCAAATTAGTAACAGCATGTTTTAAAATATTTCTATCTATATTTGCTTTTAAAGAATTTAACTTATTAGCATGAAATGTGATTTCAAATATCGATGAAGAATAAGGGTCTAATAACTTTCTTAACCATACTATGATATCGGTCTCTGATGGTTTTAATTTTAATTCGCTTGAATGCATTTTTGAGTAAAACAAAAAAGTGCTGACGATGCGATTCATGTCTGCAATATCTTCTTGTATGCTGTTCATCTGTTTATTGAGTACTACATCTTCTGTGTTTTTCCTTTTGATACTATCCGTCGCCATTTGTATGGTTGATAAAGGAGTTCTAATTTCATGCGCGACAAATCGGCACATTTGTTTATGTGATTCAATCAATTCTTTTAATCGCTTACCCATGTGGATAATATTTATATATAGCCCATATAAAACAGAGGTGGTGCCTATTTTCCGATGAAAGTCAAAGTTCCCTTGACTAAAATTTTTAGTTATTTGATATATCCTCTTCATATTTTTCACAAAAAGCACCGAGAAAAAGGTAATAAGGCAAAGGGCTAAGAAAAAGAAAGCCAATATAAAATAATACATTACATCACTGATTCTTGTTGTAATTGGTAGGTAACTGAGCGGGCCAACTTTAAGCACTCCACCACTAAAACTATAATAGAGCACACCAATTTGCGATGAGTTTTTATTTGTTTCAAATACCAGACGCTTTGTTGATAAAGAATTAATTATAGTACCGGGCAAGTTTTTACTGTTGGTTGTATAAACATCAAGAGGAAAGCCATATATTTTCTCTAACTGCAATATTTCTTTATCCCACGTATTTGTTGGTTTTAATAATAAATGTTCAACAATTTGTGTTAAAGCAGGGTTCATATAATGAAAAATAACCTGGCCTGGATCTGAAAAATAATAAGCTAATGCGAATGAAGTATTACCAATTTTTTTATACGCTGTATGTTGTACAATGACCAAGTTGAGAAATTGATAGGTTGTACCTGATAAGTAAATTATCTCACCATTATTTAATTGGTCATTCTGAGTCGGGGTAAGTTTTAGACTGTCGATTGCTATAATATGAACAACATTATCGGTCTTTTTCTTTAATATTGCATTCCAATTTGATTTTGGGTTATTAACTAATTCATTTTCTAAACTAATTAAAAGTCCTTGTGACATCGTTTTCCCTGCATTAATCACTATCGCTGTCTCAACTAACTTTAAATAGTTAAAAAATGTCAAAACAAAAATTAAAAAAATCACAAAGAACGCAGCCAAAATTTTAAGATATACATTAAATTTCATGACCCTTAACCATACTTTATTATAAATTCTCGAACCTTTTGCTGCCTTTGGAGCCTGCTGGGCAAGGAAAAAACCAAAATGGGTACCGTATTCAATCCAGAAACGTTTTTTTTCTATTGATGCTAATCGTTCATAGGCAAACACACCATTATAAAATTTTACATGTATCATGTGTACTATGAATCATTAATGCAGGAGAACTAATTTTAGCAAAATCATAACAAGTGGCTTTTGCATCTACCGCCATTGTTTGTCCGGAGCCCAATGGGTGTTCCTAAATAACCACGGCCATTTGAAAACCTTCAGGCATATATCGCCTGAATAAAAGCAGCGCTTGATCATAGCCACTGCCTCCACCATGAATAATCAGAACAGGTTTTCCTGCGCCATAGGTTACATATTCCATATTGCCTATTGGTAGTTTTGCCGATTGAGGCGGTGTTAATATCTAATGGCTAATTCGCTTTTGGCGCAAAAAATCTTGAATTTCATTTATGGCCGCTTTCTATCCAGTTGCAAAAAATCAGTTCTATAACGGGAGTCGCTGATGTAAATTAAGTGCAATATTACTTAGATTTTTTTGAGTTACTCATCTTAGATGACGTTCCTTTTCTTAAAGACAAATTGACACAGATTGTCTTGTGTACTAGAGGTATAAATTAATTTCTTTAGCGGTTTATATATTCATTTCATTTTGCGAAGAAGTCCCGCTAATGCTATCCATAATGTACTTCATTTCCTGGTCAACTTCTAAAGCAGCGCGAATTTTTTTAAAATTATTGTCAGGCAGGTTAAATGCGTTAATGACAATCCGTGCCCGTTCGTTATCGATATTTTCGCCGGAGTCAGTTATTTTATCCTTAATGTTAATAATAGCCTCTACTATATCTTCCTCATTAGACGGATCAAGTGTTCCAACAATTTCTCGTATCTCTTGAATGATCTGAGGAACTGAGCCATCTTGATTTTTCAGTAATTCATCATGATTTAATACCGTAAGGACAGCTAAAATATTTTGTTCCCGTTCACTTTTCGGTATTTTAGTAACATTGAGCCCGATTTTTGTTTTATTTGATCGTACTGGTTTGGATTCACCTGATTTTTCATCTACGGAATTTTCAACAGGATTTCCCAAGTTCTTTCTTTGTTCGATTTGCTCCAATAAGCTATCTTTTACATAGGTACGAGTTGTCTTTGTATCTTTATAGATAGTGATATGCGCGAAATCAAATAATGACTTAAAATTGTCATTTTTTTGATAGAGTGCTCTTAATAAATAGCTATCCAGAGAATGATTATTTAATTTTGAGTTACTTTCAAGATGAGTGCGCAAAATAGTACTCATAGAATCTAAGTCGCTTACATTTTCCAATGCACGTTTTAATTCAATAGCGCGATTTTCCCCAAAACTTGTATAATGGCGCAGCCATGAAAACCATCCTGATTTATGCTGGTAACCCTTTGTGGTCTTGTTATTTTTACGCCAATCAAGGTAGTCATCAATGGCTTCAATTAGAATCTTTTTAAGTTCCCGTTCTTGTTGCGCTTTTTCACTTTGTTCTTGAAGCGCCTTAGCCTCCCTCATTTCAGATCTTAATGAGTCCATCTGATTCTGCGAAGGTTGAAAAAGCCTTTCTTGTGCTTGAATATTACTCTCTTCATAATCTATTGGATTATTATTACGAATATATGTAATCACCTTATTATCATATTCAGGGATGATGTTTTTAAGTAAGGCGACTACAGTTGAG
Source organism: Legionella bozemanae (assembly GCF_001648595.1). Lineage (GTDB taxonomy): Bacteria > Pseudomonadota > Gammaproteobacteria > Legionellales > Legionellaceae > Legionella > Legionella bozemanae. The sequence goes on along the minus strand of NZ_LBAW01000020.1, from coordinate 52,878 downwards.
TTAAAGGCATTATCAGTTGATTTTTCGAGTAAGGATAAAATTTTGTAAAAAACATCATCCCCACAATCCGGGTTTATATTTAAATAGAAAATTAAACCTAATATCTGAGAAATCTGGTGTTCATTGGAGTGCGTTTTGGAGTTCTCTTGAAAATTTATCAGCTGGGCCCAGGCATATGATGTTACTTCCAGGTGAATTGCCAGTTCCTTAAATAAATTTAAATTAATGGGCTCTATTTTATCCTCAAAAGAAAACGCCATTAATCCTTCATTGGTCATCGTGGTAAAATAATGTATTTTTGCTTTGGCCCTATTGGCACTTAAATCTTCACTATCTTCATTAAAGCCAGTAAAATAAATTCTGTAAGCATGTTTTATTAATTGGAATCCTGTCTCTGTCCGTCTTTCGTTATAAGAGGGCCATTCCCAATAATCATCATTGCTCAATTTAGGGTCGAATCTTAGGTTCGCGAGCCCTATTTGTTGAAAATTTTGAAGTAACAAATATTCTAAAATTTTTCCAAACCTTAAGTGAGAGATATCATGTGGGTTTTGGCTAGCCTGCTTTTCTAGGTTATCAATCCAATCTTGAATAAGATTTTGATGTGCTACTAAGTCTCTTATAAAAAGATCAGAACGCCCAACATCTCTGAGAGTCGCAAGAGATTCGTCTGATTTTATTTTCATGTGTTCTCTTAGAAGTAATAGGATTTTTTAATTATAGTTTAACTTTGATAATAATTTTGGGATAAAATGTTTATTAAAGTATCAGAGTAAGGATTGAGTACTAGTTACTCCTTTTGAGCTTTAGAAAGTTTTTTAATATAACGTTCTACACGCATTGCTATTGATTTACCGCCTTTTATTCCCAGCTTTGAGCAATTGAGAGGGGTTTAAAGCTTAGCGTATATTTTCCACCGTTATCTGTAAGATGATCTTGAAAACGTTTTTCAAGATTATTTGTATATCCTGTGTAATCGTTTTGATTACTGCAACGCAAAATAGAAACCCAATAAATTTTCTCAGGCATGTTGCATGTATACCCAAATTTGACTTGGTTTGGACTATAAACCAGTTATACCTCACGAATCAAATATATAGGAATCATTTGTAATCGATAAGATTTTTTATTACTACTTCTTTTCTACCGTCTGTAAACGAATCCCTTTTTCTTCAATATCAATCAAACCTCGTTTATAAAGTTGTCCCAATGCACTTTTAAAATTTTTTTTACTCTCAGAAAATATCTCCTGAATTTCTGTAGGAGAGCTTTTGTCATGTAAAGCCAAAAAACCACTGGATTGTTCAAGTTTAGATAGAATGCGTTGCGCTAATTCATTAATACTGTTTTGTCCTATTTGTCTTAAAGCAACATCAATTTTGCCATCTTCACGTACCTTCTTAATGTATCCTTTTATTTTTTTGCCATAAATTAATGGTTGAAAAATATCACCTGCATGGATTAATCCCCAGTGACTGTTGTTGATAATTACTTTTCGTCCTAATGGGGTACTCTCTGCGATAAGTAAGGTAACTTCCTCACCTGACTTAAAATGAGCTGCGGTCTTATCCAAAAAATAATCGATTTTTGAGCTTGCAATAATGCGTCCTTGATTATCTTGCTTTAAATAGACAAGATAAGATTTTCCCTTTTCCATAGGACGAAGTTGTTCTGGTTTTGGCACCAATAAATCTTTGTCTAATCCCCAATCAAGAAAAGCCCCTACAGCATTTACATCAATCACTTTTAAAAAAGCACAGCTATTCAATTTGGCATGAGGATGCACTGTTGTCGCAATAATTTTGTCGTCGGAATCAAAATAAACAAATACATCCAGTACATCACCAACCAAAGCGCCTCTAGGCACAGATTTATTAGGTAATAAAATTTCACCCCATTCTCCTCCTTGAAGATACACCCCAAAAGGAGCCTCTCGTACCATTTTTAATTTATTAAATTGCCCAACTTTTATCATGACCAAACTCATTTTTTCTTCTATCAGTCAAGCTTAACACATAATGTGTTTTTTATTTATTAATAAGCAAAACTATGTCAGATTGAGTGAATTACCCACGATTCGGTATAAACTATTTGGCAACTTAAATTTTGTAGTTGTCCTATTACAAATTTTATCCTCATCTAATAGCTAGATATTTTGAAGACAAGCAATATTAATCTAAACTGTTACAAAAAAGTTTTTAGGAAAAGGAGTTTATTTCATGAAAACACTGAGTTCTTTATCAGGAAAAACAGTAGTTGAGCTGATGAAAAAAAAGACGTTTCTTGTGTAGAAGTAATGCAGGCGCGTCTAAAATGCTGTGCCGCGCTTTGTGCTCTTCGCTTTGCATTTTGTTGAACATCAGCCCCCCTGGTTCGTATTTATCATCAATTTTCTTTTAATTCTCTCAACAAGAAACAGATAACTCATTGCGGCCAATATTAAAAAAATAAAGAAAGTTATAGGAAGGGGTACAAATCCCAATGAACCAGCAAGTGGACTGAAAGGTAAATAGATACTTATGGCAACTACTGCAAATATCGTAAGAGTTAATGGCAGACTAGGTTTGCTGCTAAATGGTGAATTAACGGTACGAATAACAAAAATAACCAGTGTTTGCGTTGTTAAAGACTCGATAAACCAACCTGTCTGAAATAACGATTCCGTTGCTTTAAAATAGCTTAACATTACCCAAAATGTAATAAAATCAAAAAGAGAGCTAATAGGTCCAATATAAATCATAAATTGCCGGATAATATCGATATTCCAATGTTTGAGTTTGTTAATAAAGCTAGGGTCCACATTATCAGAAGGAATAGTAATTTGTGACATGTCATAAAGCAGGTTATTAAGAAGTATCTGAGTGGGTTTCATTGGCAAAAAAGGTAAGAAGGGTATTGCAAATGCCATACTGAGCATGTTACCAAAATTTGAGCTGGTTCCCATCATTAAATATTTCATTATGTTCCCAAACGATTTACGTCCTTCTATAATGCCATTTAATAAAACTTTTAAATTATGCTCCAATAAAATAATACTGGCAGTTTCTCGAGCAACATCGACTGCTTCAGCAACAGAAATACCTACATCAGCAATGTGAAGCGATGGTGCATCATTAATGCCATCGCCAATATAACCTACTACGTGATTGTTAGAGCGAAGCGCTCTTATAACTCGTTGTTTTTGCTGGGGAGAAACTCGAGCAAAAATTTCAATTTCTTCGACAACTTTTTCTAAAGCTAAATCCGATATTTGATCTATTTGTTCACCAATTAAAATTTTTTCAGTAAGAAGGCCAACTTTATTACCAATATGTTGAGTAACAAGCTCATTGTCACCCGTTAGTATTTTAACTTTTACACCAGCATTCTTAAGATCAGCAATCATCTCTTGTGCATCTTCCAAAGGGGGATCTAAAAAAGCTAAAAAACCAACCAAGACTAAATCGATTTCATCATTGGCCTGATAACTTGCTTTTATTGTTGTTTCACTATATGCAATTGCTAAAACTCGATAGCCTTCTTGGCTTAATGAATGAAAAAGATTCAAATAACGTTCTTTAATTTTGTCATTTATTAATTTATTTTGATCTGCAATTTTATATTTTTTACAAATTGTAAGAATGCTTTCAGGTGCTCCTTTGGTAATTATTAAATTAGTTTTATTTTTTTTTACAACAATACTTGAGCGTCTTCTTTCGAAATCAAAAGGAATCTCATCGATTTTTGTGTAACCCTGCTGCATAGGATGTTCATGATGTAGAATTGCTGCATCAAGTGGATTAATTCCTGATTTCTTAAGTAACGCATTATCTAAAGGATTTTTTATATTTGTTGCAAATAAACTACCAAGATAAGCGAGCAATAAAACATATTCGGATTTTTCTCCATAAATATCAATGTATTGTTCCAAAGTCATTTCGCCCTTGGTAAGAGTTCCTGTTTTATCTGAGCATAAAATATCGATACTACCAAAATTTTGTATGGCGGCTAAATTTTTAACAATAACCTTTCGCTTTGCCATATTTAAAGCACCTACTGCTAGGGTTACTGTTGTGATCATTGGCAAAAACTCTGGAGTAAGGCCTACTGCCAATGCAATAGAGAATAATAGCGATTCAAGTGCAGGGCGTTTAAGGAATATATTGATTAAAAAAACAAACAGAATGAGAAAAATAACCGTTCTCATAATAAAAAAGCTGAAATGTAGAATTCCTTTCTCAAATTCGGTCTGCGGCGCAGTCACCGATAAAGTCTGTGCAATTTCACCAAATAAAGTGTGTTTTCCTGTTTTTAGAACTAAGGCAGTTGCATGACCACTCACTATGGAAGAACCAGAAAATACCGCATTTATTGCTTCAACAGAATTTTTAGGAGCGGTCGAAAGTACAATGGATTCTTTTTCTACAGGTAAAGATTCTCCTGTTAGTGCAGCTTGCTGGGTATGCAAATCTTTAGATTGAAGCAATAAACAATCAGCAGGTACTATATCGCCAGCAGTCAAATAAATAACATCCCCCGGAACTAGCTCACTGCAGACTAAATTACATGTTTTACCATTTCGTAATACCCTGGTTTTTATTGCTACATGTTGTTGCAATTTTTGAGCAGCTACTAACGAGCGATGTGTCTGAAAAAAATCAAGTACGACACTTATACTGATTATTATGAAAATAATAAGTGCATTTGTTGAAGTGCCCGTAAAAAATGAAATAAAAGCAGCAATTATTAATATAATTACTAGCGGATTTATTGAGTGAGAAATTGCTTCTAAAATATGAGAGCGAACCGGTTTGGTTACAAATTTATTAGGTCCATACAACTTGAGACGTTGTTTCGCTTCTCTTGTGGTGAGCCCTTGTAGTGAGCTTCGTAATTCATGTAACGCTTGTTGAGGTTCTAATGTTAAAAAATCATTCAATTTTTGTTCCATTATTTAATCCCAAAAAGAACTATTTGAGCACCCCATTTACATCTATCAACTTTAGAATTTCTCTAATAGTTTTATTTAGAAATTTGTAATAGCAAAGGCTGCGATTATTTCCACTTTAGAATTAGAGGCGGCTTATGAGCAGATGGTAATGTATGTCCTGATGGCCAGCCCAGAATAATTGGGGCCACAGCAGTCATTTTTTTAGGGATTCCCAACTCTTCTTTCCACTCTGGTAAATTTAATGCGTCAACTGCGAAACCAATAACACAGGAAGCAAGACCATAAGTTAGTGCAGCAAGCATTAAATTTTCAGCGGCTAACCAGCAATCCGCGCTGACAAACTTTCCTTTAAAGGTACTGTATATAACAATCAATGTACGGGCATTATAAAATACATTGAACTCCTTTTGTTGGACTACTTGCAAAACATGCTCTTCTTGTAAGTCAATGTTTTGTTTCTTTTCATTCATCGTTAACAGCTTAGCGCTTTCTGAAATACGATCTAATAAAGATTTATTCTGAATTACTACAAATCCCCTAGATTCTTCATGTAATGCGGAAGGAGCATGTATCGCCGCATCTAAAAGATGATGAATAATTTCAGAATCCACTTTTTTAGGTAGATAATTACGTACTGCCCTACGATTATATAAGGCATCCATTACATCCATTTTATAACGGGGTATTAATTCTGGGTTTTCCATGGCTTGCTCCTGCTTTTTTATAGGAGTATAGCAAATTCTGGCAATTACATTTTTAAATGATTCCTTGGGAAAAATTTTAAGATTTTTTTAGTCTGGATAAACTTTTCATAAGCATGAGTCATGCTGAACTAAGTGAATTTTCTAATATAGTTCAATAATTCCTTTTGCAAGAATATCAGACACATCTATTTGGTTCGTTGAATGTATTATAGTATTACAAGTAATAAGTTGTTTTGCTCCTGCACTTAAGAGCATAATTTCTGTTTGATTATTAAAAAGGGCATGTACACCAATACATATTGGATTTTTAAAACCATTGTTTCTTAGTTGTTTTAGTGATTCGAACATGGTCACCCCTGAAGAAATGATATCATCAACAAGAACGGGAGTATTTTCAATGCCCTTTATCTCAGGCAGCGATACGGCAACTCGTTTATCATCCAGACGTTTTTTTTGAGCAATTACAAAAGAAAGATTGCTAAAATTGGCTATTTCAGAAACCCATTGCTTACTTTCTTCATCAGGTCCTATCAAAATAGGATTTTTAATATGGGAAGATATCCATTCAGAAATATTTTTTGTAGCATGTAATGTTAGCAGCGAAGGCATACTGTATATTTCAGAGAGCTGATGTATGCGATGTAAATGTGGATCAATAGTAATCATTCCATCGATACAGCTTGAAAGTAACTGAGCAAAAATAGTTGATGTAATTGCTTCACCAGAATGAAAACGTTTATCTTGCCGCATATAAGCGAGGTAGGGTGCTACTAAGCAAATTTTCTTTGCTCCAAGCTCCTTAAGGGTTCTAGCCATAAATATAAGTGGTAGTATTTTGCTATTAGGGTGATCAAGAGTACAGACTAAAAAAACCTTTTTATTTTTAACTTCTGAATTAATTCGAATATAAGATTCACTATCAGGGAATGTATGTATTTCTGCTTTACCAATTTCAATAGATAGTTTATTGCTCAACGCTTGAGTAAGTTCCTTGTTTCCTGGTAATGAAAAAAGAATGGGGTTGTCCATATTATTGCCCTATGTTTTTTCAGATGTGATTTTAATAATATTGGGCATGGATAAAGCATAGGTACAGGCATAGTCCAATATTCCTTTAGACTCTGCATGGATTCGATACAACAATTGACCTTTTTCCACATGCGTATTTAATTTTGCAAAAAATTCAATACCTGCTGCAGGCTCATAAGGAGCCCCTGCCAATTTCGCTATTTTAGCTAGATTCCTATTATCAATTTCAGCAATACGTCCATTTTTGAGCGCAACAACGTCATATGTAAATGATGCAGTAGGGGGAACTTTAAAACCACCCTGGGCTTCACAAATTGCCAAGAATTTTTTTAATGCAGTACCATTTTCCAATAGTTTTATTGCTAACTCTGTGGCTTGCTGAAAAGGTATTTTTTTTCCCAATTCAAGCAAGATCGCAGCAAGTGTAATTGCTTTATTTTTTAAATCGATAGGTGCATCCTTATCATTATATAGCACAGCCAGGATATCTTTTGCTTCTAAAGCTGGGCCAATCCCTTTTCCAAGAGGCTGATTTCCATTTGTTTTTAAAGTAATGACATTCAGCTTAAACGCATTGCCTACTAAAGAAAAATAATTTTTATATTTGAAAAACTCAAGATCAGAGCGAATTTTTGCTGTGGGCCCAACCGGAATATCTATCAGCACATGTGTAGCACCAATCGCAATTTTCTTAGACAGTACAGATGCTATCATTTGTCCCATTGGATCAATATCCAGCACCCTTTCTACTCGAATTAGAATATCATCTGCCGGGCTTAAACCTAATGCACCGCCCCAAACCATGCAGCCTCCTTCACGTGCTACTACTTTTTGAATTTTTGAAAGAGGCAGATTTACTGCTGTCATTGTTTCAATAGTATCGGTAGTACCTGCCGGAGACGTAATTGCTCGTGATGAGGTTTTGGGAATAATGAGCCCAGCTGCAGCCACAATAGCTACAACAATAGGGGTTGTTCTATTGCCAGGAATACCTCCAACGCTATGCTTATCAAGAATAATAGGATGGTTCCAATGCAATTGCTTACCTGTTTTAACCATAGCATGTGTGAGGTAAATAATTTCTTCAATGCTGAGATTGTCATGGCCACAAGCAGTAATAAAGCTTGATAAATGAATATTGGAGTATTTACCAGCTACAACATCACTGATAATTTCATAAAATTGAGATGCTGTTAGTATATTGCCATATATTTTAGAACGCACATAGTTTATAGAAGTTACTGGAGGTAGGTGATATATATTAATCAAGTCGCCTTCTTTGGCACCAATTTGCTCCCAGGCGCTTTCGGAAAGACTGGCTTCATATTCTTGTAAAATATCAGAATGAATAATGTATAATGATGCGATTATCGATTTTTTATTTAACTGAACAATAACTCGTGCTTGTGTTTCGAACCCTTCCGAAATACAAATAAAACAGTCTGAACGTATAAAAAGAATAAATTCGTGTCTCGTATCAATACCTAATTTAACTAATTTTAATTTATTTGATCTTTTAGGTGATTGGTTATTCATCTTAATTTTTCTTGATCTAAATAGTTAGGAATCACACAATTCCAATGAAATCTTTGTTCTATTTTTACTTTAAGAGATTCGGCAGACTCTTTTTCCCCATGGGTAATAAAAATTTTTCGGGGTGTATTTTTTAAGTGTGCTAACCAAGACAGTATTTCAGCATAATCTGCATGTGCCGAAATATTTTCCATCTGTATTACCTCAGCTCGAATTGGAATCATTTGCCCAAACATTTTTATTTCTTTCTCACCACGAACCATTCTATCCCCACGAGTTCCGCCTGCTTGAAATCCACTGAAAAGGATGGTGTTTCTATAATTGGGGGCAAAATTTCGTATATGATGTATGACTCGACCCCCGGTAGCCATGCCACTAGCAGAGATCAAAATCATGGGCATTTTTTGTTGATTTAGTGCAATAGACTCTTCTGTGGTACGCACGTATCGAGCAACACCACAAAGTTCAGCACATTGTTGGACAGTTAAGCGACTTTCATTTGCATGACGGGAAAAGATTTCTGTCGCATTCGTAGCCATCGGACTATCAACAATAACAGGAATATCTGCAATTACTTTTTTTGATTTTAATTGTTGAATGTAATACAACAAGCATTGTGTGCGACCGACCGTAAAAGCAGGGATTAAAACGATACCGCCTCGTTTTACTGTACGGTTAATTATTTCTCCGAGTTGTTCCTCGGGATTTGTTATACCATGTAAACGGTTACCGTAGGTTGACTCGACAACTAAATAATTTGACTCTAATGGTGCTTGGGGGGGATTCATAATGGGATCTTGTGATCGACCAAGATCCCCTGAAAAAAGTACAGATACATTATGATGACAAATTTGTATAAAAGATGCTCCAAGAATATGTCCCGCATAATGAAAGCTTGCATAAAAATCATCATGCATTTTAAATTGCTTGTTGAAGGCTGTAGGATAAAAATAGTTGAGCGATAATTCTGCATCTTCGCGAGTGTAAAGAGGAAGGGCCGGATGATGTTTCGAATAGCTTCTTTTATTTGCATAAAAAGCTTCCTCCTCCTGAAGATAGCCGCTATCAGGTAATAGTATTTTACACAAATCATATGTAGCCTCAGTACAAATTATTTTTCCACGAAATCCATTTTTTACCAGCAGAGGAATGTATCCACTATGATCAATATGAGCATGTGTAAGCAAGACATAATTAATATTTTGAGGCTTAACAGGTAGTGATGACCAATTGCGTAAACGAAGTTCTTTATAACCTTGAAAAAGACCACAGTCGACAAGGATTTTCATATTTTCAGTTTGCACTAAATATTTTGAACCTGTGACTGTTTGAGTAGCACCTAAGAACTGAATTTCCATGAATTATCCTTATTGTATGGATACTATCTATTATAGGTTGGTTTAGGGGCATTAATTAAAAAACGATAAAGAAATAATCAATTTAATAAGATTCTTCTAAATTTAACGTAGATAAAAGTAAATCTTTGCATGCATCTAATGATAATAAACAATTCAAGTGATTTTTTGGGCTTCGAATTCGTTGCATAATATTAATATTTGTTAAGACACTCTCTGACCGCATTTTTTCACATATCCACTATAATATGATCACTATTTTTATATTCAAGGAAGAAGAGATGAAAGCGCTTATCTATAAAGGCAAAGGAAAAAAAGCAATTGAAGATCATCCCAAGCCAGAAGTTCAAAATCAAACTGATGCAATTATTAAAATGAAGAAAACAACAATATGTGGCACTGATTTGCATATCCTTAAAGGTGATGTTCCCACATGTGTTCCAGGCCGTATTCTAGGGCATGAAGGAATCGGAATTGTAGAAACAGTGGGCGAAAACGTTAATGCGATTTCGCCGGGTGATCACGTGCTTATTTCGTGTATTTCATCATGTAGTAAATGTGACTATTGTCGTCGTGGGATGTATTCACAGTGCCTGACAGGCGGTTGGGTTCTTGGTAATATTATTGATGGCACTCAAGCCGAATATGTACGGATACCTCATGCAGATACCAGTTTATATAAAATTCCAGATATAACGGATGATGCAATGGTTTTGTTAAGCGATATATTGCCTACTGGATTCGAATGTGGCGTATTAAATGGAAAAATTCAACCTGGTTCAACAGTTGCCATCGTTGGTGCTGGCCCAATTGGTTTAGCTGTACTTTTAACTGCACAACTCTATTCTCCTTCAGAAATAATCATGATTGATAAGGACGAGCATCGTTTAGAAATTGCAAAACAATTAGGTGCAACTTATATTTTAAATAGTCAAAAAGAGAATATCATTCATAAAGTAATGGAAATAACACACCAATTTGGAGTGGACGCAGCCATTGAAGCGGTAGGAATTCCAGATACTTTTGTGATGTGTGAAGATATTGTAGCGGCGGGTGGCATTATTGCCAACATTGGAGTCCATGGAATTGAAGTGCCCCTACATTTAGAGCGATTATGGTCAAAAAATATTGCTATTACCACGAGACTTGTTGATACCATTACAACACCTACTTTGCTTAAAATGCTTTGTACAAAAAAACTTAACCCAAACAAGCTTATTACCCATCATTTTAAATTTGAAAATATCATTGAAGCATATGAGACTTTTGCTCAAGCGAGCAAAACTGGGGCTATTAAAATGATCATTAGCATGCAGTAAAGGATCTTTATGTGCATGATAAATAGGACCATGTTTCAGGTGATTGTGTTTTGTCAAAGGTGGTGCACACTATATTATCGAGAGTTTACGTTCATATGATAAAATTTTTAGAATGTGAGACGAAGAATTTTTGATTTGCCTCCAACATGTTAATCTAACCTTGTGAATACGGTTGTTTCAATTTATTGAATAAGGCAGCGATCCGGCTTTTCATCTTGCAACGACAATGTGACAAAACCGCAGGGTACCTCAGTGTGTTTTTCTTTATCTTGACTCGGTTTCGTTTGTGACTCCTGAAGTGGTGATTGCACTTTGGGCATGGTTTCTTTGATACGCTCTAGCGAAAGCTCATCGGCAGGGTCAACGAAAAATCCGGCTCTCACATGACTAAAACAAGGATTAATCCCATGCTCAGCCCTTAGTTTATTCTCATTGATATTACCGCGATCAATTGTCCATAACTCTTCTATGCTTCTTGAGAACAATCTTTCTATATACATTTTGTCACTGTCCAAAAAAGCCATTTTACGTCTATCTTTACCTCTAAAAAAATGTAGTGTATGTGTAAACTCATGTCCAATGGAGATAAAGGCAGGTTTGAAAGCTAAACTGGTTTCTTTGCCATACGTTAATGCTTGTAATGGATAACGAGAGTCTTCCCAAAAATTACGAGGATATAAAAGCTGCATTTGCTTCCATATTGTTCTGGGATAATTAAAAAATTTTAATGCTGGCTTTGTAGTTGCATCAGTCATTGCCGCGGATTCACCAACACCTGAGGTTGCTACAGGGGTAACAGATAACATAGGGGGATTTTTTTCTTCAACTGAAATGCGACAACCATGCTGCTCTGCAAGTTGATTTAATTTGATAATCAATCTCTGTCCGGTTGGTTGAGATAATAGTTGACGCACAAATACTGCAATATGTTCTTTCTCTTTGCTTTTTTTATCAAATACCAAAACAACATCCATAAAGTAATTATATTGCTCGCGCAAATATTCTGCGGGATGTGATTGTTTATCTTTGGGGATTAATTCCATGTTGAACGCATGAAAATATAAAAGTGGGTTTTGTAAATGTACGTTATGTAGTGCATTGAGTTTTTGATTCAGCTGACTGACTTCTTCAAATAAATCTGTAAAAACAATACCTGTTTTTACGTCTTGGTTACTATCAAATAATGCTAAAGTTTGATCAATACGCCGGTAGATTAGATGCTCTAAATTATCAGCTTGCTGAATAATATCGTCACTCTGCAGTCTGGGTATGTCAGCAAGAAAAGCATCAACTTGGGCTGTCATTTTTTTATTTTCTAACCGTTCTTTCTGTAGGTTTTTAGTATACACTGTATGTTTCTCAAGCATCATTATTTCAGTATATAACACAACGAGGCGGCGTTTACCAATAAATAAGCAAAAAACTGTATTTTAGGGGTAATGATATGTGCGTTCTTGCAAAAATTTTCAACCTCAACAATGGTCTAATAAATATCTAATAGGATTAAGTTTCTAAATATCCAAAAGCCCTATTAGCAGCGAGGAAAATAGATATTTACCAAAAATATAAGGTTAGAAAATAAATTCCTCTCTTAATGTTCTATTAATTGTCAATTTGATATAATATGGAATATGAAGGATTGATTTAGTTTTAAATACAATCGCTCATGTAGTGCGGCAAGTCTTCTCCTTTTTATGCTCGTTATCACCTATCTCAAAAATTACTCGATGTTTTCTTAATGTCCACTTAATCTATATATTGTACTATATGTGTTCTTTAATTATTTCAAAGGGTGTTTCATGTTATCAAAGACGGTCAAAATGTCATATGAAGGTCGATTCTTTGTGCCCACCGTTGAGCTAAAAGAAAGAATAAAATCAAAGCAGGAAGTAAGGCCGGAAGATTTTACGATAATAGCTTACTCAAGTTCTGGTGGCGGAGAGGAATCTATCACTTTATTAGAGCAGACTACGGCAGCCTTTCCCAAAGAAATGGTGCGAAATTTAGTCTGTTTGTATCCTGAGCGCCTTGTTGAACATGAGATTCTTGCTCAATTACAAGCAACAGTAAAATTGGATAAGCATGTTGATGATGAGATGGATACATTTGGGCATGCTTTTACCATGGTCCAAAAAAAGTTAGAAGGGAAGTTGCTTGCGGGAGTAGTGTCCAAAGTTGCTTTAATGCATGCGAATACGAAGCTGGATGTTATCGAATTTTTCAATGATTTGGCCAATGGAAAATCAAAAGAGGAGTATCCTTTTTCTTCTGAGGAGTTAGATGCTCTAAAATCATTTTATGCATCAATTTCAGGAAAAGAGCCTTGGAGCACTGATAAAGAATTACTTAAAGCGGTTTGTGTTCAGCGAGGTATGGCCTTGATTTATACTCAGAGAGCCCGAGTAATCATTGAACCAGTAGTGGCGGAATCTATTAATGAACTTTGTGAGCAAAATGCTTTGGAGGGATTAGAGTACGTTGAAAAAAAACGCTCTCTAGCTGTATTTACTACTGGAGGAGTTGCCTCTGGAAAAGGGAGTTGTCTGAAACTTGTTTCAAAAGTTATAGGACACTATGAGCCTGAGCCTGTTGCATGGAATCAGCTCGTTCATCATAATGCGGATAGACTGAAACCTTTTCTGCAAAAACCCGAAGTAGATCCCCTGAAATATTCTCAATTTACGTACGAAGAAGCCCTGTTGGTTAAAGAAAGGGTAATGCACGTTATTGCGAAAAAAAGCAATGCATTGGGAGGAGAACGATATCCTCATTTTCTTCATGACCAAACCAAATTAAAAGCTGATGAGCTTCGAGAGGCGAATCAGCGCTATGGTGAAGTAGACATTGTTGCGATTTCTACGGATGTAACTTCTGCTGTTGAACGAGCACATGGTCGTGGGAGAACCACCCAACGCTATGAGCATACAGAAGGGTTGCTAGGTTCCCATCAAGCAGTACCAGGGGAAATGATGAAATCTTTAAATCAAGAGGAATTAATCGGTTCCAATGTTTCTGTGGCGATGTTTGATAATAATAGTCCGACACGAGAATTGACCCTGTTTGCAACAATAAATATGAGAACGAAGGAGATTAATATTTATGATAGGGAAATGATGCAAAATTGGATTAAGAAAGAAAATATAAATCCTAAAGCAAAACCAGGGGAATCTTTATATATGGAGAAGCCGGTTCGTTCAATTGCGGAATATTTTGGTCCTTTGCTTGAAAAAGGTTTCGAACTGGAGTATCCGCAGGAAGAGACTACCATGACATTTAAAGTATAATTAAATTACCCTATTTGCTAAAGTTAACATATGGTGCTTATAATGTTCATAACTTATTCACAAGGAGTAAAACATGATGTCGAAAGAAGCTAATGGTACAAAAAGTCCTAAGGATGCTACAAAAAAATGGTCTTTTTTAGATACGTCCAAACAAGTTTTGGATGAAGAGAAGAGCTTAAATAACTCAGAAAAAGAAACACCAGTTAAGGGTAAAAAAGAAGCTATCACCAGTTCAGATAATATGGTTGAAGCGGAACCAGATATAAATCGGCTTTTTAAGCATAAATAGTTTGGATATAAGAGGCTATCGAAAAAATCGATGCCTTAGATTGTTGGAAACGAGAAAAGCCCAAACGCTTCCCTCGTGTCAAAAAATTTTTTTGATATCCCTAAACTATTATAATAAGGTCAGGTTCTTCCATGAAAAGAGGCTCAAAAGGTTGGGTCTATTTTAGATGTTTTATTCAGGGAAACACGGCAGCTTTTACTCTTTGTACAGGCTAAGGGAATCTAATGATACTCAATTACGGAGTAATGTTTTTTGGGATAAAAAGCATGCTCTTAATTCATCACGATGAATCGAAAACTAAATGAGCTATTCCTGCTATCTCATAAATACGTGATCTGATTTATTAGTGTCTTAATTAAACAAATTTGCATAACCCAGGTAAGGCGCTTTTCATTGACCTCCAGTACCGTTTTAAAAACTAAGTTAATGATAGTCCACTACTGTCACAGTTACGCTACAATTTATGACACAGTAAACCACTGCTTAAAAGGTCAGTTTACATCACAAGCACGTTGAAAATTTTTAATAGAGCTATCAATTTCATTCATTCCATCGGTAAGGAAGGCGGATGCTATCGAGCAATGTGAGGGCACACCCCCAGGCCTACCGGTACAAATGTGTCTTTTATGAGCTAAGGTTTTTATTCTTAGTATGGTTAGTCTCTGCTATTTGTGTGTTCGTGGTAGATTTTGAATCAGATGCAAAAAAACATGAGCTGTTTTAGCGGTATTTTTCCTGCGTTTTAATTTTACCATTCACATACGCATCAATGGTCTTAGAAAAATCAGTTTGTAGGATCATCTCATTAAGAAATTCTTTGAAATTATCACTAGTAATTATCTTGTTATCTGCTAGGTCATGGATGCCTTTTAGGATTAAATCAATATCATTTTGTTGCGCTAGTTTGTGAACGGTTTCTTTTGTTAATAAATCTGCATCATCTAAGAAGTCTAAAAATTCTTGAAAGCCAGGCCTATTACAATGAAACAGATACTCTTGGACGTTATCGTTTGAAAAGGATCTATCAGCATATCGTATTTTATTTAAACCTTTTAAGGCTAAAGTAAGGTTGTCTTGCAGGATTAATTGACGAAAATTGTCTTTTATTAAAAACGAGCTTTTTAATAATCAAACGATCTTAATGAATTATTATTATGCAATTTATAAAATAAACTGTCAATTTGTGATCGTTGTTGAAACCATAACTTGCATCAGCAGAACTCTCAAATTTAATGAAGATGATTTTGGGCAACTGCAGCAAGCAGCATTTGGAAAATTTAAAAAATTGAAAAATGAATCTGGCTTTCTGTAACAATTAGGCAACTAAATAATAATGACGCCTATACTATTTTGGAATTTTGAAATACTCATCAATGATTATGAATATAAATAAGGCATTATGAGCAATAATGAATAATTAGCCTATAATTTAGATTATAGAAAACTGATGATTGGTATTTTGAAATGCAAAGTAAAGAGTTAGAAGATGGGAATCAAACGAAAAGACAAATCGTTTCACCTTCAATAGAAGAAATTATGGGAGGAGACGACATAACAAAACATTATCTCGATGAGGAAAACAAGCAATACAGAATATATCGTTACAACAAAGAAGTTTATGCTGTTCGCATGGAGGAGCCGAGGGATTTTTCACACATGTGGAGTAGTCATAAAGGTGAACATATTTCTCAAAGAAAAACGTTAGGTTCAGGTCAATTCGGAACGGTATATCAAAAAACAAATGATAAAGCATTTAAAGAAGTTGGCCGAGGGGAGGATAAACCAAGAGATATTAAAACAAATCTTGCAATTCTGGATCAAAAGTTTCTGCTTAAAAAGCATAATATAGAAGAGTTTTTTGTTTTGGGTTTATGGAATATTAAAGACAAACATGTGTTTAATATGCCAAAGTTAGCCTCTGCAGAGATGAAGAGAGATGAATTAAAACCTAAATTTGAGGAATTTATTTTAGCACTTAAAAAAGTTAACGAGTTAGGCTACATGCACCCTGATTTAGCAAATAATGTTAGGCATAATAGCCCACAAAATATGCTTGTTACAGCCGAAGGCGTAAGAACAATTGATCTGGATTCAGGATTTATGCCTTATGTTGAATGGGCTAAAGAACCAACAGATAATCCAATTTCAGCCAAATTTAAGCAACAGGCTCTTATTTCAGGCAGGGATCAATGGTTATATGTATATAATTACCATTATCCCACAGCAGAGGGTAGAAAGGTATGGAGAAAAGAAATAGAAGACTGGTACGAAAAAAACCCGGGAAAAACTTTATCAGAAGATCCAGATGCACTATATTCCTTTTATAAAAAAGGGACAATCGCTCTGCCTCAAAGTTATGTGGATGAATTAAATCTGAGAAAGGAGGAAGAGTATCTAAAGAAGAATGAGTTGAACAAAGAAAATACTAAAGAAAGCATTCCAGAGTATCGCAAAGGTAGTACGAAGGATAGGAAACATGATTTTCGAGAAGTCAGTACTGACCATACCTCCTGTGAGGTTTTTAAAAAAGAATATCAAGAAATAAAAGGAGATTCGCTAAAGAGGGCAATTCTTAAATCACTTAAAGATTCGGTAGCGGATATAGAATCGCCAGAAGATTTACAAAAATTCAAATCTGACTTTTTTAATTCTCCTGAAATGGAAATCATTAATACCGCTCAAGGTAAAACTACAGAACTTTTAGGAAAATTCGGTTTTAAAACAGACTCTCATCGGGCGGTAGTGAAAATTTTCGAAGAAGCAGCAAAAAGGTTTGAAACAGGTAATCAAAATATTCCGAAATAAGATTGTTTTTTTAACCTACTGAAAGCCATTGAAGTATAATACACTTTAGGTATCTATTTGTATTTCGATAAAATATTACTATAGGCATAAGGGTTTGTACTGAATATAAAAGCACTAAAACCCAATAAATAATTATAAAATGCAATCTGATTTTGCTAAGTTTTAATACTGGGACCAGATGGCAAATCTGTAAAGATGCTAGTAATTGATTATGTTTGTTATCTCAATTAATTTTTAAGGCATAAGTTAAGT
Organism: Legionella bozemanae; assembly: GCF_001648595.1. Taxonomy (GTDB): domain Bacteria; phylum Pseudomonadota; class Gammaproteobacteria; order Legionellales; family Legionellaceae; genus Legionella; species Legionella bozemanae. The sequence continues at coordinate 35,378 of NZ_LBAW01000020.1, read as the reverse complement.
TTAATAAAACTCTAAATCATTCTAGGTTCTTAAGTAAGTAATTTCACTAATTGAATTCTCTTTCTGAATAGATACGGAGGTGAATAGTTAGGGCAATATGTTTATACAATAAAAGTTATGAGGGTTTCGATTTATCAGGTTAAAATTTGTTAAAACAAAAAATAGCTCTATAACGAACCCATCGTTCTCTGTTTAATCTATTATGCTTCGATTTTTTTATTATTTTTTATCTCTTTAAGTTATGCCCAATCACCAGGTTCTTTTTCACAAGCTAAGAAAATTGCATCCCAATTATTTCAACAAAACCCTCAAACAATATATTGGCAATGTAACTATGAAGATAAAAAGGTTGATCTAAAGAGTTGTAAGATGCAAGCTGCTGAAGCAATTAAGAGAGCACATAGTATTTAATGAGAGCATAATTATAACTGCTGAACATTTTGGGCAACAATTTGAATGCTGGCGGACTCCCTTATGTGAGGACGGTGGAGGAAGGATGTACAAAGGATGCAGATGCTGTGAAAAAATAGATGATCGATATCGACATGTAGAAGCAGAACTTTACAATTTATATGGCCAGAATTAGGAGTTGTGAATCAAGCGCGATCTAACTACCGATTTACAACATTGCCTTATCAATCTGATTTTCTAGGATGCGCAATGATAAAGCCTCCCATCGTGCTGAACCCCCTGATAAAGCAAAAGGAGTTGTAGCTCGGGCTTATCTTTTTATGTCTGATCATTATGGTCTTTCTTTGAGCTCCTCACAAAAGAAATTATTAATTGCTTGGAATAAGTCATATTAAGTCATATAAACCTAGTTCTTGGGAAAAGCAGTGGGCTTCCAAGGTAGCTATGATTGAGGGCTATGAGAACTCTTACATTACTCAAGGGCAAAAGAAAGCGAATAATTAAAATGGAATGACAAAAGTTGAGCCCTTGTAAAGATTATTTTTTAGGCAAAAAGTTAAGCGGTAAACATTCCAAAATAAATATTAAAAATAGTTCGAGTCAATTGTTTTTTTATTTTTTATTTGTTTAACATATCAAAGCTTATGTCTTTTCTAATTCACTTATCTGGGGATATCTAAGGTTTACCCCTTTATTAAGTCAAATCGGCTTCCAAGTAAAAGTCCTTGCACACTTGGGCTAGTTGGCATGTGCAAAATGAAACAGCCTTACACGACTTACAAGAGTTTGGAGGCTGGTCAAATTACGAAACGGTACTACGTTATGACACCTTTCAAGTGACCATTTAAGAACAGCTGCAGAACGAGTTTATGACACGTTTTTGCCACAGTAGGTTGGTTTTTATGACACAGTATTTTGACTAAGGCATTGATTTTAAAAGAAAAAAATGACGCGCCCGGAAGGATCAAATATTAATTAGTATTTAGAGCTTATTATTAAATTAAAATGATCCCAAGATTCAGGGGAAGGATAGATTCGTCAGTCACTTTGTTCCTTCCTCACCGCTTTGCGGCGCGCTGAAGCGCGTCCAAAATGCTGCGCCGCGCTTTGCGCTCTTCGCTTCGCATTTTGTCGAACCTCGTTCGGTTCGAACACTTCCGGGCCAAAGACATTGGATGTTTTTGGCTGTCATTTCGGAGTGATTTTTGCTTTTGTGATTTTTATTAAAAATGGCGCGCCCGGAAGGATTCGAACCTCCGACCCCCTGGTTCGTAGCCAGATACTCTATCCAACTGAGCTACGGGCGCGTTGACTGGCGGAGAGAGAGGGATTCGAACCCTCGATGGGATTTCTCCCATACTCCCTTAGCAGGGGAGCGCCTTCGACCACTCGGCCATCTCTCCAATCAATGGTTGCGCAGTATAACAGGTATTTTGATGCCGTCAATATGCAATATCTATAAATTCAAGTTGAATGCATGGAGACAAAAACTTTAAATACACCAATATGATCTATAATTATCCAAAGAAGGATAAATTGCTTTGTGAATCTTATAGTATTCATTTTTTCAAGAAGTTAGTTTAATAATTTTTTATTTAATGCTTTATAAAAATTTCCAAATTTTCATGATTACTGCTACTCTTTATCATTCATAAATCAGAGCTACTATCGGTGAAGAGGTATGGCGTTAAGTTAAAAGATCTGGGTTATTTCAAAAGAAGTATGCTGCCAATTTGATACAGAGTAATTGGGAGTAATCTACTCTTTTAACGAAACATCGTTGCAGTGATGTAACCGCAATTTAAAAATAAGGAGGATCGATGAAACAGAAGTCGAATTTACATGGCCGAGATGTGTATATTGTTGATGGAAATCGAACACCATTTCTAAAGGCCAAGGGAATAGGTCCTTTTTCTGGATCTGATTTAGCGGTAGCTGCAGGGATGCCATTATTAAATCGACAACCCTTTGCTCCAACAGAGTTGGACGAAGTAATTATTGGTTGCGCAATGCCTAGCCCAGATGAGGCAAATATTGCTCGCGTAGTTTCTTTGCGTCTGGGATGTGGTGAAAAAGTACCTGCATTTACGGTAATGAGAAATTGTGCCTCCGGAATGCAAGCATTGGATAATGCAGCCATCCAAATTGCAAGTGGCCGCAGTGATTTGGTTCTTGCAGGGGGTACGGATGCCATGAGCCATGCGCCATTATTGTTCAACCAAAAAATGGCATCTTGGTTAGCCAGTTGGTATTCTGCGAAGAGTATGAGCCAAAAATTAGGGCTAATCACACAATTTAGACCGGGTTATCTTGCCCCTGTGATTGCTTTGCTGCGTGGCCTTACTGACCCTATTGTCGGTATGAACATGGGACAAACTGCCGAAAAAGTTGCTTACCGCTTTAATATTACCCGTGAACAAATGGATGAATTTGCCAATCAAAGCCATTTAAGACTGGCAAAGGCTTATGATGAAAATAGAATGACGGAAGTCACACCGCTTATTGACTCTAAAGGACGTATTTATTCACAAGATGACGGATTACGAGCAGATTCAACCGTAGAGAAATTAGCAAAATTAAAGCCTTTTTTTGATAAAAAATACGGCATGGTAACCCCTGGTAATAGTTCGCAAATCACAGATGGGGCTTGCTTGTTATTGCTGGCCAGTGCTGATGCTGTGAAAAAATATGGTTTGCAGGTTATAGGAAGAATAGTTGATTCACAATGGGCTGCGCTTGATCCTTCGCAAATGGGACTTGGCCCAGTACATGCAGCAACTCCTATATTACAAAGACAAAAATTAAAACCTGAAGACATGGATTGCTGGGAAATTAATGAAGCGTTTGCTGCTCAAGTTTTGGGTTGCGTTGCTGCTTGGAATGATGAGAATTATTGCCGAACTCAGTTAGGTTTGGAAAAGGCGTGGGGTGGCCCTTCATTAGAAAAGCTTAATCGCGATGGCGGTGCAATTGCAGCAGGGCATCCTATAGGCGCAAGTGGTGCGCGAATCGTATTACACGTTTTAAAATCATTGGAACAAAAAAATGAGTCGCGAGGTATGGCTTCTATCTGTATTGGTGGAGGACAGGGCGGGGCTATGTATCTTGAACGAGTGACTGAGGTGAAAGGACATGAATAATTACAAACATTGGGACTTGAAACGCGATAGTGACAATATTCTGTGGTTAGGCTTGGATAGAAAAGATACATCTATAAATAGCATTAATGAAGAAGTATTAGATGAACTCAACAGCCTTCTGCATGAAGTGTCGCAAGATAAAAATGCTATAGGCTTAATTGTTCATTCAGCTAAAGAAAAAGGGTTTATCGCGGGCGCAGATGTAAATGCTTTTTCAAAATTTGAGACTCCAGCCCAAGCAGTAGATTTTTTGCGAAAAGGGCAAGCTGTTTTCGCTCGATTACAGGCTCTTACAATTCCTAGCGTTGCTATGATTGATGGTTTTTGCATGGGTGGCGGCTATGAATTAGCTTTGGCCTGTACTTACCGAGTTGCTAGTGATGAAAAAGATACTCGAATCGGTTTACCCGAAGTCATGTTAGGTATACATCCTGGTTGGGGTGGTTCTGTACGTTTACCTCAATTGATCGGTGGCTTTAATGCTTTATCGCAAATCATTCTAACCGGTAATGCAGTACATGCGGCAAAAGCTAAGAGTTTAGGTATGGTTGATGAGGTCGTTCCTGTACGTCAGCTAAAACGAGCCGCAGTTTATTTTATTAAAAATAAACCACCAAAACATAAACCTTCCTTCATACAAGGACTTACTAATAGTGCTTGGCTAAGAAAACCTATTGCTGCTTTAATGCGTCATAATATTGCTAAACGGGTGCGAAAAGAACATTATCCTGCGCCTTATGCCATTGTTGATTTATGGGAGAAAGAAGGGGGTATAGGGGATAGGGCTTATTTGAAAGAGATAGATTCGGTGGAACATTTAGTATCTACTGGAATTACTGCAAAAAACTTAATCCGCGCTTTTACCTTACGTGAGCGTTTAAAAGGCTTTGCAAAAGGCAGTGATTTTAAGGCAAATCATGTACACGTTATTGGTGCTGGTGTCATGGGAGGCGATATTGCTGCATGGTGTGCTCTACGTGGCCTGCGAGTCACTTTGCAAGATCAAACTTATGCTCAAATTGCTCCGGCAATTGGCCGTGCTCATGCATTATATAAGAAAAAATTACGTAAGCCCCGTCTGATACAAGCTGCGATGGATAATTTAATTCCTGATCCTGAAGGCCATGGTATTGCCCGCGCTGATGTAATTATTGAGGCGGTATTTGAAAATCTTGCAGTAAAGCAAGAAATCATGAAAAAAGTTGAAAAACTTGCTAAAAAAGATGCCATCATTGCTACCAATACCTCCAGTATTCCATTGGATGAAATCAGTAGTGTCATGGCTAATCCTAATCGCCTGGTTGGAATTCATTTCTTCAATCCAGTTGCTAAGATGGACCTGGTTGAAGTAGTGAGCAGTACACAAACCTCTAAGAAGGTTGAACTTAATTCATGCGCTTTTGTCAATCAAATTGGCAAACTGCCGTTACCGGTTAAATCCAGCCCAGGATTTTTAGTAAATCGGGTCTTGATGCCTTATCTCATGGAGTGTGTCCAATTACTGGATGAAGGATATAGTGCTGAAACTATTGATGAAGCAGCTTTGTCTTTTGGTATGTTCATGGGACCTGTAGAGCTTGCAGATACAGTGGGATTAGACGTCGGTTTGGCTGTTGCTGAAAATTTAACAGGCCATTTTGGCGGAACTGTACCACAAAAGCTGCGTGACATGGTTAAAGAAGGTAAGCTTGGTCGGAAAACAGGTCAAGGGCTTTATCAGTACAAAAATGGTAAGCCAATCAAAAAACAACCTAGTACGCCAATTCCTCCACATATTGCAGATCGCTTAATCCTAAGAATGGTTAATGAATCAGCAGCTTGTTTGCGTGAGGGTGTTGTTGCTGATGCAGATTTGCTTGATGCAGGTATGATTTTCGGTACTGGATTTGCCCCTTTCCGTGGCGGTCCAATGAACTATGCTAAGGATTTTGGAACCAATAATTTGGAAAATTTATTTAAGACTCTTGAGTCCAAGTATGGTGAACGTTTTAAAGTGGATGAAAGCTTTTAATTTGCTTTTGCTATTTTTATAAAATATGTAGCTTGGGTTCCGTTACACGCCACCCAGGCTACTTCTTTACCCTAGTCAGACTATGTTTATGGATAATTCATTGAAAATGATCTTTATGAAACAAAGGTTGTTCTTCTTGATTTTTATGCAATTTTTTTTTGTGTTTATTTCTAATGCAACCACTTTGGTTATACCCGCAACAGGTGATGTGGTTGGCGAGGTTCAATATGCGCAATCCGAGTTAAACGAAACGATTGATGAGATAGGAAAACGTTTCGATGTCGGATATTATGAGCTACTCAGAGCAAACCCTCAAATTGATGCCAGGCGTTCTTTAACGAGTTCAGGGCTTATTATTCCTACACAATATATACTGCCTAATGTTCCTAGAAAGGGAATTGTGATTAATTTAGCAGAATACCGTCTTTATTATTTTCCTGAAAATGAGAATGTAGTAATTACTTTTCCCGTTGGTATCGGTCGGAAAGGTTGGAATACTCCTTTGGGGGTTACTAAAATTGTAGCAAAAGAAGCAAATCCCAAATGGCGTCCAACAGAAAATCTGCGTGCCGAAGCAGAAAAAAATGGAGATTTTCTCCCAGATGAATTTCCTTCAGGACCATATAATCCCTTAGGCCAACATGCCTTGCGCTTGGGATGGCCAACGTTTCTTATTCATGGAACAAACCGAGCTAATGGAATTGGCACGCGCGTGAGTGCAGGATGTATTCGCATGTTTCCTGATGATATTGAATTTTTATTTCGAATGGTCCCTGTGGGAACTCCAGTAAGGGTGATTAATGAACCCGTTAAAATTGGAAGACATGATGGAGTCTGGTTTGTGCAAGTACATCCTCCTTTAAGTGAGCAGAGCGGGATAACACTGCAATCAGCCCTGAAAAAACAATTATTAAGAAGTAATCATGCATTAAACTTAAATAACAACAAAATAATTCAAAATGAATTTGCTCATCCTACAGGTTTACTCAGAAAAATTTAGAACGAGACGAGGCTGCACCCAAACTCTTGGAGGGGTCTATATTTTTTCTTGAACAGTATCGAAATAGGTAGTAGCTAATCCATAAAACAATAAATCCCCCGATGATATCAATTAAATAATGCCATCCCAGTAAAACGCATGAGGCAATAAGAAAGACATTAATTATGGATAATAGAACGCAAGGGATTAGCCATTCTCTAAGAAGATTTACACATAAGATTGCCCAAATTGCGTGAAAAGAGGGAAGGGCTATTAATCCTCCTTCATTTGTAGTTGGATTAATATAGTGATGAATTTGTTTGAATTTAAAGCCTGTGGCAATTTGCTCTGGCGAGAAGAATGGACTGTTGGTAACGCTTGCTGGAGCAGTAGTAGGAAAAAAATAATAAAATCCAAAACCAATTAAGGCAGTGCACAACAAATAGAAATAATATTCCCTGATTAGATGAAAGCGACATGTGATAATAATCAGCACAGGCAAAATACTCATTTGATACGGAAGGCTGTCATAAACGATACCAAGTAAATATTTGAGCTGAGGATGATTATGGGTCCAGGCTACTATGGACTCCATGTAGATATGCATATACTTCTCTTCAAACAAGACAATAAATGGATCAATAATTGGGAATGGGGTTAATTGCACTGCATTTGTAGCGAAGGCAATGACGCACATGATGGCAAAAAAATAAACTAGTTCTCGTCCAACTTGCCTAATTTTATTGTCTTGAGGAAAATAGAGGACGAGCCCAAGGTTCAAAAGAATTAAGACTAAAGCAAGAAAGGGGATATTTTCAGGAAAGTAGTTATTCCCTGGATATTTGTAAAAAAAATGATTTACTAAAAGAATAATAGAAGATAAGGCCAGAATTAAACCAGAAAGAACTATAATCGAACGCGATGATACCTGACCCATTTTAGATAAATTATTCAACGGTTTCTAAAAGTTTTTTTTGTTTAATGGCATGAAAAATCTCTTCCCTATGCACGTTCACTGATCTGGGTGCATCGACACCAAATTTTATATTTCCATGTTCTTGTGTTTTAAAAGCCAAAATCTTAATAGTTGCATCACCAATATGAATCATTAAAGGTTCTTCAAATTGAAGAGAAATTATATCCATTAATTACCTCTGTACCTTTCAAATAAGTTGATTATAAATCAAAGACATTTAAGTTATGCACGGTAACCTAATTCATGGATATTTGTCACTATAAATTAATAAAAAAATTTTAAATAGGGAGTTTGATTTACCTATTTCAGATATTTAATTATTTTTAATTGTTTGATAATTGTATGATGCGATTAAAATGGTTATAATTAGCAGCTTTTTTTAAACCTTGCCTTACTGTTGTTTTAGATGACAGAAGGCTTTTTCCATAAGGAGAAATCATGAGACATTATGAAATTATGTTTCTTGTGCACCCGGATCAGAGCGAACAAGTACCAGCAATGGTAGAGCGCTATGAAGGGATCATAAGTAAGCACAATGGGGTGATTCACCGTAAAGAAGACTTGGGTCGTCGTCAATTAGCTTATCCAATAAGTGATGTACACAAAGCACATTACATTCTTATGAATATTGAATGTAGCCTTGAGGCTCTGGATGAAATAAAAAATGCATTCAAATATAACGATGCAATTATCAGAAACTTAATTACTCGTCAAAAACAAGCGATCACTACTGAATCTGTTTTGATGAAGAAAGAAAAAGAAACCAGATCTGCTTAAGAGGAGCCCTAATTATGTCAGCTTATTTTCGTAGAAAAAAAATGTGCCGTTTTAGTGCTGAAGGCGGTAATGAAATAGATTATAAGGATATCAATTTACTGAAAAATTATATTTCTGAAACGGGTAAAATTGTACCAAGCCGTATTACTGGTACTCAAACCCGTTTTCAAAGACAATTAGCAAGAGCAATTATGCAAGCCAGATTCCTTGGTCTGTTGCCATATTGTGATAGCCATAAATAATAATGATGAGTGCAGGTAATTTCATAACAAAACAATGCAAGGTAATACTCGAAAGCAAACAGCAAGCAATTATTTATGCTGTGGTTTTTTCAATATTACCCTTTGCGTCTTGGCTTTCAGTTGCCTTAGTAAGTTTGGTGACTTTAAGAAAGGGTGCAAAATCTGGTTTTGATGTTTTATTACCTGCGCTTGTTATTCATTCTGTTCCATTGATGATGTTAATACCATTATCCGGAGTACTAATTAATACTCTTATTACCTATCTTCCATGTTATTTTGCAGCATTGGCTTTGCGAAATACTGAACGATGGCAGGTAGTCGCTGGGGTATTTTTTTTACTGGCTTTTTTTGGGTGTCTACTCATTCAACTTTGGATTCCAGGTTTTATTGTCGAACAATTTAAATTGTTTAAAATGATTTTGACACAATACCAGGAATTAGTTGAGCCCGCTCTTAATGACATAAATTCAGTAGTTTTGGCGCAATTATTTTTCGGAATTCAGATCTTAAGTGTTCTTGTTTCTGCAATAATTTCCTTAATGTTTGCGCGAGCAATGCAAGCAAAATTATTTTTACCTGGAGGATTCAGGAGTGAATTAATGGCGTTTCGTAGTGGTAGACTTTCATTTTTAGTTTTTTTGGGAGTTTCTTTAGCAACTTTTTATGAAATTCCTTTAGCTATGAATGTACTCCCCATAGTGCTTTGTTATTTCTTGGCTTCGGGATTTGGTCTGGCTTATTTTATTTTTTCTCGTAAGAGACAAGTTAGGGTTTTCATTTTATTGATGTTGTTAATATTGGTGAAACCCACTTTTGTATTATGTGCCTACATTGTCCTTGGTTCATTAGACAGTTTAGTTAATTTTAGATCGTATTTCCCTTCAAGGGTTGGCGAATCAATTTAAGGGGTTATTAAGATGGAAGTTATCTTATTAGAAAAAGTGAGAAATTTAGGTAACCTGGGTGATAAGGTAAATGTAAAAGCAGGTTATGGTCGAAATTTTTTGATACCACAAAATAAAGCTGTGTTTGCAACACCTAAGAACATTGAGTTATTTGAACAACGCCGAGTTGAGCTTGAGAAAAAAGCCCAACAATCTTTGGCTACTGCTGAACAGCGTGCAGCTAAATTGAGTGATATTACTTTAGTTATTAATGCCATGGCGAGTGACGAAGGTAAATTGTATGGTTCTGTAGGCGTTAATGAAATCAAAGATGCTTTGGCCGAGAAAGGTGTGGATGTGGTCAAGCGTGAAATTGTAATGCCAGAAGGTCCTCTGCATTCAATTGGTAATTTTGTGGTTGAGATACATGTCCACAGCGATGTTATTGCTAAATTGAATGTCGAAATCGTTCCATCCAAGTAATTTCTGTAATTCTCATAGCCTGGGGAAACGTAGCGCAACCCAGGCTTTCTTTTATAAAAACCTGAGTGGTTGCGACGCATTGGATTGGTTATTTACACCAAGAGAATTCGATAAAGTGCAAGCAGGGCAATGACTGTATTCAGAACTGCCCAAATATAAGAAGGAGATAATCCTTTATGTCCGCTATAGTAAGCATATACAGCAACTAATGAACTGCCCGAGAAAAATATCCATTTATCATTGTAGGCAAATCCCATAGAAAGTAAGGCAATACCAAAAACTCCCAATATTAAAAACACACTATTTTCCTTACCAAACATCAAATAGAACGTAAGCAATTGGCAACACATCAATATAGGTAAGAAAAACTGAGTATAAGGCCCACTACCCAATAGAATCGCTGCATGCCCTGCAATAAGTATGAGTTGAAGCGCTATAAAGTAAAGCATTCTAAAGTAAATAGCTGTTACAAGTAATGCAACACCACCAATAAAATAGTAAAGTTGAGAATGAAGTTTGGGTGGGGTGGTTCCAAAAAACTTCAAAAGACCACACACGATTATAAGTGAACCAACACACCCTATAAGAATAAATATTTTTCTAGTCACGTATCACCATTTTAAGTAAATTCCTTTTGCCACTGACTCTTGGATAATTGCACTTTGGGGTTTATTAAATGCAATCCAATAATTTCCCATGTTGCTCAGGGCAAACTTAACTCTCGGATATTGACATACTTCTAAGACATTACGACAGTCCACTAGAGTAGTATTTTCGTCAACGCGTTTATAACATTTAAAATTTAAGTTTTTGACATCAGAAGCAAATGCGCCCCAACTCATTGAATCCAATGTAGCATGTAAGGGCGGACTCATAAAGGCCTCTTCTGTATTTACACGCTCCAATTCAATTTTAGAATCAGAATGGTTTTGTATTAAATAATAAGATTGATTTCCTGTTTCATTTAAAATCAGATAATTTTGGCTGTATCCAAAACCCGTAACTTCACATCCACGTGGGAAAATACTTGCTGCTTGAGTTGAGCTAATGAGTATCGCAGAAAAAATAATCGATTTATTAATTTGGTGAAATAAAGACATAACTACCTCAATAAGTATATTTTGTGGCTTATTTTAATCATAAAAAATACAAAGTCTATCCCACATACAAACTATTCTTTTTGTGCGGCAATCTTTGCCTTAATCATAGGGTAATAAGTTCTGTAAAAACTTAAAAATAAGTACATTCCAACATAAGCCACAGACAGGCTAAGACAAATGATATTTGTATTAGGATAGCTAATAAGTATGCAAATCGAACTAACAGCATAAATAATAGAACAAATATGCATGAGTATTTTTAATATTCTGGATTCTGTTAAATAGTCCAGTCTTGAGGGATACACATACTTTACAGGGACAAAAATAAGTATGGAGAGAATGATTAATATAATGGCATTCGTTGCCGCAGAAGTATTGAAAATAAACATGTATAAAATAGTAATATTCCAGTAACAAGGAAATCCTTTGAAAAAATGGTCTGGAGTTTTGGCATCACATTGGCAAAATTGATAAGCAGAAGTAATGGAAACCGCCGCAATAAGAAAGACAGAATATTCAGGTGGAAGCATACCTGGTTTCACGAGTAAGAAAAAACATGGCGTAATAACATAATTTAAGTAATCAACAATATTATCAAGCAGAGCCCCATCTATCTTGGGCAAAATTTTCTTAATATTGACCAGGCGAGCCAGCGTTCCATCAACTGCATCGATCACAACAGTAATAAACATAAGCCATAAAGCGAAAATGTATTCGTGCTGATATATCTTTACTAATGAAAAGACACCGATACAGGCTGCACTCGCAGTAAAGAGATGCACTGACCAAGCCGCTACGTAGTGTAATGGATGGAATTGCTGTTTGCTTAAGTTCATTAATTATCCTAGTGTTATTAGAAAACCATTGCTTGAAAACACGTTCTCTTAAAAATATGGATTTTCCGAAATATTTATTAATTGTATTAATGTATTGATTTAAACTACTATTGCTTTTTCTGAAAATCTAAGAGTATGAAAATAGTATCAATAATCAAAAGTAGTGTGCAAGGAGAGTTGATAACTTTAATTAAATATACTTTATTCTGTATGGAGACATTATGATAATTCAAACTGTAAATCCCGCAACTGAACAAATATTACAAAGCTATGATTGCATGAATGAGCAGGATGTTGAGAAAAAACTTAACGACTCACATGAAGCATATTTGGAATGGAAAAAAACGTCTTTTAGTCAAAGAAAAGCATTAATGTTGCAACTTGCCCAACTCTTAAAAACAAAAACAGATGAATTGGCTCATTTAATGGCAACTGAAATGGGCAAACCAATTACGGCGGGTAGGGCTGAAATTAATAAGTGTGCCTGGTTATGCGAGTATTTTGCGGAGCATGCAGAAGAATACCTTTCTCCAAAAGTAATCCAAACGGACATGAAAAAGGCAAAAGTATGTTATCGTCCACTTGGAATTGTTTTTGCCATCATGCCTTGGAATTTTCCTTTTTGGCAGGTTTTTCGATTTGCTGTGCCTACGCTCATGGCTGGAAACGTTGCCGTATTGAAGCACGCACCTATTTCTACGGGAACAGGTAACAAAATAGAAGAGCTATTTCTAGAAGCAGGATTTCCAGCCTACGTTTTCCAGCATGTGATCGTTGATAATGATGTAGCGGCCAAAATTATAGAACATCCTCATGTTATTGCTGTTACCTTGACAGGAAGCGGGCGTGCAGGACGTGCTGTCGCAAGTCATGCAGGAAAATTTTTAAAAAAATCAGTGTTAGAGCTTGGTGGAAGCGACCCCTATGTCGTTCTTGAAGATGCTGATCTTGATCTTGCTGCCCGTTGTATTGTGAATTCAAGACTCAGTAACTCAGGTCAAGTCTGTATTGCTGCTAAGCGTATCATTGTTTTAAAATCCATTGAAAAAGAATTGACACAGAAGATAATGGAGCAAATGGATGCATTTAAAGTGGGGAACCCACTTGATTCAGAAACCAAGCTTGGTCCATTAGCCCGTTCCGACTTGCGTGAAAACTTACAAATTCAAGTAGAAAAATCACTGAAACAAGGTGCTAAATTATTGGTAGGTGGTATAATTCCCGCAGGAAAAGGGTTTTATTATCCACCAACTTTATTAACTCAAGTAAGGCCAGGTATGCCGGCTTTCGATGAAGAGTTATTTGGACCTGTTATTGCTCTTATTACAGCCAATGATGAGAAAGAAGCCCTTGCATATGCAAACCAAAGTCAATATGGTTTAGGTGCTGCGGTATTTACTCGGGATTTGGAGAGAGGAGAGCATATAGCTACTTATGATATAGAAGCTGGCGTTTGTTTTGTTAACGCTTTTGTAGCTTCAGACCCCAGGTTACCATTTGGTGGAATAAGAGAGTCGGGTTATGGTCGTGAATTATCGAAAGAAGGTATATTAGAGTTTGTTAATACTAAAACCATAGCCATTAGTGATTCTTAATATTAACTCATACTGGGTAAGATATGATTTTTTGGGCCACTCCTGTCCGTCAGTTTATTTACTGACCGGATAAGAGTGGCTGTTATTTATATTTAAACAATAATTCTCGCTGTAGGGCTGAGGCAAATCGACGAGGTAAAACAACAATGTCTTATAAATTTGAAGAAGGTAAAGATGTATTAATTGAAGCCATTGTAAATAGAATTAGAAGTTCTATGGTTGGTGATCAAACCGAGTTTTGCGCCGAATTTGCCAAACAGCTATACAGTACTGTAGCAATGGAAGATCTTAATGCATGGACTATCGATGATCTTTACGGCGCTGTAGTAAATTTTTGGACTTTAATTAGTGAACGCGCACCACACGAAACAAAAATTAGAATCTATAACCCAGATTATGAACGTCATGGATGGCAAACAACACATACCGTCATTGAAGTGATTTGTGATGATATGCCGTTTTTGGTTGATTCAATTCGTCTGGTAATCCATAGGATGGGCCTATCCTCTCATCTAACTATTCATATGGGGGGGATTCGGGTTAAAAGAGATAAAAATAACCGGGTCTGCAAGATCTTACCTCGTAATCAAATGTTAGATGAAAAAGATGTAATTCATGAGGCGCCAATATTTTTAGAAATTGATCGCCAAACTGATCCTAAGGTACTTGAAGAATTGCATAAAGGATGTGAGCGTGCTCTTGAAGATAATCGAGTCGTTTTTGAAGATTGGGAAAAAATGCGTGCTGAAGTTCGAGAAGCAATTGCAGAGATTGATAAAGTGTCTTCAGTGCTTGATTTGGATGAAGTGGAAGAAACAAAGGCGTTTTTACATTGGATTGAAGACCATCATTTTACATTCCTGGGGATGAGGGATTATGAGTTGGTGGAAAAGGGTAAAGAAACGGTTTTACAAGCTGTTCCTAATACCGGATTAGGACTTTTGCGTGAAAGCGTTACTAAATCAATGTTGCGTAGTATTTCTGCAATGGCACCTGAAGCACGCGAATTTACCCTGTCTCCACGAATTTTGGTTACTTCAAAAACGAATACATTAGCAAGTGTTCATCGTGACGCTTATACTGATTATATAGGAATTAAACGATTTAATGAACATGGAAAGGTGATTGGCGAAAGAAGAATTATTGGGCTTTATACTTCTGCTGCTTATCATACGAACCCGAAGCAAATTCCATTCTTGCGACGTAAAGTAGCCCATATCATGGAAAATTCCGGATTAAATCCACGTAGTCATGCAGGTAAAGTTTTATTAAATATTCTTGAAACGTTACCACGTGATGATTTGATTCAAGGAACAGAAGATGAACTTCTGGAAATCGCAATGGGTATTTTTTACATGCAAGACAGAAAGCGTATTCGTTTGTTTGCACGAGTGGATGTTTATCGACGTTTTGTTTCCTGTCTAGTATACGTCCCTAAAGATAGGATTAATACTGAGTTAAGAATGGCTATGAAGCAAATTCTTGACGAGAGTTTTAACTCAATTGAGACTTCTTATTCAACTCAATTTACCGAGTCTGTTCTGGCACGAGTTCATTTTATTATTAAAATTAACCCGAATTTACCACTTGAATATGATCTAAAAGAAATTGAAAGAAAGTTGATTGAGGCAGGCCGTTCATGGACCGACGATTTGCAAACTCATTTATATGAGGCTTATGGAGAAGAACAGGCAAATAGTCTCTATGCCCGTTATAAAAATGCATTTCCAGGAGCTTATAGTGATATGTTCCCTGCGAGGACAGCAGTCTATGATATTAAACATATTGAATTGCTTACCCCGGAAGAACCATTAGGTATTAATTTTTATAAGCCCCTGGATGAGTCAGAAAATAGCTTTAGATTAAAAGTATATCAGCATGATACCACTATTCCTTTATCGGATGTTTTGCCCATATTGGAAAAACTGGGTTTGCGCGCTATAAGTGAACGCCCTTATGCATTGAAATTTGAGGATGGTAAAATAGCTTGGGTGAATGATTTTGCCATGCAATATAATAAGCCGATTGAGTTTGAGCTTGATGAGATTAAAGAATTATTCCAAAACGCCTTTGCTAAAGTTTGGTTTGGTCAAGCTGAAAATGACGGATTTAATCAGTTAGTTTTAGCAGCAGGACTTAATTGGCGTGAAGTAGCTGTTTTGCGTACCTATGCCAAATATTTTAAACAAATAGGTATTACTTTTAGCCAAGACTATATGGAAATGGCGTTAAATAATAATGTTGCTATTGCTAAAAAATTAGTGAAATTATTTGAAGTTCGCTGTAATCCTGCGGATGATCCTAATCGAGAGGATCGTTTTGCTGATTTATCCATCGAAATATTAAGCGATCTTGATACTGTATCCAATCTGGATGAAGATAAAATAATCAGACAATACATCCATGCTATTAGTGCTACGTTACGTACTAACTTTTATCAAATAAATGAAGATGGACATCATAAACCTTATATTTCACTCAAGTTAAACAGTAAAATTATTCCCGGTGTGCCAAAACCACATCCGATGTTTGAAATTTTTGTTTATTCTCCACGTTTTGAAGGGGTTCACTTACGTTGCGGCAAGGTTGCTCGCGGCGGTTTGCGTTGGTCTGATCGAAGGGAAGATTTCCGTACAGAAATACTTGGTTTAATGAAAGCGCAGCAAGTGAAAAATTCAGTTATTGTACCTAGTGGTGCCAAAGGTGGTTTTGTACCTAAGCTTTTGCCTGTAAACGGTACTCGTGAAGAAATAATGGCTGAAGGAATCGGTTGTTATCAATTATTTATTCGTGGTCTTCTCGATATCACAGATAATTACGTTGAAGGCAAAGTGGTCAAACCTGTGAATGTTGTATGTTTTGATGAGGATGATCCTTATCTTGTTGTTGCTGCAGATAAAGGTACGGCAACTTTCTCTGATCTCGCCAATGCTATTTCTTTAGAATATGGCTTTTGGCTAGGTGACGCTTTTGCATCAGGTGGATCAATAGGTTATGACCATAAGAAGATGGGGATTACAGCCAAAGGTGCATGGGAATCAGTGAAGCGTCATTTCTATGAATTGGATATAGACATTGAGAATAACGATTTTACTGTTGTTGGCATCGGAGATATGGCAGGCGATGTTTTTGGTAATGGTATGTTGTTGTCAAAACACATCAAGTTAATTGGTGCATTTAACCATATCCATATTTTTGTCGACCCTGATCCTAATGCAGAAATCAGTTACAAAGAACGTGAGCGTTTGTTTCATTTGCCACGTTCGAATTGGGCAGATTACGATAAAAAACTTATCTCCAAGGGTGGTGGTGTATTCAATCGTAATGCCAAATCCATCCCTGTCAGTAAGGAAATGCAAGCAGCTTTTGGAATTAAACAAACCGAGATTGAGCCGAATGAGTTAATTAAAGCAATTTTAAAAGCTAAGGTTGACTTGCTTTGGAGTGCAGGAATCGGTACTTATGTTAAGGCCAGTACTGAATCAAACGCTAATGTTGGCGACCGAACCAATGATGCAACTCGAGTGAATGCAAAACAACTGCGTTGTAAAGTTGTAGGTGAGGGCGGTAACTTGGGATTAACCCAATTGGCACGAGTCGAATACTCATTAAATGGAGGAATGGTATATACCGACTTCATTGATAATTCGGGTGGTGTGAATTGTTCAGATAAAGAAGTAAATATTAAGATCCTATTGAACAGCATTGTAGCAGTTGGTGATTTGACTCCAAAACAACGTAATGAATTATTAATTGAAATGACTGATGAAGTCAGCAAATTGGTGCTACGTGACAATTTCTTGCAAACGAGAGCGATTAGTTTAACTGCATCGCAACCTCTTCAAGCATTGGATCTACAAAGCCGTTATATTAGTGAATTGGAACGCACTGGAAAAATTGACCGTAATCTTGAGTATTTACCCGACGATAAGGTTATTTTGGAACGCAAATTAATGGGTAAAGGTTTGATGCGTCCCAGTATTGCTGTATTGATGTGTTACAGTAAAACAATTCTTAAGGAACAAATTCTGGCCTCAGGTGTTCCCGAAGAAGCGTATATGACCCAATTTTTAATTAGTTCATTTCCAAAACCCTTGCAAGAGCGGTTTAGCAAACAAATGCAATCGCATCCGCTAAAAAGAGAAATTATCGCAACTCGATTAAGCAATATTATTGTAAATGAGATGGGCTTTACTTACATTTACAGATTGCAGGATGAAACAGGAGCTCCTGTTTCCGCTATTGTAAGAGCATATGTAATTACTCGTTCTGTACTTAATTTAGAAGCTGTTTGGAAACAAATCGAAGAATTGGGTACAAAGATCAGCGCTAAAAAACAAATCGAAATGATGATGCTTTATTCCAGATTGGCTCGACGTATTACACGTTGGTTCCTGCGTAGTCAACGTAGGGCTGTGGACATTTCTGAAGTTGTAAAACTCTATGCGCAAGGTGTTGTTGAATTGAAGATATCCATACCGGCTATTCTAAATGAAGAGCGACGAGCAAAATATGATAAACATTATCAAGAGCTTGTGGATGAAGGTATTCCATCAGCGCTAGCACATGATTTAACTGTAACACGAGGTCTATTTGCGGCAACTGACATTATTGAAATCGCTTATAAGAGAAATATGAAGGTAGCGCAAGTTGCTGAGATTTATTTCGGAATTGGCGAGTTCCTGGATCTTGCCTGGATACGAAAGCAAATTATTATGCATCCAAGTGAGAATCATTGGGAATCTCTCTCCAGAGAAGCGTTGCGGGATGATTTAGATTGGCAACAACGTCAACTTACTGCTGGGCTGATTAACTATGATGGTGATAATCCAGATTTGCAGGCGCGTCTTGCATCTTGGGGAGAATCGCATCGTGCATTAATTCAGCGTTGGCGTTTTATATTGGCGGATCTGAAAGCAAGCGCAGTTCTAAACTATACTATGTTTTTTGTTGCAATCAGGGAGTTACTGGATTTAACTCAAACTACTTTGCAATCTTATGCATTGGTTGAGCAAGAAGCATAATTTGTGTATGTGTATAGAGATTGGGCTTTGGTCTGAAAATTTTCACTTTTTTGATCAGTTCATAATAAAGCCGGAAGTAGGTTGGGTTATTTTGACCCAACCTACTTGTTTCACCAAGCTCCATTATATTAAGCGAGTGGATTTGATAAGGTAACTGATGCCTTGGTTAACTCTACTAGCTGATTATGTCCTTCAAGAAACACCGTTTGTTCTGCTTCCTTCAATATACTTACAGCAATTAAATACCGCCCAGATTTTAGAATAGAAAAGTCAACTAATTCACCAACTTCTGTTCCCCCAGGTTCGCTTAATAGCTTTTGTCCGGAATAGATTTTTTGCTCGGTTTCCATTTCATAAATTTTCAATTGATGTTTTATAGTCGCTTTATAGTGCATTCGAGCAATAATTTCTTGCCCTTTATAGCACCCTTTATTGAAGCTAATGTATGGGGTTTGTTGTAAACCAAGTCTATGAGGTAAAAATAGGCCCCGTGATTCGGGGTAAATTTCTATTTGTTGTTGGAATAATCTTAAAGTGTGCCAGGTTAAAGAACCAAGAAATTGGTCATTTTTCATAAAACGTTCTTGTATCGCATGTACATTATCAGCCAGGGCAAGAAAAATATAAAATCCATTGCCTAAATGGTAAGAACAAGAACGGTTGGTATATGTTTGAGCATAAAGCGAATTAGGAAAAAAACCTGTATCGGGAATAATATCTTCATGATTTTGTAGATAAAATCCAAAAATATTAAATTGGCTATTTTTTTTGAGTGTAACGCGAGACAGCAATGCATATTTGCCTAATGAGTTAATTGTACTCTCTTGCAAATCTTGGGGCAGTACTAACTTAACTCCTTGCCAGGTAATAATATCCATTAAAGTGAGAATTCGCCCTTTAAGATTACACTGCGCACCTTCTATCATTTGTATGTCAGATATGGCGTTCAAGTCGCAGGTTAATTGTCCTTGAAGAAAATCAATGGCTTTATTACCCTCAACATCAATCACTGTAAGATAAGATAAATCAAACAAATAATTTTTGTGAGGTAGAAGCACTAATTCTTCCTCTAATGGTTTAAATGTAGTTAAAGCCCTGTTATTGATTAAATGTGTAAAAGTTATGCTCATCATTTTAAACCTAAAAAACAGTTGCTTTGCGGCAACTGTCAATTGAAATATGTAGAGTTTATCTAATTTTTTAAGCTCACCATAGTAGTGTTTTAAATATAGCACCACCCACTAAGTCCTATACTTCGTTGCAAGCTCGTTCGGCTCATGAAGTATACACTCCTTCACCTCACTTTACTTGCGCCTTGTCTAGAACTTAGTGGATAACTCTATAGAGGTTTAATGATTTCCGTTTATAAAGACAGTAGTGTATTATGTGCCCGTAACTTGATCATAAGAGATTTACCTATGTTGGATCCCAAGGAAAAAACAAGACTTGCATGGCATTGCCGCCGAGGAATGCTGGAATTGGATCTTATTTTGCAACATTTTCTTGAGCATCAGCTCGTGCATTTGTCTGTAAAAGAACTCGAGGCTTTTAATTCCCTATTAAGTTGCACTGATCCAGAGTTATTCGCCTGGTTAATGGGGCATGAAGATCCTCAAGATAAAGAGTTAAAAAAAATTGTCGCCATTATCCGAAATAGTAATTGAGCCAGGGAAGTCAAGGACTTATTTCCGTTTGATTTTAGTGACTTACCTTATTACCGCCATTTTGATCTTTTATTCATCAATAGCTTTATTTATCAAACTAATTTTACTGGGCTTTGTTTTTATCTTGCTGAAAATTGATTGGACTAATCAGAGCCCATGCTCATCAGTTAAAAAAATTCAATTTATGAACAATGCATGGGTTTTGGAAGCAGCTCAGGATAATAAGGTGACTTATAATCAAGCTGTTATTCTTATTCACAACCCTCTTTTTCAACTTATTGAATTCACGAATCCAAGTCAAAAAAAGCGGATTGTTTTATTTCTTGACCAGATAACAAACTATCAATTACGTTTATTGCATCTCAAAATAAGCCAAAATAGTATATAATTACACATATAGCACAATAAAAGACCGATCGTTCTTATAATGGAATTATGAGGAAGTGATGAAGAAAGAAACTTCTTATAGTGATGAGGACTTGATTAATTTGGCGAGACAGGGAGACATGGAAGCTTATAATCTGTTGTTTTCACGGTATAACAATAAAATACAGCAAATTATTTACTTACATATTCAAGATAGGGCCAATGTTAGTGATCTGGCGCAAGAAGTATTAATTAAAGTTTATCGCTATTTGCATTATTTTAAAGAGAAAAGTCAATTTTCCACTTGGTTGTATCGAATTACTCAAAATACAATCAAAAATCATTACCGTGCTGCTAATTTGCGCATGGATATGGAAGCAGAATATGCTGACAATTATTATCCTTCGGTGCAACTCTCCCCAGAATATCTATTGATTAATATCGAGTTCGGTGAGCAACTGGAGACGATTCTTTCTACTTTATCTGAGGAGTTACGTCTTTGTTATGGGATGTATATCCTGGATGGCCAATCTTATGAAGCTATTGCAAAAAAAATGGATTGCCCGGTTGGAACGGTGCGATCTCGCATTTTTAGGGCTCGAAAATTAGTTATGGAGTCAATAGGCCAATTTGTTTAAATAGACATTTTTTCTTTCCACAATTATGATATAAAAAGCATTTTTTGATTATCTGGGCCTTTTTAAAATATCTAAGAGTTGATGAACATATGCCTATTACTCTGGAGGTGCGTTTAGTAAATTGCCGCGATAAACTTTTACGACTTTATACAATGCATGAGCATGCCCCAAGTCTTCTGCAGCAATTAAAAGATATCGATGCATATTATAATTCCTCATTCAATAAATCGACTTATTTGCCTAAAACGATTGTGGAAAGCTATGAATTATTTGTTGACAATCTTCTTAAAGTTAAAAATGGTCAACTTTCTGCTGATGAGGCATTACAAAAAATTCAAGATATTCTTTTTGAAAGAAAGCTTGGTATTGTTTTTTATAATATCGCGAAAGTACTGGAAATGGCTTTCTGGTCTTTAGCAATCACCATTTTTTTTCTTTGTGCCACTACAGTAACAGTACCCAATCCAATTTTAGGATTCGGACTAACTATTGTTTCTGCTGCTCTAATGATTAAATCAATAAGTAATTTATTTCAATGTATTGATGATCTTAAATCATGTACCCGATTGAATGAAGAAGATGAGCGAGAACGAAGTTTGGTGTTATTTTTTAAACCGCCCGTTTCTCCCATAAACGAAGTAAGTGCAGCAATCGCTGGGCAATCTTCTACAACTGAGTATGTTTCTGAAAATATGATTGCGATGTTAGATTAGCTAAGGATTAAGTTACTTTAGTTTTAACTGTTTTTTCAATCGGTTGCACTATCTTTAATAGTTTTTTCAATTATGTTATAAAACGACCTTGATTATTTACTGATCAATATAAATATCATTTTTCTTTTATTAAATTAAGGGATGAATTATGTCGAGTTCAATGGAAAAACGTTTAAACAAATGCGATAAAAAAATTGATGCATTGTTTCACGGAGTGGAACTTAATGAGGAAATTGAAAGACAATTAAAAGCGCTTAAAGCTTATTATCATAAGCTATATATTGACGCGCTTGATGATGAATCAGAAAAAGAATCTATTAAACTATATGAACTTCTTGTATTAGGACTTGAAAGTGCAAAAAACGGACAACTAACCGCTGAAAAAGTTTTAAAAGAAATTGAAGAAATAAAGTCGTTAAGAAAAACTGGTGTTGTTCTTGAAAATATTCTAACTTCATTAGAATTGTTGTTCTGGGCCGCACTATCAAGTACATTTTTTTCGTATTGTGTTCTTATGGCAGCCCCATTAGTAGCAGTTAATCCTTTTTTTGCGCTTGCTGTATTGTCAGTCTCTTGTATGGCTGCAATATGCTCAATAGTTCGCTTTTTCAATTGTCTTGATGAATTTAAATCGTTTACTCCAATCGAAGAAGAGTTTGAGCGAGAAAAAAATTTAATACGATTCTTTAAACCTGCTATATCGTCTCCTGAAATACCTCCATCTATAGTATCTGACCATGATGAACTCCAACAGAAAGAGAGATTATCTCTTCAAATAAGTTAAGTATGATTTTCTATATTGAGAGGGATTTAGTGACCCGGGTGAGGGTAAAACTGTAATCCGGGGCTATTGTGTGATATTACTTTCAGTCATCACTGTTATGCAGCTCATAAATATCTATTAACAAATAAGCTGCTATTCAAAAAACATATGATAAAATGCTACCATTCATCTGAACTGTTAAAAGAACTTTATGCTGGAAAGTGACCGCTTAATCAGTACTCAAAGTACTACCTCAGAAGAGGCTATCGATCGTGCTATTAGACCTCTAAGCCTTAGTGAATATATAGGGCAGGATGCAGTAAGTTCGCAGATGCAAATTTTTATCGATGCCGCGAAAAAGCGAAGCGATGCTCTGGATCATGTCTTAATTTTTGGCCCGCCTGGTCTTGGTAAAACTACTTTAGCCAATATTATTGCTCATGAAATGGGTGTCAATCTGCGTCAAACCTCCGGGCCGGTAATTGAGAGAGCAGGGGATATTGCGGCAATACTCACTAACTTGCAAGCAAATGACGTTCTATTTATTGATGAAATTCATAGGCTTAGCCCTGTAATAGAGGAAATACTCTATCCGGCCATGGAAGATTATAAATTGGATATTATGATCGGTGAAGGGCCGGCTGCGCGTTCTATTAAACTGGAGTTACCTCCTTTTACTTTAATTGGCGCAACGACACGAGCCGGATTGCTTACTTCGCCCCTTAGAGATCGATTTGGTATTGTACAGCGTCTGGAATATTATTCTGTTGATTCATTAACTCAAATTGTTGCACGGTCCGCACAATTGCTCAATGTAAAAACTAAACCCGAAGGAGCAAGAGAAATCGCACTCCGATCAAGAGGAACACCACGTATTGCAAATCGTTTACTGCGACGGGTTCGTGATTATGCCGAGGTTAAGGGGAGCGGGATTATTAGTGTTGATATCGCGCAAAAAGCTTTGGAAATGTTGGATGTAGATCAACATGGATTTGACCTCATGGATAGAAAATTACTGTTGGCCGTCATTGAACAATTTAATGGGGGTCCGGTAGGTGTTGATAGCATTGCGGCAGCAATTGGTGAGGAAAAAGGCACAATTGAAGATGTTTTAGAGCCATTTTTAATACAACAAGGATTCCTTATGCGCACGTCAAGAGGTAGAATAGCCACACCAAGAGCGTATCAGCATTTTGGTTTAAATACAGTAGAGCAGGATTAATCAATGGATGCCACAATCACGCATCAACATTCTTTTCGTGTTTACGCGGAAGATGTAGATTATATGGGAATTGTTTATCATGCGAATTACCTTTGCTATTTTGAGCGGGCTCGCACAGAAATGCTCAGGCAAAATAATTTGGTCCTCTCCGATTTGATGAAACAGGATACTCTTTTTGCAATATATGATGCGCATCTTCGGTATAAAGCCCCGGCTCGATTGGATGATTTACTAACAATTAAAACGCAAGTACAGCAATTAGGGGCTTGTAGTTTTTTATTTGATCAGAGTATGCAAAATGAGCAGGAAATAATAGTTTGTGAGGCCAAAATTCAAGTGGTATGCGTGAATAGTAATTTGAAACCAAAACGATTTCCGCGTTGAATAAAAAAATTGTTATTGTAATTTGGTATAGGTAAAAGCCACAGCATGAAATGGTACTGGAGATAATATAGATGGGTAATCAAGCAAATGTATTAATGTATTTTATGCAAGCAGGTATGGTTGTTAAATCAGTTATGATATTGCTAGCTGCTGCATCCATTACTTCCTGGACATTAATATTTCAACGAGCCTGGTTTTTTAACCGTAAAAAGCAGCTCACAGATGCGTTTAATCAAAGATTCTGGGATAGTGGTGATTTAAGCAGGCTCTATGCCGATATTGATAGTAATTCGGATGAACGACAAGGGATGGCAGCTATTTTTCATGCTGGGTTTAAGGAATTTGTACGAGCCAGAAAACAAGGTAATGTAGTTATTGAACCGATACAACGAGTAATGCAAATTACACACGCAAAAGAAGCAGAGAAATTGGAAAAACATTTACCTTTTTTTGCTTCTGTAGGGTCTATCGCACCTTATGTAGGACTATTTGGTACGGTTTGGGGTATAATGACCTCCTTTCAGGCATTAGGCCATGCCCAACAAGCAACGATTGCTATGGTGGCACCAGGGATTTCTGAAGCGTTAGTAGCTACTGCTTTGGGTTTATTTACTGCAATACCAGCAGTTATTGCATATAACCGATATACAACGCGCGCTAATGATTTATTAAATCGATTTGATTTATTTCAGGAAGAATTAATATCGCTTATAGAGCAACAAAACAGAGATACTGCAAGAGGGTAAAATTTGAAATGATCAGAGCAAAAAACAAGCGTGAGCGCCCCATATCAGAAATTAATGTTGTACCATATATCGATGTGATGTTGGTCTTACTTGTAATTTTTATGATCACAGCACCCATGTTGAGCCAAGGAGTAACTGTGGACCTGCCTAAAGCTGCAAGCCAAACTTTGGCACCTACAGATAGAGAACCCATTATTGTTTCAGTAAATCAGCAAGGTACTTATTTTCTTAATATTAGCAGTACTCCTGCAGAACCTATAGAGTCTCAAGCTTTAGTTGTTCGCGTTGCGGCAGAATTGGAGTTGGCAAAGCAATCAAACCAAAAACTTAACGTTTTAGTTAAAGGAGACCAGGGGGTTGCGTACGGAAAAGTTGTTCAGGCAATGGCATTACTCAAACAAGCAGGGGCTGAGCAGGTGGGATTATTGACTGACTCATCTCAAGAAAAATCAGAGGGGCAAGCATGATAAGCAATCCCAGTTATCGTAAAGCTTTTTTTGCCGCACTTGGTTTACATCTTTTTTTAATCGTGATGCTTTTAACAGATAACTCAAGTCAGCGGCCTGTTTTAACTGCGGAAACCAAAAATACACCTGGAGTAGATCAACCTATTGCGGCTACACCTCAAACTGAAGTGGTGAAAGCAGTAAGTGTTGATAATAAACAAGTTATGGAAACAGTAAATCGCTTGAAACAGGAGCGGGAGCAACAAAAAAAAGCTGAAATTAACCGACAAAACGAGCTCAAGCGACAGGCAGAAGCGGCAAGGCAACAGAGAATAAAAGAACAACAACAACTTGCTCGACTTAAAGAGGAGGCGAATAAGATTGCTATTGCTCGTAAAAAACAAGCTGAAGAGGAAAAAAAACGTTTAAAGAAACTTGAAGAGCAAAAGGCATTGGAAGCGAAGCGTATTGAAGACTTAAAAAAACAAAAAGAAGAGTTAGTCAAGCAACAGCAATTGGAAGCTAAAAAACTTGCTGATTTGAATAAGAAAAAAATGGCGGAGAAGGCTCAAGCTGAAAAAGAAAAAGCAGAGCTTGCAAAAGCAGAAGCGGAAAGAAAAAAACAAGCAGAGGCTGCTGCTGCAAAACAAGCGCAAGCAGCAAAAAATGCTGAAAGGCAGGCACGTATCGCCGGCGAAGTTGATAAATATAAGGCACTCATTGTGAATGCTATCGGTAGAAATTGGATATTGCCTGAAAATGTTGACAGTAGTTTATCGAGCCAATTCAGAATACGTCTTGCTCCTGATGGAATGGTATTAGAAGTTACTTTAACTCGCAGCAGTGGTGATCCATTGCTTGACCGTTCAGCACAAACAGCTATTTATAAAGCATCACCGCTACCTGTACCCGCAGATGCAGAAACATTTAATCTGTTTCGAGATATAAGTTTAACCGTTCGACCAGAACAAGTGAGGGGGTAAAACTCGTGATTAACCGAATTATTACACTTTTTTTATTGCTTTTTACACAGCAAATTTTTGCTCTTGATTTAGAGTTAACTCAAGGGATTAATTCAGCCTTACCTATTGCGATTAATTCTTTTGGTTCAGATAGTGCCGCTCAAGAAATCGGACAAGTTATTGAAGGTGATTTAAATTTCTCAGGACAGTTTCGTATTGTTTCTGGTCCTCAAGGTGCCAATGCGCAATCGCCAGTAAGCACGCTCAAGCAGTTGGGGGCAGACAGTGTTGTAACAGGGCATGTCATCCGCGCAGGAAATCATTATGAAGTGAGCTTTACCTTAACTGATGCTGTAGCGAATGGAGCTACTTTATTGACAAAAACGTTTCAAATTAGTGCGAATCAAGTCAGACCATTAGCACATCATATCAGTGATGAAATCTACCAAAAATTAACGGGAGAGAGAGGGATTTTTTCTACTCGCATTGCCTATATTTCTGTCCAAAGAACTCTAAAGAGCACTCGTTATTCACTTGAGGTTGCTGATGCAGATGGACATAATCCACAAAGCTTATTGATTTCCTCCGAGCCTATTATGTCTCCAGCTTGGGCGCCAGATGGTAAAAGCATTTCTTATGTCTCTTTCGAGAAAAAAAGAGCGCAAATATTTACTGTTTCAGTTGAGACAGGTCAAAGACGCTTAATTACCAGTTTCCCTGGAATTAATGGAGCCCCTGCATGGTCTCCTAACGGCAGAGAGTTGGCTGTAGTTTTATCTAAAAGTGGAACACCCAAAATTTACAGCGTAGACATCAGTACCGGTAACATGAAGCAATTGACTTTTGGTGATGCCATTGATACTGAGCCACGCTATGCGCCAGATGGCAAAAGCTTATTATTTACTTCAGGGCGAGGAGGTTCACCACAAATATATCGTCTCTCTTTAGCCAATGGTCAGGTGAGCCGTGTAACTTTTGAAGGTAATTACAATGCACGTGCTTCTTATACACCCGATATGAAAAATATCATTATGTTGCATCGGGATGACAAGCAATTTAACATAGGGTTACAAAGTGCAGCTGGTGGACCAATTGTCAGTCTGACTTTTTCTGGTCGTGATGAGTCTCCATCTATTGCACCAAATGGTCGTTTAATTCTTTATGCGACCCACAATGAGGATAAAGGTGTATTGGGTATCGTTTCTCTTGACGGTAGAATACGAATGAGACTTCCCGCACGTGAAGGAGATGTACAAGAGCCCGCGTGGTCTCCCTATTTGGGTTAATTATGTCACGAATTATTTGTATACTTGTTTGTTGCTTAGTGACTTTAAGCAGTTATGCTTGGAATGCAGCAGGCCACAAGGTGGTGGCGCAAATTGCTTACGATAATTTATCTCCCAGCGCCAGAACCATGTGTTATAAATATCTTCGTTCACGCAGCCAGAACACACCCAATTCAAGTTTTGTTAGCTCTTCAACATGGATGGATGAAATTAGGTGGAGAGAAGTATATTGGTATGATGTAATGCATTATATTGATATTCCTTTTTCCAGTGATGGAACTCACTTACCGCCCATTGAAAGTACCAATGCAGTAAAGACAATTAAACAAGCAACTTCAGTACTTTCCTCTAAAAAGACGAGCCCGTCGGATAAAAAACTTGCATTACGCATGTTGATTCATATAACAGGTGATATCCATCAACCATTACACGCTATAACTCGAGTCAGTGCGCAACATCCTAAGGGTGATTTAGGAGGCAATTTATTCTTGTTAGGAAAAAATCCAGTGGGCAATAATTTACATCAGTATTGGGATAATGGCGCTGGCTTTTTTCTTGGGCAATTTGATGAGGCTCGAGTGAAAAATACAGCACTGCAATTGGAACAAAAAATGCCCTGTTCAATGATAGGTGCAGAAATAAAACCTGCTAAATGGGCAAAGATGTCCCATAAGCTGGCGATAAAGAATGTTTATCAGCTGAACCCTAATGAAACCCCTAGTGATAAATATCAAGAAAATGCTCAGCAATTAATTCAAAAACAAGCTACGTATGCAGGATGCAGGCTCGCAGCGCTACTCAATAAAATTGCTCAATCATAAAATATATGCTTGAGCGCAGCATTAGCGAAACCTAATATTGAATACAAACGAATATCCCGCTCGGCTCTGATCACCAACCCTAGTTTATGTATTAAAATAATATTATATGGCTTATTTTTTTATTTATTATGGCACTATTAAATGATAAAAAGAATGACGATCTGAGTAATAAACTTACTATAAGTCAGTCTTCAGTTGTTCCTGAGCCTTTTTTCAAGCGTCATGACGCGTTATTTATCTCATCTAATATTTCTGAAAAGGATGTTTATAAACATTATCAAACACTTCAGTCCACTATGATTGATAGGAGAAATCCCAATAATCCTATAAAGCCCCTTATGTTATCCAAAAAGGTTCACGCTATTTTGCATACGGGAGAAATAGTAGATATGTTAGCGGCAACAGGAATCACAAAGGAAAATTTGTCTCAAGTAAAAGACATAAAGCACATAGTGCCACGAGAACTTACTGTGGAAGCAAAATGGCTGGATAAGGATAAAGAGCAAGCAAATTGTGGTAGGGATGCGAGTGTTTTTGGTGATTTAGGGATTCTGGCCATCTCAAAGGAAGTGAGCGCTCTTAATATTCCCAAAATGAATGCATCAGCAGTACCTGAAACCTTTCTAAGAAAATATGGAGCAGAGCTTATTTCACTAAATCAATCCTTTACATTGGATGATGTAGAATATGAAGAATTAAAAACTCTATT
This sequence comes from Legionella bozemanae, assembly GCF_001648595.1. Classification (GTDB taxonomy): domain Bacteria; phylum Pseudomonadota; class Gammaproteobacteria; order Legionellales; family Legionellaceae; genus Legionella; species Legionella bozemanae. Next base: position 6,200 of record NZ_LBAW01000020.1, on the reverse strand, counting down.
TTTAGTAGAATATATATGGGACCCGGCCTATATCGAAGAATATGTTATGAATCAATTTGGTGGAGGAGGAGTATTTATTGAAACCCATCCTTTTCCGCATGTCTTCACTCCTTTATCCCCTAAATGTAGTGGTGCCTTGACTCTTGGTTTTGATAGAGCGGATGGATATTTTGATTTTGCAAGTTTCGAAATTCCTTTTGGATATACAATGAAAGTGAGAAGTAACGTGATCCATAGTGACGCATTTTTTGTTGGTCCTTATGCAATCGCTTTGACACAAACAGATCGTGCTAATTCTGTACTCTTAAAACGCGATACTATAGAGCGAGAAATAGAGAGAGTCTTTCTTACTCCTGTGCCAAAATAACTTAATTCTGGCACAAGGTACTTCATGTAATTTATTGAATTTGAACTCTAAAATACTAATAAAGGCAAACTACAAATACTATGCTATATTTTAGATGCAATTGTTTAAAAAATAGGATTGATATCCTCAACAAAAGGAATTATAAAAATGAACAAATTATTTGCAAAGATTGGTATAGTTAGCTTATTAATGAGCGTTTCATTTTTTGGTTGGGCAGAATCAGGGCCCTGCAAGGCTATTGCAATCTCTTGTATGCAAAATGGTTACTTTAAAGGAGGGGAGAATGCAGGCAAAGAGTTAGTCAAAGACTGTGTTTTACCTGTATCAATGGGTAAAAAACAATTACCCAACACCAATTTCAGCCCAGAACAATTGCAGCAATGCAAAATGAAGCTTGCTGAAAAAATAAAAAGTAAAATGCAAGAAAAAATGCAGCAATAACATCTATATCCTCCCCCTCAAGGGGAGAGGAGTTTTACCTTATTCCTTTTGTAACGACTCCATCACAGCACCTAAGAAACGGGTTGCTTCGCCTCCAGTGACTGCTCTATGATCAAAACTTAATGATAAAGGAAGTATGTTATGTGCTTCGAGTGTTCCTTGAGTATTGACAACAGCTCCCTGATAGAGTCTGCCTACGGCCAAAATAGCAACCATCGGTGGAACAATAATGGGACTTGCGAAGCGACCAGCAAATTTTCCAAAATTGGAAAGTGTTATAGTAGCTCCTTTCAATTTATCTGCAGTAATTTCTCGATTGCTCACAGACTCTTTAAACTCATTGATCATTTTTCGTAGATCACCATCGGCAAGTTTTCCGGCGTCATGAATAACAGGTACAAATAATCCTTCTTCATTATCCATGGCCAAGCCAAGATGTACCTCATCAAAACACTGGCGTGCACCATGTTTTGTATCAAACCATGCATTTAAGGCAGGTTCTTTTTTAGCAGCGTAGACCATTGCCCGGATTAGGCGAATCGTAATATCAGTACCTGGCTTCCACGCATTAATATCCGCTTCATCAAAAATACTTACAGGAACTACCTCTGCATGAGATTGAGTCATACTATTAAGCATTGCTCGCCTTACTCCGCGCAGAGGTTCAAAGCCTGCAGGAATCTCTGAGTTCTTGTCAGCTTGTACCTGAACATCATCTCGAGTGATGACGCCAAACTCTCCAGTTCCCTTAACTGTAGATAAATCGACATTAAGTTTTTTAGCAAGCATTTTTACTGCAGGGGTTGCCTTGATGCGGTTTTTAGTAGTGTGTTGGATGCCGACAGTAAAATTATCTTCAAATACTTCACTGCTTTCTTCTAAATTACCGACTACTGTTCCTTTGTCTTCGGTTTTAGCACTAGTTGATTTAAAAGCAACCAAAGGTTCACCTGTTTTAATTACATCTCCAGGCTTACCATATAATTTGCTAATAGTCCCAGACTGAGGACAAGGTACATCAACTACTGCTTTTGCGGTTTCCATAGAAACTAATGGTTGATCTACTATTACAACATCACCTTCTTTAACAAACCATTCATGAATCTCAGCATCTGGCAGGCCTTCACCCAAATCAGGTAGATTGAAAATATTCATTATTACTCCATTATGCTCATAACACTGTTTTTAATCCGTGCAACACTTGGGATGTACTGTTTTTCCAGCTGAAAATAGGGCATTACAGTATCATACCCGGTTACCCGTTGGACTGGAGCCATTAAATCAGCCATAGAGTTTTCCATAATTTGTGCGGAAATCTCGGCACCAACTCCACAAGTTTTTGCTCCCTCATGAACGATAACACAACGTCCCGTTTTCTCTACTGAGGCTAGAATTGTTTCAATATCTAGTGGTTTAATCGTTGCTACATCAATGACTTCACAAGAAATTCCTTCGTTTTCTAATTGCTTCGCGGCTTGTTGGGTTTCGTGGATGCTGGCTCCCCAACTTATTAATGTGACGTCATCGCCTTGTTGTAAAGTAAAACACTTGCCGAGGGGAAGAGCCTCACCGTTATCTTCTACAGGTTGCTTGACTAAACGATAAATACGTTTAGGTTCGAGAAAAACTACCGGATCAGGATTACGCATGGCTGCTAAAAGCAGCCCATAAGCGCGTCGTGGTGAAGAGGGAATCACAACTTGTAAACCAGGAATATGAGCAAATAGTGCCTCAGTACTTTCAGAATGATGTTCTGGAGCTCGAATGCCACCACCAAAAGGCGCACGAAAAACGAGAGGGCAATGGAGTCGACCGCGTGTTCGATTACGCATTCGAGCAGCATGAGAAATAATTTGATTCATTGCTGGGTAGATGAACCCCATAAATTGAAATTCAGCAACAGGTTTCAATCCTTGTATGGACATGCCAATTGCTAATCCGGCAATCATAGACTCTGCCAGAGGAGTATCAAAAACTCTTTTTTCACCAAAACGCTCTTGTAATCCTACAGTGGCGCGAAAGACACCACCATTTTTACCTACATCTTCTCCAAAAACCACAACATTTTCATCATGAGCTAACTCATAAGCCAAAGCCTGAGTTACTGCCTCGATTAAAGTAATATCAGGCATGAGTTGCTTCCTCCATAGCTATTGCACGTTGTTCCACTAAATACTCGGGTAGTTCGGCATAATGATAATCAAAAATACTACTGATTGGTTGCGGCTCCATACCCAAGTATTCATTAACTGCTTTTTCTACTTCTTCAGAACATTGAATTACCAAATTTTCTTCGTCTTGCGCATTCCAAATTTTTTGTTCTATAAGAAATTCTTTAAATCGTGAGATGGGTTCTTTAGGTTTTGCTTTTTCAACTTCAGCGCCAGGTTGATAGCGAGTTGCATCATCAGCTGTTGTATGATCCGATAAACGGTAAGAGATAGCTTCAATTAAAGTAGGTCCTTCACCACGACGTGCTTTTTCAATTGCATCGCCAATAACTTGTCTTGTTGCCAGAATGTCATTACCGTCAATTTGCATTCCTGTAAAGCCAGCTGCTATAGCCTTTTGTGCTATAGTTTGGGTACCGGTCTGTTGATCTCTAGGGACAGAAATTGCCCATTGATTATTATTGACCACGAAAACAACGGGTAAATTCCATGTGCCTGCGACATTCATCGCTTCATAGAAATCGCCTTCAGAAGTACCGCCTTCACCAAGACACACTACAGCGACACGAGGTTGATTTCTGTATTTAAAGGCAAATGCAACGCCTGTTGCATGCAAACATTGAGATGCAATTGGAACACATATCGGTAAGTCTTCTGAATTACAGGAAAATTGACTGCCACGCTCATCACCACCCCAGAAAGCGAGTATTTCAGACATTTTTACCCCGCGTTGAAATTGCGCAGCATAATCACGATAATAGGGTACAAGTACGTCCTCAGGACGCATTGCATGCCCTATAGCGGTTGAAATTGCTTCCTGTCCGTTAATCGGGGCATAAGTTCCCATTTTTCCCGTTCTTTGTAAAGCAATCGCTTTTTTATCAAAAGTCCGTGTAAGAACCATAATTTTATAAAGTTCTTTGAGCACAGAATGATCATGGGCAAAAGAAGGTAGCTGGCCGACCAATTTTCCATGTTCATTTAAAAATTGAGTATATGTAATATCAAATTGAGCAACTGTTGCCATACAAGGCTCCTTGTCAATAAAGCGTTTGCATAGCATACTCACAAATTAATTCAAAAACCAGAGAATTAGTGTTGAATTCGTATTTCAAAATGAAGTATTTGTAGCCTGGGTGCAGCGTCTGTCTCTTGATCACACCTATGCCTACGCTCCGCGGCACCTAGGATACAAATATAAGTTTTATAATAATTACCTAAGAGGAATATTTTGAGTCAATTTGTATTATATTCATTAGACTATCATGATTCATTACATGAATATTACCAAAAATTACATCATTTACCTGGTTTTGTTCTTTTAGAAAGTACTGATCGCACTCATGGACGTTATGATATTATCAGTGCCTATCCTTATGATTTTATTCAAATCGATCAAAATACTGACGATTTGCCGAGCTTATTAAAAAAAATAAGTCAGATCTTATCGCCAATCCCGTCTGTGGCGGATCTTCCTTTTCAAGGCGGTGCTCTGGGTTATATCTCTTATGATCTTGGGGCAAAATTATTGGGGATAGATTCCCGCATACAACCCACATTAGAAAATATGCCTTTGCTCGATCTTGGTTTGTATGATTGGGCAATTATTGTGGATCATTATAATAAAACGGTAACCGTATTTGCTGCAAATACACATCAGTCAACTTCTAAAATAGTTGATGAAGTATTGGAGTTATGGAATAACTCTGCCGAGCAACAAAATAATGCAGTCATTAAAGGTGATTTTACTCCTTTAGTGAGCAAACAAAATTACATCAAAGCATTTTCCTCAATTTATCAATTTTTAAAAGAAGGAAGAAGTTATCAGGTCAATCTGACTCAGCCATTTCACGTTGCTTACGAAGGAGACAGTTGGGCTTTTTATAAAAAAATTTGTTTAAAAAACCCTGTTCCTTTTGCTGCTTTTCTACGAACAGCCCATGCTGATATTTTAAGCTTCTCCCCCGAGCGTTTTCTATTTCATGAAGAGGGTAAATTAATCACATCTCCTATTAAAGGAACAATAGGACGCTCCACTAATCCTATGGAAGATGAGCAATTAAAAAATAAATTAACATCATGCGAAAAAAATCGAGCTGAGAATGTCATGATAGTTGATTTATTGAGAAATGATTTGGGTAAAATTGCTCAACCAGGTTCGGTACACGTAACTGATTTATGCGAAGTGCAAAGCTATACTTCAGTTCATCATTTAGTAAGTACAATTGAAGCTCAATGTCTCGCTATAATTCTACCATTTGATGCATTTTTGTCTTGTTTTCCTGGTGGTTCTATTACTGGAGCACCAAAAATTGAGTCTATGCGAATTATTCATGAACAAGAATCTTATGCACGAGGTATTTATTGTGGCTCTATAGGTTATTTTTCCCGGCATGGGCGTTTTGATACAAATATTGCTATTCGTACGGTTACAGCCACAGAAAATATTTTACATTTAGCTGCTGGTGGTGGATTAGTTATTGACTCAAACTGGGAAGATGAATATCGTGAATGTTTTATCAAAATAGCAGCGGTTATTAATGGACTTAAATGAAATTAAAGGGAAAAAACTTGCCCATTCGGCTGTGGTCGTCTTATATGAGCAGTTATCTGATTCATTAATTCTGACACAACGTAGTGATAAACTGCGTGCGCATCCCGGAGAAATTTGTTTCCCAGGTGGTGCCTGGGAAGAGGGAGATGAGAACTATTATGCTACTGCACTTAGAGAGTTGCATGAAGAGTTAGGTATCACCCCTAACCGCATCACTTTGATAAAAGAATTAACTACTCAAAAAACTCTTTTAGGGAAGATTATTCATCCTTGGTTTGCAAGTATAGAGACTATTCATCCTTACCAGTTAAATGATCAAGAGGTTACTCGTCTAATATCGATCCCGATGGTATTAGTTCAAGATGCCCAAAATTATAAAGATTTTATAATTGAACGAAATGGTCGTCGTTATATGACTTGTGAGTTTACTGCAAATAAAGATTGGGTATGGGGTGCGACTGCTCGCATAATGAAACAATTGGTAAAATAATTCGGACTAGAAAGAGTGTCCTTAGAAAAGCATTGGATAAAAGGGTGAGGATTTTGTTTCTGGATTGGTCATAAAAGACCGTAGGTACCTAAAAACCTCACCTAATCACGATTTTAAACGCGAACGGTAGGAAGGTCATAAAGACCGTGTACCCAATCAAGTGTCTGAATCTTTATA
>NZ_LBAW01000019.1 GCF_001648595.1 Legionella bozemanae | reverse complement strand
AACCCGTGTTAGGGTGCTGTGTTGTTAACTGGTGAGTGCCCCCGTAATTGGGAAAGACCCGGATTTGTTGGTCGGGACGGAAGGATTTGAACCTTCGACCACTAGCACCCCATGCTAGTACGCTACCAGGCTGCGCTACGCCCCGACTTGGTGGCAAATGATAACTAAGTCTGGAAGAAATAACAAGGGGTTATTGGCCCGATGGGATATTTGTAGCCTGGGTGCAGCGCAGCGGAACCCGGGATCAAGAGGCTCATTTAATTCAGAAACCCGGGTTCCGCTGCGCTGCACCCGGCTACATTTATTTTGCGGGATAATTCTTTTAGAGCTTTCTGAAAGAATAAAGCTGCATGTGTTAATTTCTGATCTGCATAAAGCCTGCTTTTCTTCTTTTTGTATTGTCCAGTAGGAACCATAGGGCTTCACTAACTGATTTACTGAGGGCGATAAGTGAATGGTCATCCATACATAGGTTCCTTTATCTTTTGGATTTGGCCAGCGATAATAACAAACCAAGTTATCATTCTCATTAATCAGTGTCTGCATAAAACCGACTCTATCCGGTGCTTCCCATCCCTGATAATCCATTTGCCAGTGTAATTTTTCTACCTGGAATGCTTCAGGATTGTATTGATGTTCTTTGACAATTTTAGGCAGAAGGCAAAAATGCAGCTCTTCAGTCATTGGTTCTTCAGATTCTTTCCAAAACCACATGAATTAGTGGATGCAAAAATTAGGAATACGCTTAAAAACTCCCCGCAACTCTTCAAGGCTTCTGCAAGACACTTGAAGAGTATCATGATTACAATAATGTTTTAATCTTCTGAGCTTCAAATTTAGAGTGTGAAATTTGAATGTAGTGTTTGCAACTCAATAATTCTGCATATTGCAAGGCAGCTACTGCATTATTCAATATCTCTTTTGCCAGATCAGGAGAATCTTCCATAATTAAAAAAGCGGTGGTGCTCGTTTGTACTGAAGCCATATGGAGTTTATTAGAGCAGACATTTTTTTCCTGATTATCTGCCAAAGAGGTGATTACCCGAGACAACTCGTAGCATTGGTTGGCCAAAAATTCTTTGCTCGGCCCAGCCTGCACATTCATACTGAATACAAGTAAACTGAATATTAACGCTCTTTTTGAAATTATTTTAATCATAGATACTCCTGTAAGTTGCTCAATAAGCCTGTTTTATTTCACACAATCCTATGCATGAAAAATAAGTTCTACTTTGAGAAAAAGAAACCTCCCTATTTAAACGCTACTGATGCCAATGACGTTGAAGCTTTGGTGAAACGAAATGTAACCCGGCTTGAGTTCCGGGTTACTATTAAAGTCATTGATCTTAGTGCTTAACCGTTTGTCCTTAATTAAGCAAAAGCATTAATGCCTGTAATATGTTTTCCTAGTACCAGAGTATGCACGTTATCCGTACCCTCGTACGTAAAGACTGATTCTAAATTAAGCATGTGACGAATCACATGATATTCAAGGCTGATTCCGTTTGCTCCTAATAGATTCCTGCATTTTCGCGCAATGTTCAATGCCTCGCGGCAGGCATTGCCCTTAGCAAGAGAAATCATCACTGGATTCTCACGATGGTTATCTTTTATTCGGCCTATCTGTAAATTAAGACATTGTGCCTTAATAATTTCAGTATACATTTCTGCCAGGTCTTTTTGAATAAGCTGGAAAGAAGCTAATGGCTTGTTAAACTGTTTACGCTCTAACAGATAGTCGCGGGTAATATCAAAGCATGCCATCGCAGCACCCAGAGCCCCCCAGGCAATTCCGTATCGCGCCTGACTTAAGCAACTTAAAGGGGCGCCTAAACCTTTTTCACTGCCAGGAAGATAATTTTCATCAGGGACAAAAACATTATCAAAAACCAATTCCCCAGTAATGGACGCACGTAATGACATTTTTAATTTGATTTCAGGACGGCTTAATCCTTGAGAATTTGTTTCCACAATAAAACCACGAATGCCTTCATCGGTTTTTGCCCAAACAATAGCGATATCGGCGATTGGTGAATTGGTTATCCACATTTTTGCGCCATTCAAATTCCAGCCACCCTTAACTTTCTTCGCGGTAGTCCTCATGCCCGCTGGATCTGAGCCAAAATCAGGTTCAGTCAAACCAAAGCAACCAATGATCTCGCCTGTAGCCATTCCTGGTAAAAAACGCACGCGTTGCTCTTCAGAACCAAAACGAAAAATAGGATACATGCATAAGGAACTTTGTACCGAAACAAAGCTGCGTAATCCGCTATCACCGCGCTCGAGTTCCTGGCAAACTAAGCCATACGCTACATAAGATGCCTCGGCACCGCCGTATTCTGCAGGTAAAGTCAAACCTAATAAACCTAATTCTGCGGATTTTCTAATAAGCTCGCGTGGAAATTGAGCATGTTCAAAAGACTCAGCCATCAAAGGCGTTACATCGTTGCTCACGAAACGCGCTACACTATCGCGTATCATGCGTTCATCACCATTTAACTGCTCATCAAGAAACAACAAGTCGTCCACTTTCTTTCTCCCTTTTATCAGACTGTAACGCAATTACCGCTTCAATAATACTTTCTTTACTGGGTAACAAATATTGCCAAGCATTACCCAAGGGAATGAAGCAATCTTTACCGGTAATTCGTTTGATTTTCAACCTGGATGAAGCTTCTTCTAACAACAAGGTCATCAAGCCTTCGCTAATTGAACCACTTTGCCTGCCTTCATCCACAATTAATACCTGTTTTGCTTTGGCTACTTCTTTCAAAATCGCTTTAACCGGTAAGGGGCTAAGCCAACGCAAATCCACTATTTTCACGGAAATGTTGTGTTCTTCTTGCAGTACTGCAGCTGCTTGCCGTGATAAATAATACCCATTGGCATAGGTTAAAATAACCGTTGCACCGTCGCCGAAAACACCTACTTCACCCGGTGCAATCGTGGCATCTGGTGCTGGATAATTAAAAAGCCATCCGTTATCGCCAGGCACATGCAAGTCTTTCGTCATGTATAAAGCAATAGGCTCTAAAAAGACAACCACCCTTCCTTCTTCATAAGCCAAACGCATGCACGCACGCAACATTTTTGCTGCATCCGGTCCATTTGAAGGGCATGCGACAATCACTCCTGGCAAATCACGTAATACAGCAATCGAGTTATCATTATGGAAATGGCCGCCAAATCCTTTTTGATAAGCCAATGAGGCGATGCGAAGGACCATAGGGTTTTGATATTGGCCGCTGGAAAAAAAGGATAATGTGGATGCTTCACCACGTAACTGGTCTTCTGCATTATGCAAATAAGCCAAAAACTGAATTTCCGGAACGGGAATAAAGCCATTGTGCGCCATGCCAATTGCAGTGCCTATAATTGTCGTTTCATCCAAAAGAGTATCAAATACCCGACGTTTTCCAAAACGAGCCTGCAGATCAGCAGTCACACGATAAACACCACCCTTTTTGCCCACATCTTCACCAAATACCACCATATTGGGGTATTGCAGCATTAAATCAGTCAAAGCAAAATTGATCTGCTGACATAAATTTCGTTTTTGGGCCAATTGTGAGAATGTATTAGCAAAGGCTGCTGCCCGTCTTTCTTCACTAGGCAGAGGAAATGCTTGTTTTTTAGACACACTAGGAATTAACGAAGACATGACGGCTTCAGCACTGGAAAGTTTAGGTTGTCGTATTGCATCTACTGCTTTTGCTTCAATTAAATCTTTATTATTACGATAAAGACTCAGCATGTCTTGCACCGTCATCCAACCTTCGCGATAAAGAAGACCGGCCGAATGCAATAGAGGATCTTGGGCTTCTCTTGCTTCGATTTCAGCCGTTGTACAATATTGTGACTCAATATCAGAACCGGCATGACCCAACAAGCGCACACAACGCATATGCAAAAAAACAGGTTGTTTTTTTACACGCGCCAAATATTCTGCTTCTTGTGCACTCGCATACGCATCAGCAATGTTCAAACCATCACAAGCAATATAATGCAATCCAGGTCGAGCTCGAACAGAACGCTCTATCCAATCCGAAGGTGTAGGTACAGAAATTCCAATTCCATTGTCCTCACAAATAAACACAATTGGTAGAGGATAATTTTGCTGTGCAATCCATGAGCAAGAATTCAAAGTGGCTTGCGCTGAAGCATGATTTGTTGATGCATCACCAAAGGAGCAAATGATGACTGAATCTGGATTTAAGTTGCCATGAATATTTAATTCTTTTGCACGAGTAATGGATAATGCAGCACCCAAAGCTTTGGGTAAATGGGAGGCAATTGTTGATGTTTGCGGCGGGATATTTAAAGGAACACTACCAAATACTTTATGGCGTCCTCCTGAAATCGGATCAGTTGCCGCAGCAACTAAAGAAAATAAGATATCTCTAACACCGTCTACACCTTGTATTTTCTTGGCGCGTTGTAAATAAAAAGCGCCGCTTCGATAGTGCAAAAATGCCATATCGTCTGGACGAAAAACCTGTCCCCAAACCGCATTACCTTCGTGTCCACTACTACCTATAGTATAAAAAGACAAACCCTTTTCCTTAAGCTGTCTGGCAATCAAATCAAGAAGACGTGATTTAATTTGCGAATCAAAAAGCTCTATAGCAGTTTTTTTATCCAATTCCGCGGTATCCGGACTCATTGTGCTCTTGGGTTTTGGAAAGTCCGCTTGCTCTACTCGCTTTAAAAATTGCTCATCAACTACAATAGCCCTGTCTAACATCACTACATCCTGTTGAGTATTTTTTATGAAGAGATGATGAGTATATACTGATTCAAAATGAACAGGAAGAATGAGTTTGTATCATCAGTTAAAAGGTCTGTTGCTCTCTATGATTTTCATATTTGTAGCGCATGGAACCCGAGAATGATTGAACTCGTGATAATCTCCCGATCCGCTTCGCTCATCCAGGCAACAACACACTGAAATGATCAAATCTTGAGATAAATGAACAAATAATCTACACTTTCTTTTGAAAGCATCCATTAAAGGGGACTTCATAATGAAATGGATTATTCTGTTAGGAAGTGTTGTTTTGATGGCTGGATGTTGTTGTACCAGTGGTGTTACCTACTTCACACCAGCCTATACACCGGTTTATGCCCGCACAGTTACCTACAAACCAGTAGTTACTTATAGACCGGTAGTTACACGTGTTGTAACACCTGTTGTGCAACCTGTAACAGTTTATTCTTACCCAGTAGGACCTCTAGATGTGACAACAACAACGATTGATTTTTATTAATTAAAAAATGCAGCCTGGGTGACGGCTAAGCTGTAACCCAGCGTCTCACAAAATCTTTCTTCCTATTCATTAGGTTGTTGCTAATTCGCTAGATTAAGCTCAAAATGGTATGATTTGTAGAGCGCCGAGCGCAACGCATGTAAAATAGAATTGCAAACTGTTCAAGGGTATATTTGAATCTTAGTGGAATATCAGATTTGAGCTCATCTTGAACGAAAAAATATGCTGAAAAAGCGCAGCATACATCAGTATGTGAGCATTTATCAGCATATTTTTTCGTTCAAGATGAGCCAAATATGGCGTTCCAATTGCATCCTAATCAGCATCTTCCTTGGAAGAGTAACCACATCCCTCCTGTGGGCAAAGAATTTGGCGACCAAATTTTTTGCTTTCTTTTACCGTTAAAATTGGCCAATTACATTTCGGACATGGCTGATTAATCGGTTCATTCCATAAGGCATAATCGCATTTAGGATAATTGCCGCAGGAATAGAAAATTTTTCCCTTCCTTGATTTACGTTGCAAAATTTTTGCTTCATGGCACTTGGGACACTCCACACCCGTATCAGCTGGTTTTTCGATAGGCTCCATATGTTTGCATTGTGGATAATTACTGCAACCTATAAAACGTCCATAACGTCCTGTTTTCACATGTAAGGGACTGGAGCATGCCGGACAGACTCTCCCCTCAACAACTTCTGGTTCATTTTTTTCGTTGTCCTGACCCGCGATGTCTTGAGTGTAATCACATTCAGGGTAGCCAGTACAACCAATGAAACGCCCACGTTTACCTAATCTTATTGACAATGGCTTGCCACATTTTGGACACTGTTCATCCAGAACTTCAGAGGTTACATCTTTACGCTGCACTTGTTGATCTGTGGTTTCAATTTGTTGTACAAATGGCTGCCAAAATTCTTCTAAAACGGGAATCCATTCTTTTTCACCGCGCGAAATAGCATCCAAAGTATCTTCAAGTTCCGCGGTAAATTTATAATCTACATAACGCGTAAAATAACCCGTCAAAAAGCGATTCACGATACGGCCAACATCTGTTGGAAAGAATCTTTTCTTCTCGACAACAACATATTCGCGCTGTTGTAAGGTATGAATAATGGACGCATAAGTTGAAGGACGGCCAATATCATATTCTTCCAGTGCCTTCACCAGCGTTGCTTCCGAGTATCTTGGTGGCGGCTCAGTAAAATGTTGATTGGCTAAGATGTCATCTACTTTGACTTTTTCACCGACGACCAATGGGGGTAATAATGAACCTTCATTGTCATCATCTTTGGTATCATCACGACCTTCTTCATATACGGAAAGGAATCCGGAAAAAGTAACTGTAGAACCATTAGCGCGGAAAATAGAGCCCTCGCCGCAGCTTAAATCCACTGCAACCGTATCCAGTATCGCATCGGCCATTTGGCAGGCAACCGTACGCTTCCAGATCAAACTGTAGAGTTTGTATTGATCTGCAGTTAGTGATGATTGCACCATTTCTGGTGAACGTTTAATGGATGTTGGACGAATCGCTTCATGTGCTTCTTGGGCATTTTTCGATTTGGTTTTGTAAATTCTTGGGCTTGCAGGACAATTGTCGGCGCCATAACGCTGAGTAATAAACTGTCGCGTTTCTTCTATTGCCTCTGCAGATAAATTAACCGAATCCGTACGCATATAGGTAATAAGACCGACTGTCCCTGTCCCAATATCTATCCCTTCATACAATTGCTGGGCGACCATCATTGACTTTCGGGCAGTAAAGCCTAATTTTCGTGCGGCTTCCTGTTGTAACGTTGAAGTAATAAATGGCGGTGCAGGCTTACGCTTGCGTTGCTTTTTCTCAATTTGGGTAACCAGTAAATGACCTTGCGCCTGACGAATCAAATGCTCTTTGATTTGTTGCGCCTGCTCTTCTTTGGTTACCGTAAACTGCTGTAATTTTTCATTTTTATAATGCGTCAAACGCGCTTCAAAGGATACCTTTGCATGCATGCATTGAGCTAAAATCTTCCAATATTCTTGAGCTACAAAACGCTCAATTTCCTCTTCTCGTTCGACAATAAGTCGTAAAGCCGGGCTTTGTACTCGCCCTGCAGAAAGTCCTCTTCTAACCTTTTTCCATAACAAAGGAGATAAATTAAATCCCACTAAATAATCCAATGCCCGTCGTGCTTGTTGGGCATTCACTAAATCCATAGAAATAGAACGTGGATGATTTATTGCATCCTGAATTGCTGATTTGGTAATTTCATTGAAAAAAATCCGGTGAATGGGCTTATCTTTTGTTAGATTTTTTTCCTTCATTAATTCATAAATATGCCAGGAAATAGCTTCGCCTTCGCGATCAGGGTCCGTTGCGAGCAGTAAGGAGTCTGATTTTTTGAGCATTTTCGCAATGGTTTCGATATGGCGTGAGTTTTTTTCAATAGGCACATAGGTCATTGCAAAATGCTTATCGGGATTAACCGAGCCCTTACGTGCCGGCAAATCACGAACATGTCCATAAGAGGCAACCACCTCATAGTCATTACCCAAATATTTTTGAATTGTCTTCGCTTTGGCAGGTGACTCAACGATCACCAAATGTTTACTCATAGTAACGTCAACCTTATCCTTTTCACTTCATCCCTAAGCACCAGGAATGCCCGACTTGAGGACAAGTACGAAGCATTGGCACTGAAAATGAAATATCACCAACTTCTAGTAATATAGGTAATATACCCAAGAAACTCCAAAATGCCAGATTTTAACCTATTGCTTTTATCGTCCAGAACAAAAAATCAAATCGTCTAAAACGAGCATTTCGAAGTTTCATGGGTATAGATGAGCTTTTAATGTAATGTCAATTCATCTTCTGATTGATAAAGGACTAAATCAAGAAAAGCAAGCTGTTCTTCATTTAACGAACTCGCCAAGGCATTTCTTATGGTCCATTTAGTCTCTTGAAGCGTTACGATACGAGATTCAGAAAATTGTAATTGGTTCATAATCATTTCAAACGATTCTGGATTAAGAACTTTCCATAATTTCATACGCATGAGAAATTGATAACTGGCCTTAGTCAGTTTCATTTGCTCGTCATAAGTAAAAACTCGTGTGGAAGTGTGTTGTTGCAACTTCAAATGCAAAACTTGTTCCTCTGAAGCCCCAATATCTTCTTCATTAAGTTGTTCTGATGCATCCTGATCAGCAGTTTTATGGCTTTTTTGCAGCTGGGTAAGACTTTTTTCAAATAAACTCAATAACATTTCAAATAAGTTATCTTTCATATACTAACACCTCATATAGCCACCGGGCACAGATACAACAGCCCCATTTAATTCTAATTCTGCAAGCTCACTCGTGACTTGCTCAACGGTGCATCCACTACGTGAAATGATCTGATCAACAGTTGTCATTTCAAAGCCAATGAACTTTACTAGGTTTTTATTCCCGCTGGCAAGAGGTAAAATAGCTTTATCAGCTGTTTGTTGTTCTGCTTCAATCTGTAACTCCTCAAGAACATCAACCACTGAAGTAACTAATTTGGCTCCTTGCTGCAACAGGTAATGACACCCTCGAGCCAGAGGATTATGAATGGAACCAGGGATCGCTAAAACATCTCGGTTTTGTTCCAAAGCCATTCGTGCTGTGATTAACGAACCACTCTTGATTGCCGACTCAACAACCAAAGTGCACAATGATAAACCACTTATTATACGATTTCTTCTAGGGAAATGTCCAGAGCTTGGTGGACTTTTTAAGCAAAATTCGCTCACTAATAAGCCATCTTGCGCAATTTGTTGTGACAATATCGTGTGCCGGTGAGGATATATTCGATCAATTCCAGTGCCTAAAACTGCAATTGTTTGTCCTCCTGCCTCCAAACATCCCAAATGAGCCTGAGCGTCAATACCAAGTGCCAAACCACTTACGATAGTAACGCCATGGGATGCGATTGCTTTTGCAAATTGCCGTGCATTTTCACTTCCAGTTACCGTAGGATTGCGGCTACCTACTACAGCTAATGCAGGTTGATTGAAACAGGAGAGCTGTCCTTTTGCATACAAAACGATAGGAGGATCCGTAATTTCCTTCAATAAAGCGGGATATTCAGGCGAATCCCAAGTGAGTATATGATGATCGTCTGCAGCCGCCAACCAACTAAGATCTTCTTGAACCAAGTTCAAATCAAAACCCGCTATAGTTTGTGCCAAAGCAAAGGGTAAACCCGCTTGCTCCAGTTCAACTGCTGAGAGCTGGAACATTTGTTGTAAATCAGGCCAACGTTTTTGTAGTTTGTCTACTGTACGCGGCCCCACTCGCTCCATTCGGTTTAATGCGAGATAATAGGATAAATTATTCATGGATTGGTCACTAAATTTAATAAATAAACAGCGCGGGATGAACGAACGATTAAAGCAAAACTGGTTTTCGTAAACACGCGGAAAACCATAGCCTCACCAATACGTTCAGGAGGCAATCGGACAGGGAACAGCCTATTTTGGGGATCATTGACGAGACGTGATTTTCTATAGATAGCCAGGACATCCCCTGCTTCAAGCCCGTCTCGGGCACCCAAACTAACCACGACCACGCCGCCAACAGCTTCTTCGACATTCCCATCAGGCATGCCATTAGGCATGTCGATAATAAATCCCTTTACAAGGAACAAAGGCGCTTTGGGCACAAAATTCAAATTAAATCCAGGGCTATTATTAATCAGGACACTATCTTGTACTTTAACACCTTCATTAATGTCAGTTAATAAAATAGTTGCAGGTTCCCCCCCTGCAAGCAACTCTGCATTACCTACCAAATTCGCTCGATATCCCAAAAACTCTTTGGTTATAGGGTGCACATAATCTTTTCCACCCCTAAAAACAGAATAAGCAGGGACCCCTATTGCAGGCAGTACTCGTGAAGGATGTAATCCTTTAACATAAGCTTTATCTCCTTGGCCAGCCAACATGCGCTCTCCTATTAGAGAGACGATGTAAGGAGCCCGATTAATAACATCTTGATCCAATATAAGCGACTCGTTTAAAAAAGGTTTAATCTCATTTAAAAGAATTGCAGGGATGGGGTCATCTAAAGATAAGGGACGGACATTAGGTGATAATTTTATTGTGCCATTCGATAGTACTTTGATATAGGGTCTGTTTCCAGAATAGGCTAAAGCCAGAACTGCTCCTGGATATAAACGATTGGGATTTTTTATCTTTGGATTGGCCAGCCAAAGTTCCTTCCATTCCCAGGGATTGTCTAAATAGCGACCTGCTATACTCCATAAAGTATCACCATGTTGAACTACATACTGCTCAGGAGCGTCTGCTTTCAAGCTTAAAGCATAATTCAAAGTGGTGAAAAAAAAGAAGGGTATAAAGAGAATAAATCTCATTCGAGGCAATCCTTTGTTGGAATATCTTGCAGCCTTACAATATATGAAGGATAATATTAGCATGATTTTTGTGTAGAGAACCAGATAAACAATGGCTATTCATCCGATTTTATATTTGCCTGACGCTCGATTAAGAGCGGTTGCAAAACCTGTTATTGATTTTGATGACAAATTGCAAACTCTAATTGACGACATGTTTGAGACAATGTACAACGCTCGCGGCGTTGGCCTTGCTGCGCCTCAAATTGGTATTAGTCTGCGTTTGTCCGTAATTGATATTACAGGCGAAAAACAGGAGCAAATGGTTATTATCAATCCTGAAATCATTGCATCAGAAGGCGAAAAAAAATTTGAAGAAGGTTGTCTTTCTGTTCCCGGTGCTTATGATACGGTTATCCGTGCAGAAAAAGTTACAGTAAAAGCCTTAGATAGAAATGGTACCCCTTATGAAATTAAAGCCGAAGGCTTGCTCGCTGAATGTTTGCAACATGAAATTGATCACATGAATGGTAAACTGTTTATTGATCTGCTTTCCCCATTGAAAAAAGCCATGGCTCGTAAAAAATTAGATAAATTTAAACGTCAACAAGCACGTAAATAATACCCTGAGTGGTAGACGCAAAAATTAAAAAAGCAGTTTATTGTAAAATAATAGATTTTACAGGCGCTTCCCTACATACCGCGCTTTATGCGCGGTATCCAGAACGATACCTTGGGGGTACCTCCCGACTCTTTTTTAAAGAAAGATCTCTGGATACCGCGCATAAAGCGCGGTACGTAGGATAAGAGAATTTGTAGGGGATTTCTCAAAGATAATGCGCTGCATTTTTTTCACAGTTTTTTCATTCAAGATGCGTCTCTTAAAAACGCTCCTTGATCGAGGTGAGTAATTATCATGAGTCGATTGAACATCGTTTTCGCAGGAACCCCAGAATTTGGGTTGCCTTGTCTTAATGCACTGCTGCATTCCACACATCATATTCAAGCAATTTATACTCAACCAGACCGTCCTGCAGGACGCGGCCGAAAACTACAAGCATCTGCAGTGAAAGAATGGGCATTAAACCATCAAATTCCAGTCTATCAACCGCTGAATTTCAAAAATCCTGAAACAATCGCAGAGCTTGCAGCATTAAAACCTGATGTCATGGTCGTCATCGCTTATGGTTTAATCTTGCCTAAAGCAGTGCTGGAAATTCCCCGCTTAGGCTGTATTAATGTACATGCTTCCTTGTTACCTCGTTGGCGTGGCGCCTCTCCCATTCAATCCGCCATTCTTCATGGCGATACAGAGTCTGGGGTAACAATTATGCAAATGGATGCCGGCATGGATACAGGTGCTATACTGCGTAAAATCACCTGTCCGATAAGTACCACAGAAACAGCACAAAGCTTGCATGACAGTCTGGCAAAAATTTCCGCGCAACCTTTACTCCAAACCTTAGATGAATTAGCTTCCCAAAGCGCAAAACCTGAAATTCAAAATAATGAATTAGCTACCTATGCCAGCAAAATTAATAAAGAAGATGCGCACATTAACTGGCAACAAACTGCAGTAGAAATCGATCGAAAAATTCGCGCATTCAATCCCTGGCCAATCACTTACACACACTTAAATGAAGAAATTTTGCGAATCCATCAAGCCCAAGTTGTGGCACTACCCTTTTCCCAACCACCGGGTACTGTAGTCAACATCGATAAAAAAGGGATGTTGGTGGCAACCGGAGAGCAAGGCGTGCTCGTGCAGCGAATTCAGTTTCCAGGTGCTAAAGTAATTTCCATAGCAGATTGGTTAAATTCCTCCAAATCACAGGTACATGCAGGATTTGTGTTTTCATGAACAAGAATGAACGACTGCATGCCTTAAAAATTTTAACTCACTTATTAACTGGAAAATCATCGTTATCCCAGCTTATGCCTGCAACAACCGAAGTCAGCCCGATGACCAAAGAGATTTGCTTTGGCTTTTGTCGTCATTATTTTCGTTTACAGGCCTTAGCAGAATGTTTACTGCAAAAAAAACCTAAAGAATTGGAAATCTGGGTAGCGTTGCTTATCGGTCTTTATCAATTACACTATATGCAGCTGCCTGATTATGCCGTAGTCAAGGAAACAGTTGCCTTACTTGAAAAAATCAAAAAACCATGGGCAAAAGGCTTGGTGAACGCCGTTTTACGCAATTTTTGCCGTCAGCAAAAAGAAATTTTGGCACGTCTTAACACTGATCCTTTATTCATTCATGGCCAGCCCCTATGGTTATTGGATCGTTTACAAACAGATTGGCCTGATGACTGGCAATCCATCGCTCAAGCAAATGACATGCATCCCCCCATGACCTTAAGAGTTAATGTACAAAAAAATTCTGTTGCCGAATATTTACAGATTTTAAAACGAGAAGGCATTGCTGCTGAACTCCATCCTGTAGCACCCGAAGGAATTAATTTAATAACGCCTTGTGATGTGCGCCAGCTCCCTGGTTTTGCAGAAGGATGTATTTCCGTTCAAGATGGCGCAGCACAATTGGCTGCCTCTTTATTGTCCTTAAAACCAGGGTTACGTCTTCTCGATGCCTGTTGTGCTCCCGGAGGAAAAACCTGCCATATTCTAGAAAAAGAACCTAATCTGTCGGCGTGTATTGCTTTAGATGTTGATCCCAAACGATTGAAACGCGTGCGAGAAAACTTAGACCGCCTTAATTTGCATGCAACATTAATGGAGGGCGATGCTTTAACTCCTACCCAATGGTGGGATGGCCAACTTTTTGATCGTATTTTATTAGATGCTCCTTGTTCTGCAACAGGTGTCATTCGACGCCATTCAGATATAAAATTACTACGTAACAATGAAGAAATTGTTACTATAACTAAAATCCAGCAGAACATGCTCGATTGCTTATGGCCTTTGCTCGCAAAAGGCGGCTTACTGGTTTATGCCACTTGTTCAGTGATGCCCGCTGAAAATGAGCAACAAATTGCAAATTTTGTTGCAACCCATCCAGACTGTACGATAATAAAAGAATACGGGATCAGTGGACATGCAACAAAGCATGGCTTACAGATTTTACCCGGGGAACAAGGTATGGATGGATTTTTCTATGCCGTACTATTTAAGAGTAATAACTCGTTCCCATATTAACTTGAACAGTTGGATTTGCGTGGAGGTTGTGAGAAAATTTTTCTAAGCAAGCGCAGCATACATTGGTATGTGAGCATTGATTAGGAACATTTCTCGCGCGAGATGCACCGAATACAGCGGTTCACTGATATGGGCTGAGCGCTTCTATTTAAGGATAATAAATGACAATCAATTGGCCGTTAATTATCGTTTTGTTCTGCTTATCCATCCCAGGTGTTGTCATTGCAATAAAACGTTTAATTTATTTTTTATTACCAGATAATTCCGAAGAGCTGCAAAAACGGGTGAGTCGTTTTGCCATCTTGCAAACCTTATTTATGGTTTTGGTCCTGTGCATTGCAGGTGCTGTATTATCTAATACTACTGGCTTACATGCCACAATACTTGAAGAACTTCTACAGGGTACTGTAGGAATAAATGCGTTACTTCCTATTTTATTACCTACTGTTTTGTATGCTTTTTTTGGATTGCTGGTGTTTCTGGTTCTTTATTATGGTGTCATTGCACGCATCATAGATAAAAAAAACATGGAAATTATGACTAATATTCGCCTGGCTCTTGGTCTTGATGGCTGTGTTCTTTATGGCGGTGTAGTAGAAGAAGTTATTGCTCGATGGGGATTAATGAATCTTGCCACCTTTTTCGCACTGCTCTTTACGAAACAATATCCTGTCTTAATTATTTGGATTTCAATTGTTATTAGTGGATTAGTATTTGCAGTAAGCCAACTCCCGGCTTACCTTGCCGCGGGCTGTACCTCGACTCGACGTTTCATTTATTCTCTAATTTTACTTAGCCTTTACCAATCATTACTTTTCGGGTATCTATTTTGGCAATATGGACTTATTGTAGCAATCTTGGCACATATGCTGTTCCATTTAGGATGGGCAGTATTTGACAATGTAAAAAAAACGTAAAGCCTATCCTCCTTAATCTTGTCTTAACCTTGATCTTTTATCCTACAAGGGAATGAGTTTAAGTTAGGGGTAGGATATGTCTTCAAGTAATGAATTTGCTGTATTGGTAAATCAATTACACAGATCACCTAATGATCCTGTTTTAAAACAAGCCGTAGTCCAACATTTACCTAAAATGATGGCTTTAGCTCAAGAGAACCCTATGGCCTTATATCATTTAGCCCATATTTATCCACCAACATCTTCTCAGTACAAACAAACAATGCGCCAAGCTGCTAATTTGGGATGTACTAATGCAATGTTGGTTATGTGTCAAATATTGGGAAAATCAACAGAACCTGGCGATCTGAAAAAAGCAGCGCATTATGTAACTATGATTAATAAGTCTGATGATTCATACATCAAAGAACAGGCGAAATTACTCGTGGATGAATATCCTCAATTAACAAGGGCATTACAAGAACAAACGAAGCCAAATTTAAGTTACAGTCTCGCTCATCGCTTCTTTACACCGCAACAAGAAAAAGAAGAATCACTTGAGCTTATGCAAACTGTAGCGTGCAAAGGCTGATTATCGTACATTTAAATTTAAAAAACCGTAGCCTGGGTGAAACAATGCAACCCAGGTAACAGTAGATTTTTATTTAATTTTCTATTCAAAATTGGATCTCTGCCTACCCCACCCCCACGACTCGTTCGCGGGGGTGTCTGCGAGTCCAGTGTTTTAGTGCCAGATCCTCTGGATCCCGCGGACAAGCCAAGGGACGTCAGAATAGAGCTGGACTGTTTTTTTAGCAATGTCTAGAAGATTCAAACCTACGCAGGGATGGCAGTCTTTTTAGGCATAATTGCAGACTGTAAAATACGTATTTTTTCAAACAATCAAAAAGCGAAAATTCTTTTGAATCTCATTCAAATCAAACTGATTCAAATATAAAGAAAAACTCATCCAAGCACTTAATGCCGCTAAATCTTGAAATGGGGGTGGAAGATAAACAGGATTGGTTAAGACCCCACGCTCTTTTAATTCAGTGAGTAAAGGCAAATCATCGAGAACTAATTTCCCGGTAAATAATAAGGGAATAGAATCAACATGCTTTCGACTGATCGCAAAACGGATGTAATTGTAAATTAATACAAAACCTTTAGCATAAGATAAATCTTTGGTAAACGGTCCTCCGGTTGGCGTACTTCCCCTGAAAACGCGTACTGTTTGATTATAACTGTCTTCTTCGCTTAAACCACACTCCATAAAATAATTATAAATATCGAGAAAGTTTGCCCCTTGGGTGACCATGTCTAGAGCAATCACGCGATTGGTAATCTTTAACATGCGACTGGGATATGAAGAAAACGTAACAACTTCCGTAATTACTGCCAAACCTTCTTGAATAACGCTGCTGGAAGGCGAGCCCTTGGAAAGGAAAAAACAATTAGGCTGCATAGAGCCATTCAAGGTTGTTCCGACGTGCACCCAACCTTCATGGACTTCCAGATAACGAAGATCACGCTCACTGAACATAGCTTGTTGGCTTAGTTTAATGCTGTCCGCTCCAGCAGAAGCATCCGCAATCATATCGTCACTGATCATCACGGTTACCTTGCCAGGATGTTTATCAAAAAACTGTCCTAAACGCGCTTGCAAAATTTCTTGAGCCTGTTGTGGTGTATAACGTTTTACATCAGCTTCAGATTGCAATTGAACACTAAGACCCGATAACACATCAAAGAGTAAAGTCCCCATTTCAGACATGCGTGGCCCACCCGCGTAAAATACATCATTGGGACTACCATACAATTCCATTGCTAATTCAGAAAATGCCGGAGTACCTCGCACCGCGAGCATTTGCGTGGCTCGACTGTATTCTTCACACTGACGACGTATTAAACGAGTTAAGGTAGAATATTGTCCAAGTTGATTTTGAGTATCACGCAAAATGATACGAAACTCTTCTTGTTTGTCATGAACATCAAAAGGCAAAGGCTTTTTGTCGTAATATTCTTTATCTACAGCGGGAAGCTTTTTGCCTTTATTCTTAAAAAATTCCTTTTTTATCGTCTCATCCCATTTAATACTATCAAGAATCCTGATCTTGCGTTGCGCTTCCACAATACGCTGCGATAATTCCTGTACAATATGCAACTCAGCTGATTCTGATGGTGTCATAATAAATCCCTTATGATACAGGTGGGGCGATACTTACCTGTGCATCCTGACTCTGTTGAGGCAAATCATAAAAATTACTAATATTTGCTCTCGTTAATGGTGGTGGAACTTCTAATGAGGGACCATTACGGCTACTCAGATAAAGATGCTCCCCATTACTGGCATAACGACTACACCCAGAGAGCAAAAGCACAAAAAAAACAATAAAACCCAATTTTTTCACTTAAATCAACTCCAAACTCTTCATTACTTTTTCCAATGGTTCATGATGTTCTTTAGATAAACGAGTTAACGGCATCCTTAATTCATTCTCCATTAACCCCATTCTGCTTGCTGCCCATTTTATTGCAATTGGATTTGTCTCAATAAACAATAATTCATATAGAGGCATCAGCTGTTCGTTTAAACGCAAACATACAGCATGATCACCATCTAGAGCTGAGTCACATAATTTAGCCATTAATTTGGCGACCACATTCGCTGCGGCGGAAATATTTCCCTTAGCTCCAGACAACATCCAGGATGCTGCAGTAAAATCATCACCACTAAATACATCAATACTGCCTTCTGAAAGACGTAAAATTTGTTGTAACCGAGTCATCTGCCCCGTAGCGTCTTTTATTCCCACAATATTGGAAATCTTGGCAAGTCTGGCTACTGTTTCAGGCAACATATCACAAGCTGTTCGTGTTGGCACGTTATAAAGAATAATCGGCATGGCAACTGCTTCGGCTATTTGACTGTAATGCTGATACAAGCCTTCTTGAGTAGGTCTGATGTAAGCTGGAGTCATAATTAGAGCAGCATGCGCTCCACATTCCATCGCTTCCTGCGTTAGTTGAATACAATCCCGTGTTGCATTCATGGCGGTACCTGCAATAACAGGAATTCGCTCTTTAGCTTGGTCTACTACTGTTTTTATAACCAACAGTTTTTCTTCATGAGATAAAGTACCTGATTCACCGGTAGAACCTGCCGCAACCAAAGCATGGCTGCCCATTTCAATATGAAACTCAACCAACTCCCGTAAGCGCGGCACATCAACTTGATCATTTTTCATGGGAGTTAATAAAGCTACAATGCTTCCTTTAAACATAAAGTCCCCTATTTTTATAATTCTTATATTAATACTACTGGAAAATGTAGGTCAGAGTAAAATCTGATATTTAAAAAAATGATCGGCAAAACAAATTATGATCATTTATTTTACATTAAATATTTTTTTTGTACTAAAATCATAGTGAAGATGAAGCAACCAGGATTTTCTTGTCATGAATGTCTGCTTTACCAATGCAGGAATCCTGAAAACTATAAAAAGGAGTTCACTATGAAAAAAATTATCGCTCCCTTATTTTTTGCTGGTTTATCAGCTTTTATGCTTGGGGGTTGCACTAATACTGAAATTGGCACTGCTGCGGGCGGTGCTGCAGGGGCAGGCATAGGTTATGCTGCGACTGGAGGTAGTGCTGTAGGAACAGTAATTGGTGCAGGGGCGGGCGCATTGGTAGGAAATGCAATCGGCCGAGACCAAGATAGACGATATTATTATAGTCGTGGTTACTATCGTCCTTATTACTATTACTAATATCTAATATCAATACCAATAAATATGCCCTTAATCTCCAAAAGAGGTTAAGGGTTTTAAATTTTAACAGTTAAGCCAAGTATATTTCATGTTGTAAAAGTAGGCGTTTTAAATAAATAAAAAATCTTAGTGAATGTAGGCAATATCAAATTTCCATTGCTATACTTTTAAAAGAATTTTTAGATTAATCGTAAGCGATTGATCATTCACTCAAAATAATACAAGGACTGTTAATCATGCGCTTAAAAAATAAAGTAGCAATAATCACCGGGGCTGCCAGTGGAATAGGTAAAGAAATCGCCTTAGTGTATGCAAAAGAAGGGGCTAAAGTAGCTATTGCAGATCTCAATCTGGAGCAAGCCAAGAGTGCAGCCGAAGAAATAAAATCTAAAGGTGGAGAAGCTATGGCAGTTGCCATGAATGTCACCGATGAAAACGAAGTTGATAAGGGTATCGATGATGTTGCTAAATATTTTGGCGGTGTTGACGTTATGGTCAGCAATGCAGGAATACAAATTATTAGCCCTGTAGAACAATTGGCTTTTTCTGATTGGAAAAAATTAATATCCATTCAGTTGGATGGAGCTTTTTTAACGACACGCGCCGCATTAAAACACATGTATGCCTCCGGTAAAGGAGGAAGTATTATTTATATGGGATCAGTTCACTCCAAAGAGGCCTCTAAACTGAAAGCACCCTATGTTACTGCAAAGCATGGTTTGATTGGTTTGTGTAAAGTAGTTGCCAAAGAAGGGGCAGCCCATAATGTGCGCGCCAACGTCATTTGCCCAGGTTTCGTACGTACTCCTCTAGTAGATAAACAAATTCCTGAGCAAGCTAAAGAATTAGGAATCACTGAAGAACAAGTCATTAAGAATGTCATGCTTAAGGATACAGTTGACGGGGAATTCACTACCACGGACGACGTAGCGCAAACTGCATTATTTTTTGCTTCCTTTGAATCAAACGCTCTGACAGGCCAATCATTGATAGTGAGTCATGGATGGTTCATGGAGTAAGCCCCTATGGCTCGGACGAATAAAGGTAAAACCCAAAAACAGCAGCATCATCATATTGCCTGCTGTTTTCAAGGCGGAGGCGCTTTAGGCGCCTACCAAGTAGGTGTTTTACATGCTCTTGATGAAGCAGGCTATGATCCAAATTGGTTTGCTGGCACCTCAATAGGTGCGATCAATGCTGCAATTGCAGCAGGCAATCCACCTAAAGAGCGTGTTGAAAAAATGTATCAATTTTGGGAGACCATTGCCACACCTTCTTTTATAGAGGGCAGCTTTCTTCCCAATGATGACGAGAGCCGAAAAATCGAACACTTCTTCTCTGCCCAATCTTCGCTACTTTTTGGCCAGCCAGGTTTTTTTGCACCTCGTTTTCCCCCTCTTCTTATGGGGTATTATGATGCACCCGATAGCTTAAGTTTTTACGATACTAGAAATTTAAAATCTACTTTAGAACAATTTATCGATTTTGATCGCCTCAACTCAAAAGAAACCCGCATAAGTATTGGCGCAGTTGAAATCTGTTCGGGTGAAATGATGTATTTTGATTCACAAGACACAAAAATTAGGCCTGAGCATATTATGGCAAGTGGTGCATTGCCTCCTGGTTTTCCAGCTGTTGAAATTGATGGAGAATATTATTGGGATGGTGGGATTTCCTGTAACTCCCCTGCGACTTATGTATTATCAGTAAATCGATGCCCCAAAAATTTACTGTGTTTTGCGATTCATTTATTTGACTCTTATGGCTTGTACCCTAATTCATTGGATGCAGTAATGAAGCGCAAAAAAGATATAGAGTATTCAAGCCGTTTTGCCCAAGCAGTTGAAATGTATCAACAGATTCATGCGTTAAAAAATACGATTCATATTCTTTCGCGTTATGTTCCTAAAGAGGAAAGGGATAACCCAGAGTTAAAACTTTGTATTGCCCGTGGGCATCAATCTACGATTTCTTTAGTTCGCTTTTTATATGAACACGATGAAACTGAGTTTTCTTCAAAAGATTATGAGTTTTCCAGAAAAAGTATTTCAGAACGCATAAAACATGGCTATCTTGATGGACGAAAAGCCATAAAAAAATCCCCCTGGGACCAGCCCGTATCACAAACAACAGGTATTGCTGTATACGATATGTCTCCCAATAAACATTTAAAAGAGGAGTCTGAAAATGAATGAAGCAGAAGTAATAAAAAACGCTTTTGCCATGCCGCTCATCAGCCCATCTTATCCTCGTGGCCCTTACCGCTTTATCAATAGGGAATTCTTAATCATTACCTATGAAACGGATATCGATCTGCTCCGCGAAATAGTTCCCGCCCCCTTAGAAGTAGTAGACCCTTTGGTCAAGTTTGAATTCATTCGCATGCCTGACTCCACAGGATTTGGGGACTATACGGAATCAGGCCAAGTGATACCGGTACGTTATAAAGGTAAAATGGGCGGTTACACACATGCCATGTTTTTGGATGATCTCCCGCCTATAGCAGGTGGTCGTGAAATTTGGGGATTTCCCAAGAAACTGGCCCAACCTAAACTAGAAGTGGTTCATGAAACGCTATTAGGCACTCTAGAGTATGGCCCTTATCGTATTGCTACAGCGACCATGGGTTATAAATACGAAACAATGGACGTGAAAAAGGTAGCTGAATCACTAAACACCCCCAATTATTTACTTAAGATAATTCCTCATGTGGATGGCAGCGTTCGAATTTGTGAACTTGTTGAATATTATCTTGAACATGTTGACATCAAAGGGGCATGGCAAGGGCCAGCTCAGTTGCAATTAGCACACCATGCATTAGCTCCAGTAGCTAACCTGCCCGTACGACGTATAGTAAGTGGTGTACATTTATTAACGGATCTCACTTTGCCTTATGGTCGTGTTGTGCACGATTATCTTAAATAAAGGATTTGAGCAATTTAAAAAGGACTTGGAGATCAAATATAAATGTTAATAATAATAGGCTATTTAGTTATATTATTCTGTGTTTTTGGAGGATTTGCTCTAGCCGGTGGTCATCTTGCGGCGGTTTTTCAACCCATAGAATTGCTTATCATTGCTGGAGCAGCGGTAGGATCGCTTATTGTAGCGAACAGTGTTACGGTATTAAAATCCCTGTTAAAAGCATTGCCTAAAGTTTTTCGAGGTGAAAAATCAGTTAAGGAAAATTCCAGTGATCTATTAGGCCTATTATACAATCTGTTGAACAAGTCGCGACAACAAGGACTGATGTCATTAGAAACAGATATTGAAAACCCTGAAGAAAGTCCTATTTTTAATGCTTATCCTTCGCTCATGAAAAAACATCATATCATTGAGTTCATTTGCGATTACTTAAGATTGATCATTACTTCGAACATACAGCCTTTTCAGCTTGAAGCGTTAATTGATATGGAAATTGAAACCCATCATGAAGAAGAAATGATCCCGGCAAATGCCTTAGCAAAACTCGCTGATGCCATGCCTGCTTTCGGTATTGTTGCTGCCGTTCTTGGCGTGGTCCATACGATGGAATCGATCAATTTACCGCCCCCGGAACTAGGAGTACTCATTGCTCATGCTCTTGTAGGAACCTTTTTAGGTATTTTAATTGGCTATGGATTTGTGGGTCCTGTAGCTTCAGCAATGGAACATCAGGCCAATCAGACTCAATTGATACTGCAGTGTATAAAAGCCACAATATTAGCTAGTCTGCACAATAATCCACCTGTTATTGCTGTTGAATTTGGACGTAAAGTTTTGTTTTCTGCACAACGCCCTTCCTTTACCCAGCTCAATGAAGAAATTAAAAATTCCAAACCAGCGGCATCATCATCGAGTTCTGAAGAAAATTCCGCTACGGAAGCTACACCGGGCTAATGAGGTTACAGTATGAGCGAAAACGGTAGTAAAGGAAAGACTGGTCCAACCCCTATAATTCGAAAAATAAAAAAGAATAAACACAAACTACATGGGGGCTCATGGAAAATTGCCTTTGCTGATTTTGTTACAGCAATGATGGCCTTTTTTTTGTTAATGTGGTTGATTGCTTCACTGAATAAAGCACAAAAAGATGGTATTTCCGAGTATTTTAAACAGCCAATGAAAATCACTTTTTTTGGCGGGGAAAACGTAGGCAATCAGCAAATTAACCTTAAAGGGGGAGGACCTAATCTCAAAGATACCAATGGGCAAGTTTCTAAAACGGAGCTGTCATCTGCACCAAATAAAAAACCCCAAGACATGCAAGTAATTCAATCCACTGAAAATGAGACACAAAAACTCGAAGAATTAAAATCAAAAATTAATTTAAGTATTCAACAAGATCCTTCTCTTTCTGGCTTAAAAAATCAATTAATCATGGAAGTGGTAAAAAATGGATTACGCATTCAATTAATCGATAATCAGAAAAAGCCTATGTTTGACGTGGGATCAGATAAACTTAACCCGGGGATGGAACCGATTTTTGCGCAGATCGCTAAACTGCTTAAGACAGTCCCCAATAAAATTACCATTGAAGGACATACCGATGCCCATCCTTACCATAATCCAGATGAATTAGAATATACTAACTGGGAACTCTCCACCCAAAGAGCCAATGCTGCCCGCCGTGCTTTGGTTAAGGCAGGTTTGGATCCCGATAAAGTGATGCGTGTATCCGGTTTCGGATCAACTTTGCTTCTCAATACTAAAGATCCTTTCAGCCCTGAAAACCGACGAATTAGCATTATCGTCATTAAAAAAGGCGCTGAAAAAGAAGTAATGAAGAGTAAATAACAGTACCTCTCTATCTACATCCCGCGGGTTGTCTGCGGGAGCCAGACGATCTGCGTTAAAACACTGAACCCTGCGGACAACCCCGCGAACAAGTCATGAGGGCAAGCAGCCAGACGTGTATGATAATGGCTTTGTAACAAGTCTTAGACAGTAGATGCGTTCAGCATCCATCGTGCTTTTTCATGCGCAGCAATACGCTCACTGAGTAAAGCCACCGTTCCTTCATCATCATGTTCCTGAGCGAGTTTAACTGCTTTGTTGAGATCTTTAACCAGAATCCCATTGTCCTGAGCCAACTCACTCACCATCTGATTCGCATTAATATTGGAGTTGCCGTCTTGAATTGTTTTTAATTGGTTCAATACAGTAAAAGTAGCAGGTGCATTATGACCCAAAATTAAAATTCGTTCTGCAATTTCATCCACCGCTTCTGCCAATGCTCTATATTGCA
Organism: Legionella bozemanae; assembly: GCF_001648595.1. GTDB lineage: Bacteria > Pseudomonadota > Gammaproteobacteria > Legionellales > Legionellaceae > Legionella > Legionella bozemanae. The sequence goes on along the minus strand of NZ_LBAW01000019.1, from coordinate 49,003 downwards.
TTTCAAACAATTCATGCAAGCTTTTAAACTGAGCTCCCTTAACATGCCAGTGATAATTTTGTGTTTTAAGATATAAGGCGTAGGTATCAGCTAAAACCACTTCCAGCTTTTTAATTATTGCTTCCATCATTACTCCTGACTTTATAAAATTCCCCATCATTGTGGACGATACATTGCAAAAATTCCAGGGTTTGTTTCCATTTCCGCTAAAGTCAATTGAATTTTGCATCAGCGAACTAGAGTTTATAATTATCTTTTTTTATTCGTAATTACTTATGAGATGCAACACGCTACCCCTATTGCCTGAACAGTCATAATTCATAACGATATTGCTTATTGTGTTAAAAGTTATTTTTTGTAACTATAAAGTTTGAGGTTCTTGAACGTAGCATTTGCTTGAGCCCGTTTGCATTTAACTAATGAATTTTATCTCACAATGGAGTGTCTGGTATGCATCTTAGGTTAAAAAAAGTCGCGATTTTTTTGTTTTCAGTAGCAATACTCCCTGCGTACGCAGGTGATATGGGGCCTGTAACTTATAAAAAGGAGCAGGGGTTTTATGTAGTGGGACTTGCCACCTACAATGCATTTAATTTTAACCGAGCAGAGACTGCTTCTTTTTTTTCTCCAAATGCAATTACTGCACCAGCGGCTTCTATAGGCGATAATTGGGGATACTCGTTAGGAGTTGGTTATCGTTTCAATCCTTTTTTCAGAACAGATTTTCGAGTGCAAGGGCTACCAGACATTCCTTTCTCAGTTACAGATGATGGAAATGAAACAGCTCACGGACATGTTAACACCTACACTTATATGATCAATGGCTATTTTTCTTATCCTCTGCCTATGAATCAACGCATAGAACCTTATCTCGGTGGCGGTCTAGGTGCAGCAACCTCAAAAACTAATACCATTTATTGGCCTCTAGCGGTCCAACATGAATCAGGACTTACTACCACCCACTTCGCCTGGCAAGTCGGTGCAGGCAGCCTTTACCGTGTGACTGAGCACTTCGACATCGATATCAGCTACAGTTACCTAGCCATAGGTCAAACTAGCAATAGTGGCCAATATGATACGATAGCCTCGAACGGTGTCCCGGCCAGCGGCGCCCCCACCAGGTTTTTGCAAGTCTACAGTAATCAATTGAGCTTTGGACTGAATTATCGTGTTTAGATTAATTGCTACTAATAGCTCGTAATCTAAGCTGCTTATATCCCATATATCTTAATAAACCATTCATGGCCTTTGATAATTAAATACAGTAATAAAAAACCCGCCATAAAGGCGGGTTTTTAAAGGAATAGGAGAGAGAGGCTTACATCATGCCGCCCATGCCTCCCATACCACCCATTCCGCCCATGCCGCCCATATCACCAGCAGCTTCGTCTTTCTTTGGTAAATCAGCAACCATGCACTCAGTTGTCAGCATCAAACTTGCTACAGAAGCAGCATTTTGTAATGCCATACGAGTTACTTTAGTTGGATCCAAAATACCCATGTCAACCATGTCGCCAAAATCACCAGTCGCAGCGTTGAAACCATAGTTGTCTTTGTTTTCAGATACTTTGTTTACAATGACAGAAGCTTCATAACCAGCGTTTGATACGATCTGACGCATTGGCGCTTCAATAGCACGACGTAGAATGTTGATACCCATGTTTTGGTCGTCATTGTCGCCTTTCAAAGAATCCAGAGCTTTTTGTGCACGAATTAAAGCAACACCACCACCTGCTACAATACCTTCTTCTACAGCAGCACGAGTAGCATGTAATGCATCTTCAACACGAGCTTTTTTCTCTTTCATTTCTACTTCAGTAGCAGCACCAACTTTGATCACGGCAACACCGCCAGAAAGTTTAGCAACACGCTCTTGTAACTTCTCACGATCGTAATCAGAAGTAGTTTCTTCGATTTGAGCACGAATCTGAGCAATACGGCCATTGATGTCGGTAGCTTTACCTTCGCCATCAATAATCGTAGTGTTTTCTTTGGTTACTACGATACGTTTTGCAGAACCCAAATCTTCTAAAGTAGCTTGCTCTAAGCTCTTGCCAATTTCTTCAGAAATCACTTCGCCACGAGTCAGAATTGCGATGTCTTGCAACATTGCTTTACGACGATCACCAAAGCCAGGAGCTTTAACAGCACATACTTTAACAATACCACGCATGTTGTTAACAACCAAAGTTGCCAAAGCTTCACCTTCAACATCTTCAGCAATAATCAATAATGGACGGCCTGATTTTGCAACACCTTCCAGTACAGACAACATGTCACGAATGCTGGAAATTTTCTTGTCAACTAACAGAATAAATGGATGCTCAAGCTCACAAGTCATGCTTTGTTGATTGTTGATGAAGTATGGAGAAATATAACCACGATCAAACTGCATCCCTTCAACAACAGATAATTCATTTTCAAGACCATTACCGTCTTCAACAGTAATAACGCCTTCTTTACCTACTTTATCCATAGCACTGGCAATAATAGAACCAATTGCTTCATCGGAGTTAGCAGAAATAGTACCTACTTGGGCAATTGCTTTATTGTCTTTACAAGGCTTAGACATTGCTTGTAATTTTTTAGTGATTGCAGTAACTGCCTTATCAATGCCGCGTTTCAGATCCATAGGATTCATGCCGGCAGCAATTGCTTTGTAGCCTTCAACTACAATCGCACGAGCCAATACAGTAGCTGTAGTAGTACCATCTCCAGCAGTATCAGAAGTCTTGGAAGCAACTTCTTTAACCATTTGAGCGCCCATATTCATGAAGCGTTGGTCAAATTCGATTTCTTTAGCAACAGACACACCGTCTTTAGTTACAGTAGGCGCACCATAAGCTTTCTCTAATACAACATTACGACCGCGTGGACCCATAGTCACTTGTACTGCATCCGCTAATGCATTAACACCAGCTAACATTTGTAGACGCGCATCGTCACCAAAACGTAATTCTTTAGCCATTATCTCTCTCCTAATGAAACGATTACTTCTCGATTACACCCATGATGTCGTCTTCACGCATCACAACCAGTTCTTTACCGTCGATTTTCACTTCGGTACCTGAATATTTACCAAACAGGACGATATCTCCCACTTTTACTGCTAAAGCGCGAACGTCACCGTTGTCTAATATCTTACCAGCACCAACAGCAATGATTTCACCGCGCATTGGTTTTTCAGTAGCGCTATCTGGAATAACAATACCACCCGCTGTGGTACGCTCTTCTTCCATACGACGAACAACAACTCGATCGTGTAAAGGACGAATTTTCATACTTTTATCTCCTGATTAATTAAACTTTAAAGTCAATTTGCAATGTTACTGACTGCCATATGGGGACAAGGTAAAAAGTTTCAAGGGTAAAAATAAAAAAAATTTTAGTTTTAATTTTATTCACACTCCATGATGTTCTGATATAGTTACATATATGTATTTACTCCCCGGTATTATAAAGGTTTTCAGAATGAGAAAATGGTTTTTACTGTTATTCTGCTATATAACTACATTTGCTCTATATGCAAACCCGCTTCCTGCTGCAGAAGTATTCCATGTTAATGTAAGCAAAGTTGATCCCAATACTTTTGCCATCAACTTCCAGGTAAAGCCTCATTACTTTCTTTATAGTGATCGTATTAAATTAACAACAAATACGAATGATACAATTCACTTAGGCCCTTTGCGTTTCCCACCTACAGAACAAAAAATTGACAAACAGGGGCATAAATATACTGTTTATCGTAATCAAGTTTCCATTCCTGTAGGAATTTTAGGGAATAAACCAGGAAAAGCGTTAATTGATTTGCATTATCAGGGGTGTTCTGATGATGGTTTTTGTTATGCCCCAGAAACGAAAACAATTCAGCTCTCCATAGATGATAGTTTGGCTTTAGCGCAAGTAAGCCTGGTGCAACCTCAAAATACCCAGACCACAGACACTGAAGAATCACAAAATGACAGCGTCGCTAAAATCTTTTTAAGCCACAATTGGTTTCTGATTCTGTTTACTTTTTATGGTTTTGGTTTGCTTTTATCATTCACCCCCTGCATTTTACCAATGGTTCCTGTTTTATCCGGGATTATTGTTGGCCATGGTAAAGAAATTACGACCAGCAAAGCCTTTTTTCTCTCATTAAGTTATGTGCTGAGCATGTCGATTACCTACTCAATCATCGGTGCAGTAGTTGCCTTGCTTGGAGCCAATCTGCAAATTAGTATGCAATCCCCTTGGTCCATTGGCGTGTTTAGCCTGATTTTTATTCTATTAGCCTTATCCATGTTTGGATTTTATGAATTCAAATTACCGCATTCCTGGCAGGCAAAAATACACGGTTCCAGCAATCAACGAGGCGGCCACTATCTTGGGGCTGCAATCATGGGTTGTCTCTCTACTTTGATTCTTTCACCTTGTGTTACTGCCCCATTAATTGGCGTATTAACCTACATTGCCCAAAGTGGAAATGTTCTTTTAGGATGTCTGACTTTGTTCGTTTTAGGTCTGGGGATGGGCACCCCCTTACTTCTCATCGGTACTTCCGCAGGTAGATGGTTGCCAGAGACAGGCAGCTGGATGAATACTATCAAGGCACTATTCGGCATTTTTTTTATTGCCGTTGCCATTGAGCTTATTTCTCGAATAGCCTCCCCATTAGTCAGCATGATCTTATGGGCATGCTTGCTCATTTTTTCAGGGATTTACAGTGGTGCTCTTACGTATTCTGCAACACATCGCGAAAAATTTAACCAAGGGGTGGGACTCATTTTACTCGTCTACGGTTTCTTGATTTTGGTGGGCGCCAGCATGGGAGCAACAAATCCCCTGCAACCCTTAACAATCCAATCAGCAAACGCAGCCCCTGCCAAAACACAGCAAGAGCAGAATTTACGCACTATAAAACAAGCCATAGTTGATGCTCGCGGCACGCCAGTAATGCTTGATTTTTACGCTGACTGGTGTACATCCTGTAAGATGATGGAAGCAACGACATTTAAAGATCCTCGTGTACAAAAGGCTTTGACGCGTTTTAGCGTGATTACAATTGATGTCACAAAAAATAATGCCGACAATAAAGCGTTACTCAATTATTTCCATGTTGTAGCCCCTCCCACTTTTATCTTTTTGGATGCTCAAGGCAATGAACTCAACGAGCTCAAACTGGTTGGTGAAATTTCTGCCAATAAATTTTTAAAAATTTTAAAAAAGATAGACTAACATTAATTTTGGATTCATATTTGTCTGATAATCACCATTAAGAGTCTTTCACAATTCGCCTTAGAGCCTACGTACCACGCTTCATGCGCGGGATCCAGAATGATGCCTTTGCGTACTCCCGGGTTCTTTTTAAAGCAAAATCGCTGGATACCACGCATGAAGCGACATGAAGCGCGGTACGTAGAGAAATGAACTGCCACAGACACCAAAATTATAAGAAATATTTTATTACTCTTGTTAATATGAATTACCTATAAAATGGGAAAAAATGCGCGCATCATTTCAAAGTTATTTTGCTTTAAATTGGGTCATCCTTTTACTTGCCGGCCTCCAATCTGACATTAGTCCTTTTCTAACAATTTATTTAAAAGCAGAGTTGCAATGGGATCCTGCTCAGATTGGTATTGCGCTAGGAATAATGAATTTTGCAAATATGCTCAATCAAATTCCCAGTGGGCTACTTATTGATGCATACAAAATAAAACGACTCTTATTGGTAGGAAGCTGTTTCATCTTTGCAATAAGTTGTTATCTCATCACGAAATTTCCTTATTTTTTAGCAATAATAAGTGCACAAATATTGATTGGATTGGCAACGGCAATTATGCCAAAAGCAATCGTAGCCATAACACTGGGTTTAGTCGGAACCAAGGAATTTCCCCGAAGAGAAAGCATTAATGAAACATTAGGTCATGCTGGCAATATAATTCTCGCTCTAATTATCGGTGTATGTTCTTATTTTAGTGGAAATATTTGGATTATATACTCGTATGGCATTTTTTCCCTTTTAGGAATTTTGCCAATTTTTCTGATTAGAGAAACAGATATTGATCATGATATTGCACGCCAATTAGCCCCTGTGGGTTTCGATACTGGAAAAAAGGGAATTGTCCCTCTTAAGAAAATCTTACTCTCTCGCACCAATATTATTTTCTTAATTGCTGTTTTTTTATTTCATTTTTCGAGTGCAGCACAATTGACACTAATTGGTTTGATTTTTGTTCAAGTCAGTACAAAAGCATGCTCCATTTTTATGGCAAATAGTGTCATAGTATCCCATATAATTATGATGTTCGTTTCAATTCTCTTAGTGTACTTCATTAAAAATATACCGCGTAAGCCTTTATTTTTACTTGCATTTTTATTTATTTTCATACGAGCAATTTTATTTACCTTTTCCCAAAATCCCTATTTTATTATTGCATTACAAGTTTTAGATGGGGTAAGCGGCGGCATTTTTGGCGTGATTGGCATCGTAATGATTGCAGAACTTGCGGCATATTCCGGACGGTTTAATTTTATGCTTGGATTGATGGTTCTTTGCCAAGGCGTAGCCTATGCAATTAGCAATTTTGCCAGTGGATATATTGTAAAATCATATAATTATAATATGGGCTTTTATACTTTGGCATTCTTTGCAATGATTGGCTTCATTCTCTTTTTATCGCTCATGCCCGAAACTTTAAAAAGAAATTAATGAGTTGCAAGATCCTAATTTTTTGTCCTCTCTCAACTTTTCTTCAGGTGTTTATGGCTATTTTATAAATTTTGTGAATAAAATTTGATCCATTTTTTTTATGAACTATAGTTATAAAGGCATGAGAAACATAAGAGTCGGAGATTCCGTCTAAGGATTAGATTATGGATAATCAGCTCATTGTTAAAAAAGAAGTTTCTGCTGCAATTCCTTCAAAATATGGTTCTTTTGAACTTTCGTTATTTACTACAAATCAAGATGATAAAGAGCATCTTTTACTCACATTTGGAGCAGTGCACAATGCAGATAATATTTTAGTGCGAATTCATTCAGAATGCATGACTGGGGATATTCTAGGCTCGTTACGTTGCGATTGCGGTGAACAACTGCAAATGAGTATGAGTCAAATTGCTATTGAAGGCCGCGGCATTATTATTTACCTCCGACAAGAAGGAAGAGGAATTGGCTTAATTAACAAATTGCATACCTACAATTTGCAGGATCAGGGAAAAGACACAGTCGATGCCAATCTTGCGCTAGGCCACGAAGAAGATGAGCGTTCTTATGAAGTGGCTGCTCATATTTTAAAAGAGTTACAGGTTAAATCGTTGCGATTGCTTACTAATAACCCTCAAAAAATAGAAGCACTCAATCAGCATAATTTAAACGTGACCTCAAGAGTTCCTATAAAAGGCTCTATTCATCCTCATAATGCTTTTTATTTGTTGACTAAAAAACAAAAAATGCATCATTTTTTCGAAGAAGAAGATCTTAAAGAGTTATATGAAAAATGCTCCTCTTTCTTAAAAAAGAGAAAACCTGTAGTGACCTTAGCTTATGCGCAAAGCCTGGATGGCTCCATTTCATTTCATCGGAAAAAAAGGCTTCTGCTCAGTTCCCAAGAATCTCTGGTAATGACGCATAAATTACGTTCTGAAAACGATGCAATATTGGTTGGAGTAGGTACAGTTATTGCAGATAATCCTCAATTAACGGTGCGGCACTATAAAGGGAAAAATCCACAGGTAGTCATTTTAGACAGTAAACTTCGCATTCCTTTAACCGCACGCGTTTTAAAAAACTCAAAACCTCCTATAATTTTTACAACAAACCAGGCTGATCCTGAAAAACAAAAATTGCTTGCCGAAATGAACGCAAAGATTGTGTTAGTTGATTCAACTCCTGATGGTCGTACTGATTTAAGCCAAGCTTTAGAGAAATTATTTGTCTTTGGTATTAAAACAGTGATGGTCGAAGGAGGAAGAGCCATTATCACGAGCTTTCTTAATGAAAATCATGTGGATAAAGTAATTATCACCGTAGCACCAATTTTCGTTGGTGGCGTTTCTGTTTTATCAAAAGAAATAAAGGAAAATCTTGGTTTTCCTCAATTAAAAAATGTACTTCAATATAAATTAGGCAGAGATATTATCATCATGGCAGATATAGAAAGGAATCTATCTTGAAAAATCATGTGCTTTATTTTAATCAACCAAAGCAAGTTTCCATCCTGGAAGAATCAATTCCCAAACCCAAAACGGATGAAGTGTTGATTCAAAACATTATTTCAGGGATAAGTTCAGGTACAGAAATGCTTTTTTATCGCGGCCTAATGCCAACCGAGCTATGTCTGGATGAAACAATTCTTGCGCTCAAACAGAAACAAAATTATCCATTCAAATATGGTTATTGTTCTATTGGGAAAGTAATTGAAACAGGTAATAGAAAATTAAACCATTTATTAAATCAATGGGTCTTTGTATTTAATCCACATGAAAGTTATTTTTGCGCCAAGGAAACACAAATTATTGTGTTACCGGAGCGCATATCTCCTTATGACGCACTATTTATACCCAATATGGAAACCGCAATAAACCTGGTATTAGATGGTTCTCCTTTAATCGGAGAAAATGTACTTATTTTTGGACTTGGAATTGTAGGCCTTCTCACTACGGCTTTATTGCAACAATTTCCGTTAGCCAGTCTTCTTGGCATTGATTTACATGCTAAAAGAAGAAATCTATGTATGGAGTTAGGAGCCGAACATACTTTTGATGCCTCACAATCTGATCTTCATTTGCAAGTGACCAATTACTTTAAAAATGTAAAATCAAACCCTATTGATCTGATTTATGAATTGACAGGCAATCCTGATGCACTCAATAGCGCTATTTCATTTGCTGCTTATGAAGGGCGCATCATTCTGGGATCTTGGTATGGAAGAAAACCATGTGCTATTGATTTAGGAGGCCGTTTTCATCGAAACCGAATTAAAGTCATTGCAAGTCAAGTCAGCACGATTGCCTCTGAGCTGCAAGGAAGATGGACAAAAGCTCGACGATTTGAAGTTGTTTTTAAAATGTTGGAGAAAATAAATCCGGCACGATTCATTTCTCATAAATTTCATATTACTGATGCAAATAAAGCCTATCAATTATTGGATTCTAATCCACATGATACTTTATTTATCACGTTAACCTATGGGGAGTAAATGATGCATCATTTAATGTTAAGAAAAAATTTCATTGCACAACACTTCTTGATTGGCAAAGATTTTGGCGCAGAAAATTTACGGCACTCCCACCACTATAGTTTTGAATTGGAAATTGAAAATACAAAGCTTGACCCGTTTAATTTTCTGATTGATATTGTAGAAGTCAGAGCACACATCGATCAATTAATATCCTATTTTCAGGATAAGATATTAAATGAACTTCCTGAGTTTAAAAACCAAAATCCAAGCCTCGAACTGTTTTCTAAGATTCTCTGGCAAAAATTTAATAATCACATTGAGCTCCCGGTTGACAGTCAAATCACGGTTAGATTATGGGAGGATGATATTGCTCAAGCCAGTTATCGAGAAACCAAATGCGTGTAGGATTAATTCTGTATGGCTCTCTCACTACAACTACCGGTGGATACATTTATGATTATAAGTTAGTCGAATACTTACGTGCGCATGGTGTAGTTGTTAAAATTTTTTCACAAGAGAAAAAGAATTTCTGGGGATTAATCAGAAATAATTTTTCAAAAAAACTAATCAATGAAATTATTGAATTTTCTCCTGATGTCCTTTTACAAGATGAGATGAATTTTAATTCATTATTTATTCTAAATAAGAGACTAAAAGCAATGGGAAATTTTCCAATTATAAGTATTGTTCATCTTTTACAGGCAAATGCATTGCACAATTTTTTGGTTAAATGGTTCACTAAAAAAATAGAAAGTTTATACCTTAAATCCGTCGATGGTTTTATCTTTAATAGCCTTTCCACAGAGAAATGCATTACAAAAATTATTGGAAAAAATAATAATTCATTGATTGCCTATCCTGGCAAAGATCGTCTGCAACTGGATGCTCCAAAGGATAACATTCGGTTTAAATGCAAAAAAAATAAATTCATGATTATTTTTATTGGCAACCTATTGTATAACAAGGGGCTACATATACTGCTCCAGGCTTTATCACAAATAGATTACAAATCCTGGGAATTATCCATTGTGGGTAGCCTTCATTTTGATTTGAAATATACCCGAAAAATATTCAAGATGATTACCTATTTAAAGCTGGAAGAAAATATAAAAATTCATGGGGCACTCGATATTGAATGTTTAAAAAAAGAACTTCTTTCACACCATCTGTTGGTTGTTCCTTCGTATTTTGAAAGCTATGGAATTGTTTATACAGAAGCAATGGGAGCTGGTATTCCAGTCATTGCAAGCAATACTGGAGGCGTGCCAGAAATTGTAACGGATGCGATTAATGGATTCTTGATTACTCCTGGCGATTGTACAACGCTTAGAGAGCTCATTATAAAATTAATTAAAAATCGAGAATTGCTACAAGAGATGAGTTTTTCTTCGCTTTCTGCTTACCAAAATTATCCTTCATGGAATGAAACTATGGCCAACGTGTATGCATTTTTGTGTCAGATCGCTGGATACGATTCATTGTGTAAAATCGACTAGATCCCATCTACTATTTGATTTTCAAAGAGATATTAAAGGATTATAAAATTTATTAAAGCGTATTAAAAAGAGCATTATTTAAGACTGAAAATCCTTATGTCGTTGATTCGATTTCGCCTCTAGAAAATATTTTTATCATTAATTTTCAATGGGTTATAAATTACTTTTTCATGGTGGGACAAGTAGGGCAAAAACTATTTATTTAAAAATGAGCTATTCTTTAAAGACAGAAAGATAAATTAGTAAGCAAAAATAAGAGGTATGAAATGTTTGCACAATCAGAGTCAGAATCATTTGTAAGTTTTCATTCTGTTCCGAAATGTGAGGACTTTTTCTCTCGCGAATTAATACTCACAGATAAATCGAAGGAACTATTTGAACTGGGTAGTGACGGTCAAGGTTATATTGGTTTAGTTGATTTAAAAAATTGCCAAATTCATTTAGTCCCAGCTTTCAATAAAAATGATGGTCTGGTACACGTTGATAAAAATGGAAAACGTTTTACGCAATGGTTGCAGAGTATTCAACAATTGGGTGGCAACACTGGAGATCTCCATATGCAAAGCGCTTCTATATTGCAACTAGGAGATAAAGCTGGAGCGAATGGTTTGCTGATGGGTTTTGGGTTATGGAAAGGTGGGATTGGAGTTAAATTTTTATCTGAGATGCCGGAAAGTAGTCTTAGACTTATCCCAAATGAATATTTACTTGTTAAAAATAATAATGATCAAACCTGGCAACTTATGTATGTTAATCAGAAGAGAGAAACTGAAATTATTTCTATGGAAACTATACCAGGTTTAATAGAGGCAATTAATAAATTACCCAATACAAAAAAGCCAGAACAATTAAATTATGAAGAAAGAAGAGAAGTTGAGCAGGTTCTCCGCGATAGTGATCTAGGTAAAGAAAATAAAGCTATAAAATTTCTTAAAAATCGCTCCTCCAGTCAAAATATGTTTTCATGTGCTTATGATCCAATCTATACCGTATTTTTTAATAACAGTTTAACTGCTGGTCACGGTAGTGCTCATTCACTTGCGCTGCGTCGAGAGCTTCCTTTACCAGTATTTCAAAAAATTATGGATAGTATCGGTAAACAGCTGGATATAACCGGCTTAGAAAGACTTCAAGAGTCTCCTCTTATTCCAGATGATACTAATGACAATCGACTGAGATTTCATCTTAAGATAGAAAGTGACTGGATGAAACTCCTGGAAAAATTAGCGCAGAATAATATTTTAACAAATGAAAATAAGCAGGTTATTGCAGATAATGCGAAACATGCGAAGAAAATTACTAATGCTCTTATTACCCTAGCAAAGGGAAATATCTTAACGAACGAAAATAGAGAGTTTATTACAAAACATCCTGAGTATGCTGACATCGTTTCCAATGCATTAATTCTTCTTGCTCAAGAAAATATCTTAACGAGCATAAATGGGCGGTTTATTGTGGACAACGCACCCTATGCTGAGAGAGTAAGTAAGGCGTTTATTATCCTTGCAAAAAACGAGATATTAACTGACGAAAATAAAGCGCTTATTTGTGAATATTACCCATATGCTATAGTTATTTCTAATGCCTTAGCACGTCTTGCCCAAGAAAAAATTTTGGAGAAAGAGAATAGAGACATTATTGTAAAAAATTATCAATGTGCTGAAGTTGTTTCTAATGCATTAATGTTTCTTTCTCAAAAAAAAATCTTAACAAACGAGAATAGAGATCTTATTGCTGAACATCCTCAATACGCTAGCATTCTATCCAATGCTCTTGTGAAACTTGCTGAAACAGATATTTTAAACAATGAGAATAGAGATCTTCTTGCAAAACATCCTGAACATGCTGGAAAAATTTCTAATGCTTTAGTGAAGCTTGCTAAAGCAGATATTTTAACGGATGAGAATAGAGATCTTATTGAAAAACATCCCCAACATGCTGAAAAAATTTCTGAGGCTTTAGTGCAGCTTACTCAAGAAGATATCTTAACGAACGAAAATAGAAAACGTATCGATGAAGATCCAGAAAATGCTGATTTAATCCTTCTTGTCCATCGAACATTTAATAAGAGTTGATTTAATAAATTTCAGGCATAAAGCTTTGGAAGTAAGCACCTCAAGATGAATTATCAAAGAACCTATAAGTACAGTAAAAAATGCAAAATTAAAATAACTTAAATCACCATAATCCTGTCGACAATAAGGCTTGTTAAGAGGTATAATTCGTTCACTTTTTTTACAGTTAGAGTTTTATGAATCATAAAGTAGGATTTGTTAGTCTGGGTTGTCCCAAAGCTCTGGTGGATTCAGAACGCATTATCACCCAATTGCGTGCTCAGGGATATGAATTAGTGTCCAGTTATCAAGATGCAGGTGTAGTAGTCATCAATACCTGTGGATTTATTGATAGTGCCGTTAAAGAATCGCTGGATACAATAAAAGAAGCAATGGCAGAAAACGGGCGTGTTATTGTCACAGGTTGCCTAGGTGCCAAAGCAGAGATCATTAAAGAAGTATGCCCAGATGTGCTACATATTAGTGGCGCACATGCCTATGAAGAAGTAGTCAATGCAGTCCATCAGCATTTACCTCCACCAGCAGATCCTTTTACCCAACTTATTCCCCCTCAAGGAATTAAATTAACCCCACGCCATTATGCCTACTTGAAAATATCTGAGGGATGCAATCAAAAATGTACTTTTTGCATTATTCCTACCATGCGTGGCAAATTACAAAGTTACCCAATGGCCCAAGTCTTGACTGAAGCCCAAAAGTTAAAAGATGCGGGTGTGAAGGAAATTTTAGTGATTTCTCAGGATACCAGCGCCTATGGTGTGGATACACGCTACCAACCGGTAAGCTGGAAAGGAAAAACCATTAACACACGTTTTTATGACTTATGCGAGCAACTAGGAGAGCTCGGCATTTGGATACGTCTGCATTATGTTTATCCCTATCCCCATGTAGACGAAATTATCCCTTTAATGCGAGATGGTCTTATCCTCCCGTATTTGGATATTCCATTACAACATGCCAATTCACGCGTGCTCAAAGCAATGAAACGCCCCGCAAGCAGTGAAAATACCTTATTGCGCATCGCTTCTTGGCGCGAAATTTGTCCGGATATTACTCTGCGTTCGACTTTTATTGTTGGTTTTCCCGGAGAAACAGAAGAAGAATTTGAAGAGCTGCTCGACTTCCTCGAAGAAGCACAATTAGATCGGGTAGGTTGTTTCAAATACTCTCCAGTTGAAGGAGCAAAAGCAAATGATTTAAGCGACCCGGTACCGGAAGAAGTCAAAGAAGAACGTTATCATCGCTTCATGCAATTACAAGCAGAAATTAGCCGTGATAAGCTAGAAAACAAAATTGGCAGCGTACAAAGTGTATTAATTGATGAAGTAAATCAGGAACAAATCATCGCACGCAGTCAAAGTGATGCTCCAGAAATTGATGGTCTCGTTATTTTACCGCCAACTCCTGGAGTTAAAGTGGGATCTTTTGCAAAAGTCATGATTACAGATAGTGATGATTACGATCTGTATGCTGAATTCAAATAAAGTAAGCGTTCACGTAATGGCGTCAACTTAAGCATACCTAACTCTCACGGATATACTGTAGCCTGGGTGAAACGAAGTGAAACCCGGGTTTCGGTCCTTCGGACCTTCACCCAGGCTACCTTAAGTTGATGCCATTGAGCGTTCACGCCCCATTCACCGAACGACTGCATTTGGCGCAACCTGCGCTTAAATCCAACCGTTCCCCAAGATTCAAACATACTCTCTGAACAGTTACCAAATAAATGACAGGCGAAACTCGTAATCGTTCCATTTTATTCTAAGGTAAAAGAACCATCTCTTTGTCCATCTCTTACCAAGTCGGTTCTTGATTAGGTAAGATATCGATATCTTTCTCAGAGCCAACGGTAATTGTAGGGACAGGAGGTGAATTATTCACGGGCATCATTTTGACGACCCCTGATACACACAACAGTTTGCCATAGTAGTTTGAACTTGGAATGCTTTGGGGAAGAATCATTATAAGATCAGCACCCACCATACCATCAAGGCCTGGCTCGCCGATGTTTATTCCATTAAGTCTGTTTATTGGATTACTTGCCCGTCCGCAAGCGACAACCAATTGATTAGCATAATTTTTTGCTTCACTGGATTGGATTTTACCAGGTCCATAATTAGACGGTTTCGTTGGAACTACATCGGCAAAACCTGCAAATGCACTGTAATGTACGCTGAGTAAAAATGCACAGACTCCTATTCTGTTCATGATCGAGCTCCATCCGTGATTAATTTATTTATAAAGTATACAACTAAATTAAGTATCTATCTTTCTTAGGGAACTGCATCTAATTTTTGAACATAAAAAACTCTTTTTTTCCTACTTGCCGTGCTTATGCACAGCATCCAATCGCTCGTGTATGAAAACCAGAAACATGGTTATGCAAAAGTTTTATTAAATAGTTCTTTGCACACCTTCACTATCTCCTCCTGCATGCTTCTATTATTCACAATACCTGGGCGCAATAAATTTTGATGCAATAACTGATGGTGTTTTTTGTATGCTTTCTTTAAAAAAGAGTAATATTCTTTATTTAAAACCCCTGCTAAAAACAAATGATGGAGTTGGCTTAATGTATTTGTATATCGAGCTAAGGAGGGGTCCCCTAAATGAAGTATTAAATACTGTACTAAAAATTCCAAATCTAACAAACCACCAGAAATGGGATTTCGATCTTGATGTTGTTCCATTTTGGCTCGCATCGCCAATACTTCCTGCAACAAGGTGGGTTTATCTCGTCCCAATAACACTACCGATTTTTTCAATTGCAAAAAAGCATGCCTAATTCTTGCATTTCCCGTCAAAATACGTGCTTTCAACAAAGCCTGATGCTCCCACGTCCATGCCTGATTTTTCTGATATTCAACAAAAGCATCAACATGACTCACCAATAATCCCGCTGCTCCCGAAGGTCTAAGACGGGTATCTACCGTATAAAGCACTCCAGATTGGGAACGAGTAGTCAGCATATGCAAAATTTTTTGAGTTAAACGAGTAATTAATGCTTCTTCTGATATTTTTGCCGAATGTAAGAACACCAAATCCAAATCAGAAGCGTAATTCATTTCGCGGCTACCCAACTTTCCATAAGCAATGATTGCAAAGTGTGATTTGACTTGTTCCATTTCTGGATACCGCGAACATAATTGTTCGCTGGCAATGATTAAAACCTGGCTTACAATGACTTGAGCCACATCCGACAAAAATTGTCCAATACGCACCGCATTGCAGAATCCATAAAGTTCTGCACGAGCAGCCATTAACCAGTTGGTTAGCTTAAATTGACGTAATATTTCCTCTTGCACTTCAACATCATGGTGATGCGCTAATTTTTCCATCAATAGTCTTTGTAATTGATGCAGCGACTGAGGTCGCCATTCCTGCCCCTGATCCAGCAATACTTCCAATAAAAAGGGTTGGTTTACCAGCAAAGAAGTAATAAATGGGCTTTGAGCGAACCAAAATAATAATTCAGTTAAAACCTGCGGATTCTCAGTTAATAAAGCAAGATAAGCACTACGCCCCACAATATTTTCGAGCAAATGCATCACATGTAATAAAACTTCATCCGTTTTTTCAACGTGAGTCAGCTCAGCAAGCAACATCACCATGAATCGGTCCAAACGCATTCGTGCGCCTTGTGTTAAACGTCGACAACGCGGACTATGGCGAAAGGAATGAATCATCTGATAGCAATGAGGAGCATTCGCAAAACCTAAGCTGGCCAACAAATTAATTGCCATCGTGGTTTCAACATGTCCTTGCCAAAGGCTAGCTAACTGATTCGTGAGTAATCTTTTCTCATCTTCGTAATCTTTGACTTTGCCAAGCACAGAGTGAAAAGCATAACTGATAATCCGTTGATATTTATGCAATCTGTTAATTAAATCATCCCAGGAAAAATACCCCATAGCCAAAATAATTTGTTCCTGCTTCACAGGATCTTCTGGCAAAGAGTGAGTCTGCTGATCATTTAAACTCTGGAGTGTGTTTTCGAATTTGCGTAAAAAAAGATAAGCCTGTTTTAAAGCATCAGTATGCGGTAATAATTTTTCATGTTTTAAAACAGCAAGGGCAGACAAGGCATTTTGCTCTTGTAATTGCGGCAAACGTCCCCCACGAATTAACTGAAAATTCTGAATGACAAATTCCACTTCCCTGATTCCGCCTTTACCTCGCTTGATATCATCCAAACGGGGATTTATTTGCACCTCGCGCTCTATCATGGCCTTCATGCTACGCAGCGATTCAATGACACTAAAATCGACATAACGTCGATATACAAAAGGTACAATCAATTGCTGAAACCATAGCTGTATCTCATCCACCTTTTCCGCAATGACCCGAGCCTTAACCATAGCATAGCGTTCCCAATCACGACCTTGTTCCTGGTAATAAGTTTCCATGGCTGCCAAGCTTGAAACCAGCGGACCACTGTCACCATTAGGTCGCAATCGTAAATCTACGCGAAATACAAACCCGTCCAGGGTTATATTTTGTAGGGTCTGCACAAATTGCTGCACTAATCTACTGAAATAGTGCTGATTATCGATGCGTTCTTCGCCGTCAGTTTCTCCTACAACGGTGTAAGCAAAAATAAGATCAATATCGGAAGAGTAATTCAACTCTCGGCCTCCTAGTTTTCCCATGGCCAGAGTAAATAACTCTACCTCATTTCCCTCTGCATCACGCGGAATACCATAACGTGAGGACAATCCTTGTTTACAATAAGCAAGTGCATGCAAAATCAGCGCATCAGCACAATCAGACCATGCACGCAGGATCTGCTCCGTATTGGCAATGCCTGCTATTTCAAGAAGCAATAACCGCAAAAAATGCGTATTGCGAAAATGACGTAACGCACGCCAATAAGCTGCTTGCGGCAAAATAAATGACACATTTTTCAAAATACGAAAATAATCTTCTCGTGCCATCAAAGAACAGCAGTGATCTTCCATGAGCAATGCTTTTAATAATTGAATCTGCCTGCATGCATAATCACTAATAAGGAGTAATTTGATAACACTTTCATGCAAGGGATGCTGCAAATCGGACAAATGCTTTTCAATAAACCAGGCTTTTGATTGCAATAACTCAGGGATTTCGATTTGCATAAATTTTCTTTTTTTCATTCCAAAATGAATACTCTCGTTATAATATGATCTATAAAAATCAATAACAATTGCATAAATATAAAATGATCCGATTAATTCTGACTGCATTTATTTGTTTCACTTCTTCACTTTTCGCTCAAGGTGAACCCTTAAATGTAGGGATCGAAAGTTTTGATCCTCCGTTCGTCATGCAAGGAAATCATAATCAGGTCTTTGGTTTTGATGTTGATATGATGAACAGTTTATGCAAAATCCTAAATAGAACCTGTACCTTTCATGTGATGCGCTTCAATCAATTACTCGATGCAGTTGTTAACCAAAAAATAGATGTTGCAGTCAGCTCGATAACCATTACTAGCGAACGCACAAAAATAGTCAATTTCAGCCTACCCTATCTGCAAAGCTTCTCCCGATTTTTAGAAAGAGCATCTAATACAAAAGAACCGTTTAGTCTGGACCTCTTAAATACTAAAAAAATAGGATTGGAAGAAGGCACCGTATTTTTTGACCAGCTTAGAGAGATGGGAGTAAAGAATCCTAATGTTAAGTACTATGCCGGCATTCAAGAGCAACTTGCAGCTTTAAGTGGAGGAAATGTAGATATTATTCTACTGGATAACCCAACAGCGACTTACTGGGCATCCAATTCAGCAAACACATTTAGATTAATCGGCCCACGCTATATGTATGGTTATGGTTATGGGATAGCTGTTAGCCCTGCTAATGCTGACTTATTAACAAAGCTAAACCAAGCCCTGATCCAATATCAAAATTCCGATGAGTTCAAACAAAATTATAATAAATATCTGTATCAATTCTAAGCGTGTATAAGGAAAGAACAAAATCAGGGAGGTTAAATACAGTGCACTGTATTTAGCGCTTGTTGTGAGAAAATTTTCTCACAACAAGCAAAAAATCAAATCGTTCGAATAAATATTACTATAGAGGACTTAAGTGATTACATTTGAGATCAAGATTTAATGTAATGTGTGTCCTTGGGTCAGGCAACGTGTAATGACTTGCCTTGTTATAAAATCACCCTGGCTCACGCCATACGTTGAATTAAAATGTTTTGCTAAAATGACAACCCATCCAGATAAACGGAAACTCATTTTTTTTTCCGCTTGATCGACAACAATTTCAAAAAGACCTAACGTATCACTCTCACGCTCACTAGCGTATTCTTCCATAATCACACGGGCGGTTTGTAAATCTTTGTCTCTGGTAGGCCAGTTTTGACTCATATTATTCTCCCTACAAAGCAGGTCTCTGTAATTTCTCCGGATCTGTTTCCATTGCCACTATCTTGGCCAAACTGGCCTAATTTTCTGTGCTGCTATGCTCACATACTACGTGTATGCTATGCGTCGGTTCTCGAAATCAGACCATTTTAGCTTAAGCTAGCAGAGGTAAACAATCCCCATTATCTTGAGATAAGTTTCAAAATTACAAGAGCAGAAATAGAAACATATTGTCTCATATTTTGACCAAATTCTCAAGATGCAAGAACCCAGCGAGACATCCGCTTCAGCGTGTTAAAAACAATTAAATACCATACTCTTTGCTTAACATCGTAGAATGTTTTTTCAAGACAGCATATGATATACCTACTTATCCAAATTTAAAAATTACTGTATGACTTATCATATTTTACCCTCAATTTTATCTGCAGATCTTACTTGTCTAGGTGATGAAGTAGAATCCGTTATGAATGCAGGAGCAGATTATATTCATTTTGATGTTATGGATAATCATTATGTACCCAATTTAACGTTTGGCCCTGCTTTCTGTGAGGCCTTACGCAAACGTTTTCCGAAGCTCCCTATTGATGTTCATCTCATGATCAATCCAGTTGATACACTGATTGAAGCATTCGCAAAAGCAGGAGCAAAGCGAATTAGTATTCATCCCGATGCCACCATACATGTGGACCGCAGTTTAAAACTCATCAAAGATTTAGGGTGTGAAGCGGGTCTTGTATTAAATCCGGCCACACCAATTGAAGTATTAACCTGGTGTGCTCATAAACTCGACTTTGTCCTAATCATGACTGTAAATCCCGGATTTGGAGGACAAAAAATTATCACTGAAATTATTGATAAAATACCCCAAGTCCGCAAACTCTATCCCCAACTCGACCTTTGTGTCGATGGTGGTGTGACCATAGATAATATTGCTACTTTGGCACGTGCTGGTGCAAACCAATTTGTGGCTGGTGCTGCCGTATTCAATAGTAAAAATTACAAAGAAACAATTGATGCCATGCGGAGACAATTAGCAACCATCAAAGAACATTAATTAAGAAAAGTTATGAAAAAATTTATTTTCTTCTTATGTGCATTTATTAATTTCCAGACTTGCTTCGCCCTTTCGGGAGAACAATATATGGAACGTTTTAATAACTATTTGTCTTTTAGTCAAAACTTACCTACTGCGACACCCAGTCCACCATTCTTGGAGTTCATTAGCGGAACCACTCCTTTATCGACCAAATTACGCGAAAAATGGCTGTATGAATTAGCAAAAAGCAAGGATTGGACTCGTTTTAGCCAATATTATCAATCTTCTAATGATCTCAATCTCGTGTGTTATGAGCAAATTGCAAATTACAATACAGGAAAGCAACAAGAAGCATTAAAAGCATCCATTCCACTATGGCTAAGTGGTGATTCAAGACCCCCCTCCTGCAACAGTTTGTTTGACTTGCTTTTGAAAGATAATAATTTTGATCAAAACTTAATTACTCAACGAATCGCCCTTGCTTTAGAGCGACGCAATATTCAATTAGCCCGCTATTTGTTGACGAAATACAAAAAACCTCATCCATTAGAGCTGAATGCTTTAAATGCTGTTTATCAAAATCCTGGGAATATCAGCAAGCTAAACCCGGGTGAATTAAACGATGACATCTATCTTTACGGCCTGAAGCGTATGGTTTCAATTAATATGGATAAAGCGCTTAAGTTATGGCAGCAAAGCAAAACCACCAAAATACTGAGCCAAGCACAACAGCAAGCTTTTTTAGCTCATGTAGCTCTTTATAAAGCCATGCGCAATCATGAAGATGCGTTAGAGTGGTTCACCAAAGTAAAGTCACAATACTACAATGATGTGTTATTGGATTGGCAAATACGCTTTGCTTTAAAACGAAAAAACTGGGCACAAGTCACCGCATTAATTAATGATTCAAAACATAAAGATGAACCCTGTTGGCAATATTGGTTAGCACGTTCTTTAGAAGCGCAAGGGAATAAAGCAGACGCACAAGCACTTTATGAATCTCTGGCAAAAAATAGACAGTATTATGGGTTTCTTGCAAGCCTTCATCTCAATAAAAAGCCCAGTTTTGCCAATGAAACTCCTACAACAAATCTGGATGTATTGAAACCCTATCAGGCTTTCATTGATCAAATCCAAACACTTTACATGACCAAGCAAACGCTGCAAGCCTCACGGCTGCTCAATGATTTCATCAGTGAATTGCCTAAAGACGAGGCAAGTGCTTTGGTCTATTGGATAGATCAGAAATTACAATGGCATGGTAAATCAGTTTATTTAAGCAATAATGAGACTCTAAATAATCAACTTTCATTAAGATTTCCCTTGGCATATAAAGACAGCGTCTCGCTTTATTCTAAAAAATATGCGGTTGCTCCAGAATTTATTTACGCCATCATTCGTCAGGAAAGCGGATTCAGAGACGACGCAACTTCTTCTGTGGGAGCTCGAGGTTTAATGCAAGTCATGCCTTATACAGCAAGAGTAGTCTCACAAACCGATAAGATTCCTTATAATGATCAAAAGCAATTGTTCTTGTCGCAAAAGAACATCAATATCGGAGTTGCTTATTTAAAACAACTTGCAAAACGATTCGATAATCATCCCATACTTATCGCTGCAGCATACAATGCAGGACCAAAACAGGTAGTTTATTGGTTAAAAACGCACCCCCCTAAAGAAATTGATGTATGGATAGAGACCCTTCCCTGGCAAGAAACACGTAACTACTTAAAAAACATTATGGCTTTCTATATGGTTTATCAATACCGTTTGGGTCAAAAGCCCAATCTAGAAAATTTTCTGGAGCCACTATAGATTTATATCCTGGACGCTTGCAACCAGGGTTTTATTAGAATGTACTCCAATGGATCCAGCTGTAAGCTGCTGCCTCTTAGATCACATCCCGGCCCTACACCCCGCGACTTGTTCCTGAGCGATCCACGCGAAATTTACCCCCTGCATACCCGCGCATAAAGCGCAGTACGTAGAACGTTGAGTATATTTCATTTAAAAACATAAAGTTACGTTCAAGTTTTGCGTGGATCGCTCAGAATTTGTCCGCGGGGTCCAATGTTTTAGGGCAGATCTCCTGGATCCAGTGGACAAGCCGTAATATCTGGACTAGTTTTTCAGCGATGTGTATAAGATTCAACTGTAAGAGCCAAGCTGTATTTCCCCAAGAAATAGATCAAATAATTATCTTTTTGTTCTATAATTAGACAAATTAACTGAAAAGGCAATACATTGAATTTCCTGTATGCCTAAAGGCGATTTTTATGATAAAAGTTACCTGTTTTATTAGCTTGGGAATGATACTTCTACTAACAGGATGTGGTACACCATCAGCTTATGTAGTGGGTACAACATATGAACCAATCCATTACACTTATGCTCCTGGGTATAATCCACAGCAAGTAGCTTATCCAGATGTGCCAGTAGATGCAAATACATCTATAGACAGTGAAGCCGTTGTCGAGCAAGAAAATGCGATTAATGCAATGAATGATTCGATTGCAGCAGCCCAACAGCAAAAAGAGGCAGCTCAACAGCAAGTAATTATACAACAGTTTAATGCGCTACCAAGCTTGTAAAAAATATAATGCATTTTTCAGTATAGAAAAATAACTTATATGAAAAAAGCAAGCATTTAATTGCTTGCTTACTGACTAACGACCTGGCCCCATACGCGGCCCCGGAGCTTTACCCATACGAAATTGATGCTCCTCTAAGACTTCATTGAATTCATTAGCATCTCTCAGGGTAACGAAAATTGCTGGCTTAGTCACTAACGTCATCATTTTTACTAATTCTTCATGCGTAAATTTGGTCATTAAAGGAAGATTAGTTAATGTTGTAACGACGTCTGGCCTTTCTAAAATGCTATTATTTTCACAAATTTTTTGATAATTTGCAGCATTCAACATGCCTGCTTGCTGCAAGTAATTCATAAAATGAAATGTCCCGACACCCAATTGACTTACCTTTAAAAAATCTTCCTTTGATGAACAGTGATTAATAAGTGATGTACTGTGTAATAACAAAAGATTTTTGGCAAAAATATTAGCATTCTCGGGATTTCTCTCAAGTAATACAAAATAGTTATTTAACAATTCGGGCACTGCTAACAGTTTTCTAGCACCTTCATAAATTCTATCGATGAATTTTCCTTGTCTTACAAGAATATCAACGATACCCAGATCATAAATGTCTTTTGTTAATAATAAATCAAGCAGATTAAGCATTGTATTCATGTGGGCAGGTGAAATTAAACTTGCGCGAAGTTTATCTACTAAAGATGCAGGATTGTATGCATGATCCTGAAGCTCAATAAGGAATTGAGAAATATTGAGTGATTCCTCAGGATAAGCAAGGATTAAATTAAAACTCGATTTGTCAAGCAAATCTCTCTCGTGTAGATCTCGTGCGGACTGCGCCACAGTTGAATCGCTCCTGGCAGCCTGAAACAAAAGTTCCATTGGCACAAAATTAGGTTCGATATCTAAATCTTTCATCACTCCCAATAAATTGACTGCCCCTCCAACATTGGCAATATTTTGTCCAATAACATGTTCCAAATGATCAGTCAGCTCAATTTTAAGTTCTTTCAATGCCTTAAATACGGAAATTAAACGGTTACCACTCTCCGGGTGTGCTGCAATGAGATTGATCATTCGCCGCTCAAATCCTAGACCTAATTTATTCAAACGGTTAAGAAAAACACTACTTATGATTGTTGTTTTTTCTTCTTTATCATCTCCTCCGCCAGCTCCAGGAGAAGAAGAAGATTGCATTAATCCTCGGACAACTTCAGGCTTTAAACTTTGGATAATCGTTTGAGTACTCATGCTTGTTGTCTCTATGTTTTCAGTATTATTATGTCCAGCCATAACTGTCCCTAAATTGCCCTCAAAGGACTAAAATATAACACAAATGGCCATCTTAAAGCAAATTTCATTGTTTCAAGCTTGGGTTTTTAATTAATTGATGCTTTTCAATTATTTCAATAAATTCATCTAAATTGGTTTCAGAACTCGGTTCAGAAATTAAACCAAGCATTTGTGCTAATTCTGATTTATCGAATTCTTCAAATAAAGGAAGATTACTAAACAACTCAATGACCTCCTTTTGCATGAGAATTGAAGTATCTTGACAGACTTTTTTATAATTTTCAGAATTTAATATGCCTGCTTGCTGCAGATGAGACAAGAAATGAAATGCTCCAATCCCCAATTTGCTTATCGTTGATAAATCTTCTGTTTTTCTATAATCAATGAGTGACTCTTTATGTAATAACAAAATAAGATTAGCAAGGACATTGGCATTCTGTGGATTATTCTCAATGACACCGAAGTAACTTGCTGCGAGTTTATTTTTTGCAGTAAGTTTTGCCGTGCCCTCATAAATTTTATCGATATATTCCTGATGCTTTAAAAGAACATCGAAACATTCAAAGTAATAGAGATTTTTATTTAAAAGAAGGTTAAGTACTCTTATTGCCGTATCCATATTTTTTGCAGAAAACTTATGGAGCTTTTCGACTATTTTCTCTGTAGGATAAGCGTGCTGTTGAAAATTAATGATTAAATCAGCAAGCAATAAAGAGTGCGCAGGATAGGCAAACAAAAGATTTAAAGTGGCTAAATCAAGGGAGGCACGCGTTTTGAGCAGCTGTATTCCCTGTATTAGGGCTGTATCTGATTGTGCACCAGCAAATAAACGCTCTAGAGGAAAAAGAGTTACATCAATTTTTTCATTGTGCATAAAATCTAATAAATTGCTCAAACTACCTGCATAAGAAACATTGCTGGCAATGATATTATGAAGTGTATCATTCAGCTTAATGTTACATGTTTTTAAGCGCTTGAATAAGGAGGCAAGCCGATTAACATACTCAGGATTATCCTCAAGAGTTTTCAACATCCGTTCATCAGGATCCAAACCCAATTTTTTTAAGAGAGTCATAGTCTTACCTTCTGCCGCAGTTATTTGATTAATCTTAAGATATGTCATTACCGCCTCACTGTCCTGTGCCATTTTCTCTTTGTATCTCAAATAAATATCAATGAATTTTTATTTATTATTTGGCGTGTACCACCAAAAAAAAGTCATTGAGCTCAAGATAGTAACAAAGAAAATATATTTTAAATATAGTAAATAATAAAAATACATCCTCTTTCCTCTCTATTTTAACCCCTCAATAATGAACATTTTATTTTCAATGAAATCACTTAATGGTCACTTAAGATTAATTTTATATAATGGCAACCATTAGGTAAATTGTGGCCTACATATCAAAATAAGACCCACAATGACCTAACTTAAAAATTAATGTCTAAAAAATATATTTAAGGGGAAATTTAAGATGGGCGCAAGTCGAGAAGTTGTTGAACAACAAATTAAAGATCTAAAAGATTATACAGATACCGTTGCTGCGGTCCATTTGTTAAAAGAAGTGGTAACAAATGGTGCGGTAGTAACAATAGGAACAGCAAAGGAAAGTATTGATATAGAAAACAATAAAAAAGATCCTAAGATCGGAAATGTCGTAAAAGCGATTTTAGCAAAAGCAGGTAAGCCTGGGGAAAGCACTAAATGGGAAGATAAAGGCGATGGAAAACCACATCTTGAAGCTGCTATTACGATTGGTGGCGCAGTTTATACAATTGACTTGGTCTATGAAGGCAATGATCATACTGTAAGTACTACACAAAATTATACGGTAAATATTACCAGTAAGTTAAATTCTGAAGTGAGCAGAGGAAAACTATTCTTCGATCACGATCATACAGCTACTGTTAAATTAACCTATGACAAAGATGGTGATCTTCGTGCGGTAACTAAAAAAGGACTATCCGTTGATACCAAATCGTTTGTTCCATACGCATATCAAAATGAAATTTTAGCTAAATTTCATGACAGTTTAAAAGCAGGACAAGAACAACGACTCGCAGTTATGGGTACCGGTTCCGGAAAAAGTATTGTTATGGCCGGTATTGCTCAAGCCGTTGGGCGCACAGTCATGATTGTTCCTGATCAAACATTGGTAAACCAACAATCAAAAGAAACAACTGACCTGCTTGGTGCCGGAGTGGTCCATGGGGTTAAAGCAGTTCCACGAGTTTTCACTTTGGATACTCTTAAAGGTAAAGTTGACGTTCTTTGGGAGGCTTTGGAGAAGGATTTAAGTGATATAGAGGAAGAAGATATACAAAAAATCAAAGTATATTTTCGCAAAGTAATTGCAGGTACTGAGCCTTTTGATCAAATTGTTTTACAAGCTGAGCATCCCTTATTCAAGATTATTGCAAGTGAAATAAAAGATTCTATGGTCTTAATTGATGAAAGCCATAAACATACTTTTAAACCAGAAGATGCAGAAATTTTGAAAGGAATAAAAGAACGTAATTCAGTCCTGGCATTAACAGCCACTCCAACTTCTGAATTATATGAGCTCTTTAAAGGTGATCCTTTAGATGACTTAAGTCTGGGTGCTGCAATTGAACTCGGAACTATTCGACCGATTAAACCTGAAATGGCTTATTTGGAAGAAGGTGATTTGATTGACCAAGCCGTAGTTCACTACTTTGATGATTATTATCTTGAAGAAGGGATGATTGGTTATGTTGATCCTCTTGAATTAAAGAAACAGATCATAAAAGCGGAAACAGGAATTGAAGACTCTGTAGCACAAGAAAGAGCCATTAATCAGGCTTTAGCATTGAACCGCATCCGTTGCCAACGTAATATGGGTTTTTCTGACGATAAAGAAACTCGTAAAGAATTAGCTGGAATCTATCAAAAAATCGCCAATGGAGATAGAGAAACTATTGAAAAATATCAAGGTGAAGTTGCAAAACTTAGACAAAAATCTGAGTGTGACGCACGATTGAAATTGGCTCAGAAATTTGGCGCCGTAGATGAAGTAGAATTCCGAAAAACTGTAGCGCTACCGGTAGTAAATCTAAAGCAAGATATCGCTACAGAACAACAAAAAGATATTCAAAGAGCAATCAATAGCTATGCTCTTGCTCTTGTCTTCAATGAAAAGCATACAGATATCGCGGAAAAGGACAGAACTCACAAACTTGACGACTATTTGAAAGAATGGGATCAGCATATTGCGAAATATAAAACGAAAAATGATGAGATACCTAAACCATTTCTTACCAAGCTTGAATCATGTGAAACAAAAAGCAGAGAAACACTAAAAGAAGCTCTAGAAAAGTTAGGCGCACCTATTTCCAAATTGCCTACAGCACAAAAGGAAGCCATTACCAAATTGATATTGGATAGAGCAGAAGCAATGGTAACTAAGGTCAAAGGATCTGAACCCATATCTGAAGTGATAACTGGAGCACCGCAGCCTAATTTAGTCGCTTTGCAAGCAACTGCGAATTATTCTAGTGCGATTGATATGAGTACGCCACAATCTACAATTGATGAGCAACTTGCTCAAATCGAAATAGGTTTGAGAACCCATATCGTAGCAGATCAGGTGATTGCAACAGGGGTGAGTATCAGAGATATCTTGAACGTGCAAATTATCAATACTAATTCGCCTGTTATTGAATCAGATATCAATGTGATTAACGGAATCCTCTCAGGGCCCCAGGCAGCTGGTCGTTGCGTAAGAAATA
Organism: Legionella bozemanae; assembly: GCF_001648595.1. Classification (GTDB taxonomy): domain Bacteria; phylum Pseudomonadota; class Gammaproteobacteria; order Legionellales; family Legionellaceae; genus Legionella; species Legionella bozemanae. The sequence continues at coordinate 21,234 of NZ_LBAW01000019.1, read as the reverse complement.
AAGATACTGAAGCTCGTGTTCAACAATACATTGATCAACGATATGAAGGCAAAGGTCTAATTCTTACCGTAGATGCGGTCATTGATCCGAAAAACTCAGCAGCAAAAACAAGAGAAGTTATGGAAAACAGGGAAAAACAAGCCAAGAAAGAAGCGGCTGTTCTTCGTCTTCTGAAGACTGAGCTAAAAGGTTTTGAAGCGTTTACCTTGTTTCAACGATGCGTACCTTTACATGAAAAAATTGAGGGGCTCGTTAAAAAATTGGAAACACTCGATAATCTATTAAAAGACAAAGAGAAGAGCCTGCTTTCCCAACAGCTAAAACAGGTTAAGGTTGAAGAGCTACATTCGGCTAAGAAGAAATCTCTTGTTGAAGAAATCGATGCTCTTGAAAAAGAGTTATACATTGTACCTGGAAGAAAAGGAAAAGACGGAGCAACCCCGCTTCCACCTGAGTATGCTCGAAATGCATCTCTTTATTTAGTGTGGGTGAAAATAACTCTTAAGAAAGCAACACTTGAAGCTGAAACAAAAGAAGTACGTCAGACTATTAAGGAAATAGAAGCTGAAGTAGAAAAACTGGAAGAGGCTATCAAAGAAATCCAAGCTACGTTCAGAGAGGGAAGTTTGGAACTGGAGAAACTGAGAGCGGAAGAAGAGCGTATGCTTAAACAAATGGAAGAAGTCAGCAAGCAATTTACTGCTGTATAATCATGGATTAAATATTCTTTGTACTTCATCAAACCCTCCGCCTCTGCGGAGGGTTTTTTTATGATCAGGTTCCGAACTCAAATACCAATTCAAACTTCTTAGCTTACGAAGTGATATCGAGTTTTAATATCGCGAATTCAATTGTTAGAAAAATATTTTTCGCAAAAATATTAGCATTTTCCGGATTTTCTCAAGTTTTGTCATCATTATTTGATTGCTTTTAAGACAGGTCATTTACCACCTCATCATCCTCTAAAAACTTTATTTATATGATCAAATAATTTTCAATAAAATCACTTAATAGTCACTTAATATTCTTTTTGTATAATTCCCGCATTAGGTAAATTGTGACCCAACTATATAGATAAATCTCACAATGACCTAACTTAAAAACAAATGTTTAAAAAATATTCGAGGGGAAACTAAAGATGGGCGCTAGTAAAGATATAGTCCGCAAGCAGATTGAAGATCTTAAAAATTATACAGATACTGTTGCTGCGGTCCATTTATTAAAAGAGGTGGTAACTAGTGGAGCAGTAGTTACAATAGGCCGAGCTCAAGAAATTATTGCTATAGAAAATAAGGAAAAAGATCCAAAGATTGGAAATGTCGTAAAAGCGATTTTACAAAGTGCAGGTAATCCTGGAGAAAGCACTAAATGGGTCAAAAAAGATGACGAAAAGCAACATCTTGAAGCTGCTATTACGATTGGTGGCGCAGTTTATACAATTGACTTGGTGTTCGATGGATATGATTCTGTTGTAGATACGACGCAAAATTATACGGTAAATATTACCAGTAAGTTAAATTCTGAAGTGAGCAGAGGAAAATTATTCTTCGATCATGGCCATACAGCTATTGTGAAACTCACCTATGATAAAGAAGGTGATCTTCGTGCAGTAACTCATAAAGGGTTAGCTGTTGATACCAAATCGTTTGTTCCATACGCATATCAAAATGAAATTTTAGCTAAATTTCATGACAGTTTAAAAGCAGGGCAAGAACAACGCCTCGCAGTTATGGGTACCGGTTCCGGTAAAAGTATTGTTATGGCCGGTATTGCTCAAGCCGTTGGGCGCACAGTCATGATTGTTCCTGATGAAACATTGGTAAAGCAGCAAATAAAAGAAACAACCGACCTGCTTAGCGCCGGAGTGGTCCATGGGGTTAAAGTAGCTCCACGAATATTCACTTTGGATTCTATTAAAGGTAAAGTGGACGTTCTTTGGGACGCTTTGGAGAAGGATTTAAGTGATATAGAGGAAGAAGATATACAAAAAATCAAAGTATATTTTCGCAAAGTAATTGCAGGTACTGAGCCTTTTGATCAAGTTATTTTACAAGCTGAGCATCCCTTATTCAAGATTATTGCAAGTGAAATAAACGATTCTATGGTCTTAATTGATGAAAGCCATAAACATACTTTTAAACCAGAAGATGCAGAAATTTTGAAAGGAATAAAAGAACGTAATTCAGTCCTGGCATTAACAGCCACTCCAACTTCTGAATTATATGAGCTCTTTAAAGGTGATCCTTTAGATGACTTAAGTCTGGGTGCTGCAATTGAACTCGGAACTATTCGACCAATTAAACCTGAATTGGCTTATTTGGAAGAAGGAGATTTGGTTGACCAAGCCGTGGTTCACTACTTTGATGATTATTATCTCGAAGAAGGGATGATTGGTTATGTTGATCCTCTTGAATTAAAGAAACAGATCATAAAAGCGGAAACAGGAATTGAAGACTCTGTAGCACAAGAAAGAGCCATTAATCAGGCTTTAGCATTGAACCGCATCCGTTGCCAACGTAACATGAGTTTTTCCGACGATAAAGAAACTCGTGAGGAATTAGCTGAAATCTATCAAAAAATCGCCAATGGAGATAGAGAAACTATTGAAAAATATCAAGGTGACGTTGCAAAACTTAGACAAAAATCTGAATGTGACGCACGATTGAAATTAGCTCGGAAGTTTGGCGCCGTAGATGAAGTAGAATTCCGAAAAACTGTAGCACTACCGGTAGTAAATTTAAAGCAAGATATCGATAAAGAACAACAAAAAGATATTCAAAGAGCCATCAATAGCTTTGCTCTTGCTCTTGTCTTCAATGAAAAGCAACCAGATATCGCGGAAAAAGACAGAACTCACAAATTTGATAACTATTTAACTGAATACGATCAGCATATTGTGAAATATAAAAAGGAGGTGTTACCTGAACCCTATGCTACCAAACTTAAAACGGCTGAAGTAAAAAGCAGGGAAGACCTTAAGGAAGCCTTAGAAAAGTTAGGCGTACCTATTTCCAATTTGCCAGAGGCGCAAAGAGAAGCCATTACCAAATTGATATTGGATAGAGCAGAAGCAATAGTAACCAAGATCAAAGGATCTGAACCCATATCTGAAGTGATAACTGGGGCGCCGCAGCCTAATTTAGTCGCTTTGCAAGCAACTGAGAATTATTCTGGTGCAATTGATATGAGTACGACTCAAACTACAAAAGATGAGCAACTTGCTCAAATCGAAGTAGGATTGAGAACCCATATCGTAGCGGATCAGGTAATTGCAACAGGGGTGAGTATTAGAGATATCTTGAACGTGCAAATTATCAATACTAATTCGCCTGTTATTGAATCAGATATCAATGTAATTAATGGAATCTTGTCAGGACCCCAGGCAACAGGCCGTTGCGTAAGAAATAAAGACACTGAAGCGCGTGTTCAACAATACATTGATCAACGATATGAAGGCAAAGGTCTAATTCTTACTGTACATGACGTTATTGATGTTAAAAACTCGGCAGTGAAAGCAAGAGAAGTTTTGGAAAACAGGGAGAAACAAGCTAAGAAAGAAGCAGCTGTTGTTCGTCTCCTGAAGACTGAGTTAAAAGGTTTCGATGCATTTACCTTGTTTCAACAATGTGTGCCGTTACATGATAGAATTGAGGGACTTGTTAAAAAATTGGACGTTCTCGATAATCTTTTAAGAGATCAAGAGAAGAGCGTGGCTACTTACCGGTTAACAAGAGATAGAACTGAAAAGCAATATGAGTCTAGGAGAGAAGAGCTCGAAGGAGATATAACAGCTCTTGCGAAAGAGTTAGAAATTATCCCTGGAAGAAAAGATAAGGCCCCAGAAACCAGACTTCCATCTGAGTATGCTCGAAATGCATCACTTTATTTAATGTGGGTAAAAATAACTCTTAAGAAAGCAACCCTGAATGCTGCAACGGAAGAAGTACGCTCCACTCTTGAGCAAATAGATCATGAGATAGAAAAACTGGAAGACTCTATCAAAGAAATCCAAGTTACGTACAAAGAAGGAAGTTTAGAACTGGAGAAACTGAGAGCCCAAGAAGAGCGTATGCTTAAACAAATTGAAGAAGCCAGTAGGCAATTTTCTGTATAATAATGGAATAAATACTCTTCGTACTTCATTAAACCCTCCGCTTGCGGAGGGTTTTTATTAGGTAGTGGGAATGGGATCCTCAAGCTAACCTTTACTCATCTTTAATAATTAAGTAGATCAGAAGAACTAAAAAAGTAATAAATACTTGGAATGCAGTTGTTATAGCCCCTCTTAGCGAGGATGACATCCATATGCCAAACCACTCACCAGCTATAGACATAAATATCATTTGCCAAGTTAAAAATCCCAAAGTAAGCCCTGCTACAACCCAATTCTTAGCACCATTAAATACGAAAGCGTTTGCATGCCGCACTTTAAATAACTTCCATGCCCCTACACCGCAAATTATCGTAGTTAACAATTCTAAACCAGTGATAACCAGATACATTGCATGATGCAGTATGGGATTGGTAATGGCTCGATAACCAATTAAAGAATCCGGAAATATATCGTTCATCATCAGCGTGCGTTCGACCGCAGCAAAATTGACATAATAATCAGAAACATTCCCGAAAACATCCAGAAAACAGTAAAAAGCAATTGCTAGAATACATAGTATTTTTGATGTTCTTATCATTATTGTCCCGTAGTATTTCTTACAAAACGCAATAATATATGATCGGTTCGCGCTGCAGATTCATGTATGGCCTTACTTGGACTTAGAAAACCAGCAAACATCGCCTCCAAAACCTCGTCATTGATGCTGCGAATCTGATTTTGTGGACCAAAACGTTGTAACGGTTTTTCTTGTAACTCACCTGCTAAATCAGTACGCGCCATCAATAAGGTAGGATGGCGACTGCTGCGCAAAATATCTTCATAAATACCTTGTAACCCTATGGGAAGATAGCCTGTATGCTCATGCCAACGTTTTTGTGTCTCGGGTTTGGCAATAAACGCAAAGAATTGGGCTATCCCTTTATATTCTTCCTTCGTTTGTCCAGCCACTGCCCATAATGCAGCTCCCCCAGCAACATTCGCATGCCTTAGTTTACTTGCTTCAGTATCCAAAGGCATACTGGCAATGCCTAAACGAAAGGGAACCAAAGCTGATAAACTGTTATAAGCTCCAGAGGATTGACTAAATAAAGGACAAACACTGCTGGTAAATAAAATGGTAGCATCATCAACCCGGCCTGCATATCGAAAATAATGCAATGAATGCCACCGTTTCAAACGCTCAAAATGACGGAGTAATTGCGGTGTTGCATAAACAGCACGTGCAGGATTATTCTGGGTTAACGGTAATCCATGAATCGCCAAAAACGATTCAAAAAGCACCCATCCAGGATAAGCTGTGGTATAGGTGCAATCATAACCTGCTTTTTTTAACTTTTCTGCCAATACCTCCATCTCAGACCAAGTACGAGGAAAATTGGCTTGTGAATAACCTACTTTGGCAAGTATATCTAGATTGTAATATAACGTTGCAACTGAGAGATTAAAAGGCAAAGCCATTAATTGCCCTTTATTGCTATAAAATTCACGAACCGATTGAATAAAGTCTTCTTGAGGCAGGCCCATCCCTTGTTCTTGCATCAACTCATCTACTGGCTTGATTACCCCCTTTGGTGACTGCATAATGGAAGTGCCTACCTCAAAAATTTGCACGATTGCAGGAGGATGATGTGCTTTGAATGCAGCAGCAAAACTTGTTAATGTCTCTACATAATTTCCCTTATAAACAGGTTTAATGAAATATTCACTTTGGCTTTGATTAAAGTCATCAGCAAGCAGCCTGACTTCATCACCAAGATGTCCTGCCATTCCATGCCAAAGCACCAGTTCAACTCGTTTTGCCTGGACAGACAAAGTAGAAAAGAGAATGAATAAAAAAAGTAATAATTTTTTCATGCCAGTAAATCAGGATAATCACTAAAAACCGCATCAACCCCCCAGCCAAATAACTTATTAGCCAAACGTCTGCGATTCACCGTATAAGCACAAAGTACATAACCCGCTGCTTTAATTGCCTTAACCCGCTCCTCTGTTAAAACCCTGCGATTAAGATGAATGGAAAAACACTCTAACTGTTTTGCTTTTTGTAACCATTGCCCATCCCAAACATGCAGTAATAAACCTAATGGCATTTCAGGAGCGATACTGCGACATAAAACTAAAGCATCCCAAGAAAAACTGGAAACCAAAGGCAACTCTTTATCTTGTGGCCAATAACGTTGAATGTGGCTCATTACCGCTACCGCAGTTTGCTCTTCAGTACCAGGATAAGGTTTAATTTCCACATTTGCCTGAACGCCTGAAAAAGATAACCACTTCAGTACTTCTTTAAAATGCGGAATATGTTCGCCTTTAAATTGTCGTGAAAACCAAGAGCCTGCATCCAAAGAGCGCAAATATCCGGACTCAACCATGCCTACATTACCGCGCCCATTTGTTGTTCTTTTTAAATTGTCGTCATGAATTACAAAAGGTTCTCCATCAGCACTACACATCACATCAAACTCAACAAAATGACATCCTAAAGCCAAAGCCTTGTCAAAAGCAGCTAACGTATTCTCAGGAGCATATGCAGACGCACCTCGATGCCCAATAATTTTTTCAACAACCAACAAATTGATTCCCCTTGTATAAATAGTGGTTTTTGTACCAAGCTTGCCATTAATTACTCACATCCCTACTCTATATCTCGCAGCTTGCCTACACGGAATCCATAAAGCAGTTTCATTACAGGAGTCAGTAGACAATTCTTTATGAAGATCCTCATAAATTTTTATTCTACATACCGCGCATAAAGCGCGCGTAGAGAGCTTATAAAATTAGTTAACAATAAACTAATTTAAGTTTACGTCTATCTCTCAGAGACACGCCCCATGAACCAGTCATAGGGTAGGACGTCGCAGATACTTTAATTCAATGACAGCATCCTGCTATTTTATTGCTTACGATTCGAAGCAACCTCAACAATTGCGGTTAATATTAATTCATTACTGACTGTCAAAGCCGGAGCCGCAGCTGCTGCTTCTCCTACCATCATGGTATTCATCGTCTTCGCTTGATAAGGTCTTGGCTGAGGCGGATTAGTTCCTTCAACAAAAACCAAATTACTGACACTGTAATTTTGTCCTGGGTATGCTTTATTAATACGAGCAAGTTCATCATTCACTTGTTGATACAAGCGTTGGCGAATTTGCCCTAAAACAGCTTGAGTTTCATCAAAACTTGGTTTGAAATCAACACTGGATATCTCATATTTAGCACCAGGCAAACTCACATCTTTGGCATTTTTATAAATATCAGTTAATGCTTCTTGATTTACTCGTGCTTGTGCTTGCACATACAACTTTTCAAGGCCAGAACTATCCTGTGAACGATCGAATTCGAGCAAATGCCATTCTCCTTTTGCGATTTTGTTTAATCGCTCCATAATATCAGCACGTGCCTTCACTAAATCAGCACTGGTTAAAGTCACATTAATATTGACGCCCAATAAAGCCGTTTGAGTTGTAACCCATTGTTTTGCTGAAACTTGAAAATCAATTTTATCAAGGACTAACTGAGGAGGAAAAACAGGAGGCGGTAAGGCATTTTCAGCAAAAGCAAACGGTGTGACTAACATTAAAGCCAACATTCTGACAACTACTTGGCGCATGACACTCTCCAACTTGATGAATAATGAAATTAAGTGTATATCAGCATACCTTAAGACACCAAATTATTAACCTTACCATTGATTTAATCAAAAAATAGGAATATAACTTCTGCAAAATATTTGCAAGAGGAGCATAAACAATGATGTCAGTGGACAATATATCAAATAGTAACCCAATAATAGCTGAAGATGATTTCCTCGATTACGCCCTCTCTCATGGTTTTGGTGACTTACATTTTAAAGTGGATCCTGCAACTGGAATGAAAGCAATAATCGCCATTCACAATACCAAATTAGGTCCTGCTTTAGGTGGCTGTCGTTTTATTGAATATCCGAGTACTTATGCAGCAATCCAAGATGCCATGCGCCTTGCACGGGGAATGAGCTTCAAAGCGGCATCAGTCAACTTGCCTTTGGGAGGCGGTAAATCAGTTATTATCAAACCTAATGGCCCATTTGATCGCGCCCAATACATGCATCAATTTGGTCGATTTGTTAATGAATTGAATGGACGTTATATCACTGCTCTTGACAGTGGAACTGAATTGCCAGATATGGATATCATTGGGGAACATACTCCCTATGTAGCCAGCTTGTCCAAGTACCATGGCGATCCTTCACCGTCTACCGCCAGAGGGATACTACGAGGCATTCAAGCAGCTGTCGCTTTCAAACTAGGCAAAGGAAACCTCAACGGTATTCATGTAGCCATTCAAGGCTTGGGGCATGTTGGATTTTTGCTCGCCAGACATTTGCATGAATTAGGAGCTACACTAACTGTTGCTGATATTTCTCCAACTGCAGTAGATCGTGCTGTTGTTGAATTTGGCGCAAAAGCAGTTAGTACCGATCAAATTCATAAGGTTCCCTGTGACGTTTTCGCACCTTGCGCCTTAGGTGCAATTATCAATGACATCACTATTTCTCAACTGCAAACTACAATTATTGCCGGAGCCGCAAATAACCAGCTGGCTCATACCTATCATGGTAAAAAATTACATGATAAAGGTATTTTATTTGCTGTAGACTATGTTATTAATGCCGGGGGATTAATTTTTGCAGCCTCTAAATATCTTCATACTCCAGAAGAAAAAATTAATGAACAGATCGATGCAATTTATGGCCATTTAACTGAAATTTTTGCCCTGTCTGTTAAAGAAGATTTACCTACTAGTGAAATTGCGGATAATTTGGCAAAAGAAAAATTATCTTAAGGGTTTGACAATTCGCTAGATTGAGCCAAAATGAGATGATTTTAGAATATCGAAGCACAGCACATACTAATGAAGTATGGGTGTTTCAGAGGCACATAAAACTCGGCCATTGTGGCCAACAAGATAGTAGAATTGTCAACAACTCCTAAAAGGATACTATGAAGCATTTAAGCCTAACTCCAAACCTTTATGAATACATGCTGGATAAGTCTTTGCGGGAACACCCGTCTCTGACTGGTCTGCGCAAAGTAACCTCTACTATGGAGTTGGCAAACATGCAAGTCGCGCCGGAGCAAGCACAATTTATGCAATTGCTCTTGCGTTTGATTCAGGCAAAAAATGTTCTAGAGTTAGGTACATTTACCGGCTATAGTGCTTTGGCAATGTCTTTGATGCTGCCTGATGATGGTAAGCTCATTACCTGTGACATCAATGCGGAATGGACAAGTAAGGCACATCCTTTCTGGAAAGAAGCAAAACAAGACCATAAAATTGAATTACGACTTGGCCGTGCGTTAGATACTTTACATGCATTAATCGCTGAAGGTTGGGAACAAAAATTTGATTTTATTTTTATCGATGCCGACAAAACCAACTATGTGAATTACTATGAATTGGCATTGAAGCTCATTCAACCTCAAGGGCTAATCGCTATAGATAATATATTCTGGGATGGTAAAGTAATCGACGAGAATGAAACAGGTAGCCAGACCAGAGAAATCAGGAAACTGAATGAATTGATTAAAAATGATCAGCGTGTGTTTATTAGTTTATTGCCGATAGCAGATGGATTATTTTTAGTACAGCCATCTTAAGAAATAATATAACCCAGGCTACAGTATCTTTGTTTTTTCCATCCTTAGAAGAAGGAATTGTTATTAAGTACCGAATAATTTTAAAGGAGTAAATAGACAATGCCAACAAACAACAACCCCTGTGGATTAGATGGTTTTGCTTTTCTAGAATTTTCAGGCCCAGAAAAAAAACGTCTGCATCAACAATTCACTGACATGGGTTTCCAAGCTGTTGCACATCATAAAAACCAAGACATCACCTTATTTCAACAAGGTGAAATTCAATTTATAGTCAATGCAGCAACCAATTGCCAAGCTGAAGATCATGCCAAAACTCACGGAGCAGGTGCCTGTGCTATGGGATTTAAAGTCAAAAATGCCAAAGCAGCCTTTGAATATGCAATCAAACACGGAGCAACTGCTTTTGAAGATTGCACCCATGCTCATCATGGCTTACTTGGTATCCAGGCTATAGGCGGAAGTGTTATTTATTTTGTTGATGATCAACATCAACCTTTCTCTGCTGATTGGGAACATCAACCCAATAAAAAAGTAGAAGGAAATGGTTTAATCATGATTGATCATTTAACCCATAACGTATTTCGCGGCAATATGGATAAGTGGGCTCAGTTTTACGAATCCATTTTTAACTTCCAGGAAATTCGTTATTTTAATATTAAAGGAAAAATGACTGGATTATTAAGCCGTGCGCTGGGTAGTCCTTGTGGGAAAATCAAAATCCCCTTAAATGAATCCAAAGATGATTTGTCACAAATTGAAGAATTTCTTCATCAATACAAAGGGGAAGGCATTCAACATATCGCATTAACCACCAACAATATTTATCATACGGTGCATACATTAAGAGAACAAGGCGTTAAATTCCTTGATGTTCCAGATACTTATTATGAAATGTTGCATGAGCGCCTTCCCTGGCATCAAGAGCCAGTCAATCAACTTCAAGAAGAGAAAATTCTGATTGATGGCGAGGCTGATCCGAAACATGGTTTATTACTGCAAATCTTTACGGAAAATATCTTTGGCCCTGTGTTTTTTGAAATTATTCAACGCAAAGGAAATCAGGGATTTGGTGAAGGTAACTTTCAGGCATTATTCGAAGCCATTGAACGAGATCAGATAAGACGTGGTACTTTGAAAGAAACATCTGCTTAAAAAATTTGGTGACTAGGTACTATAATCTGGATGAAGCACCTGTCTCTTAATCATATCTCTGCCAACACCCCGCGGCTTGTCCGCAGGGTCCAGTGTTTTAGGATAGATCTTCTGGATCCAGCAGACACGCTGCGGGACGTTGGAATAGAGCTAGGCTGATTTTTCAAAGAATGTGTAGAAGATTCGGGTAAAGCACAGCAGAACCAAGACCATAACGACTAATGAGGATCGTATGAAACTTGCCAGTTTAAAATCAACATCACGAGATGGAGAATTATGCGTAGTCAATCAAGCATTGACTCTTGCACTACGTGTACCCCAGATTGCAGCCAATTTGCAATATGCTCTAGAACATTGGGACACAGTAAAAGAAAAGCTGCAAAAGGTCTATCAACAACTCAATGAAGGACATTTGGAAAATACCATCAGCTTTGATCCGCAACATTGCACATCTCCCTTACCCCGAGCTTATCAATGGGCTGATGGAAGTGCTTACGTTAATCATGTTGAGCTTGTACGCAAAGCCCGTGGGGCTGAACTGCCAGCAAATTTTTGGACTGATCCTTTGATGTACCAAGGAGGTTCTGATTCCTTCCTTGGCCCCAGAGATCCCATTTTAGTTGCTGATGAGGCATACGGCATTGATTTTGAAGCAGAAGTTGCTGTGGTAACGGGTGATGTTCCTATGGGCATAAGTGCTAAAGATGCAGGTCAACATATTAAATTATTGATGCTGGTTAATGATGTCTCTTTACGTAATTTAATTCCAGATGAGCTGGCAAAAGGTTTTGGTTTTTTCCATTCCAAACCCTCCAGCAGTTTTTCTCCTGTAGCCATTACTCCCGATGAATTAGGTACTGATTGGGACGGTCAGCGAGTGCATCTGCCTTTATTGAGCCATCTAAATGGACAATTATTTGGTCAACCCAACGCGGGAATCGACATGACCTTTTCTTTCCCAGAGTTAATTCAACACGCAGCAAAAACCAGAGTCCTCAGTGCAGGAACAATTATTGGTTCAGGTACTGTTTCGAATCTTGATCGCAGCAAAGGTTCTTCATGTATTGCTGAAAAAAGAATGCTAGAACTCATAGAAAATGGTCAAGCTAAAACATCTTTTATGCGCTTTGGGGATCGTATCCGTATTGAAATGCTCGATAAACGGGGCACAAGCCTGTTTGGTGCGATCGATCAAGTCGTTGAGCGGATATAAGTAATGAAACTTTATGACTATTTTCGTTCGACAGCCTGTTATCGTGTTCGTATTGCTCTGAACCTGAAAAATATCACTTATGAAAAAATTGATATTCATTTAGTGAATCATGGCGGAGAGCAACATAGCCCTGAATATCGAAAGATAAATCCTCAAGAATTAGTTCCCAGCTTGGAAGTCAATGGAAAAGTGATTAATCAATCACTTGCCATTATCGACTATCTGGATGAGACTTACCCAACACCTGCTTTATTACCTCAAAATCCACTGGATAGGGCCACAGTAAGATCGCTTGCCTTAATCGTTGCTTGTGATATGCATCCTTTGAATAATTTAAGAGTATTAAATCGGTTAAAAGAGCAATTTCAAGTGAATGAAGCACAAGTTACAGAATGGTATCACCATTGGCTTAAAGCCGGATTTGATGCTTTTGAAGCGAAATTGCAGCCTATTAAACGCAGTCAATCTTTTTGCTTTGGGAATGCGCTTACTTTAGCAGATCTCTGCCTTATTCCTCAGATCTACAATGCAAACCGGTTTCATTTTCCAATGGATAACTATCCTCTTATCAATGAAATCAATAGTCATTGTTTGACCCTGGAACCCTTCAAAAAAGCAGCTCCGGAGGCTTCTTCGTAGAGATCCAAGAGGTCTACCTCACTCAAACTGAGTTATTTCATCATGTCTTCTTTGCGGCGACAACTTAAGAAAAATATTCTGGCATCCAAAAGACTGGGCTGAAAAGCAAGCGTAGATACAAGATCGGGCCTTGGCCCGACAATTTTCAATTAATAAAAAATTCATTCATAAAAATAGCTTCTGGAGAAATTGGTTTGGAGAGTAACATCGATTTGTCGAGCCAAGGCCCGACCTACGTTTGCTGTCTTGAAATAAAATTCAAGACAGTTGCTATCTTGCTCAATTCGCAAATAAATTTGTCATCCTCGCGCAGGCGGGGATCCATTTTTATATTGGCAGTGTGCTCCATCATGGATGGATTCCTTCCTGCGCAGGAATGACAATATCCGCTTTATACTAGGGTTGACGGCTATCGGGCTGAAAGGCAGCATATATGCTTGGACTTTCTTAAGTTGACACCATTGTGATCATGTACATCAACAAACTACATGGATAATCTTCTTTTTTTCGATGGACTATCTTCTTCCTTATTCTGTTGTTCCAGATGAATATTAGAATCATCATCTTTGGGTTCTAATTTAAAGAATCGTTGCCCTGAATATATTGGGGAAGCCTCATTTTCTTCCAAATCATTTAAATACAGTGCCATTGCATAATTTTCATCAAATTGAACTCTTTCCAACTCTATATCCATTTGCTTCACTGCTTCAAAATTGTATTCTTCAGCGAGCTTCCTATATTTCACCTGATCTAATTCGTCACCTTCTGTTGGATTTTTAATAGAACTTAATGCTTTATATAGAGATAAATAATAGTTACCCAGTTTATTTAATAATTCCAGTTGAAGAGCTTCATCATAAAAAGCTTCAGGAAGTTCTTCCCCTTTAGGATCGGCTATTAGAGGCTGTATAAAATTTAAATTTTCCTGGCATAAGAAAATAATTTTATATGGATTATATTCATTTGAATTTTGCAAACGGTCGATTTCTTTTTCATTATTAAGAAAGCGAGCATTTTCAAAGAGTTTTTCTTGTTTATTTTGCATTTGCTAATCCTAGACTTTAAAATTAATTATGATTAAAAAATATAAATAGCTTTTAAAAAGCGAGTGGATTTTCTAATTTTTTTACAACATAATCAATAAAAATTATTTAAAATCAAATAATTAATTTAAAGCGGCAAATGATTTTTCTCATATTCTGTTCAGAACCACGCTTTGCTTAGCTCTACTGTCACAACACCTTGGGGCGTTTTTTCCAGTATACTCCATACTGTTTTACATCGTTGTAAATGACCTACTAAGTAATTTTTATTGTTGCATTTGTAACGTATCGGCATTTGATCATAAGTTTTTTCTGAATGAATTGCTTTACAACGCTCTCCAGTGGTTAACTCGACTCCCCAAGGATAAGCGCGATACATATCCAAAGTTTCATTGAGCTCATTATTCAAAGGCTGCCTCACATTAATTTGTACACTATCGCCAATCCAGGGAGATTGAGGACATAAAGCCTCTGTCCTGTTTGGACCTGATTTAACAAAACAAGGATCATAAGTTTTGCCATGTGCACTACAACGCCAGGCATCTTCGCGGATGATGAGTTGTGATTGAGAATAGCACTCTCCCTTGAGTATCTTTTTCACTTGAGGAGTTACCTGTTCTGTCGCATCCCCATAAGGTCTGTATAATTTTAATATCGTATCATTTGCTGTGGCCATACAAGAACCAAAAAACAATAAAATACAGAGTACTATTCGCAACATAATATTTCCTCAATGATCTAGGGCCTGCTTATAATTCTGTTATCTTCGCGCAAAGCCTTGATTTTCTGTATTCCGATGCCGCCATACTTTTATGTACGCTGCTCAGTGCTTGCAAAATCAACTCATTGCGACTTAAATCTCGGGAATTGCAGACAGATCCCAATTAAGCACTTTCATTTTTACTGATATGTAATTTAAAAGTTTTATTTTAGGAGTACCGCACTAGAGCAGAAAATCCATGCCTTTTAGTACCAAGATAGTAGAAATGCGGATAACCCCAGTGTATCATCTCATTTTTAGTTGAAGGTATCTATACTTCATGAGGTCACAAATTGCGATTTTTTTGGCATATCCAGTCTCGCTAACCTAATGAATTCTTCAATCGAAAATGTATATCAGACTGATAGAATTTAAAAAAGTACTAAGGCTTGTTTGCATTTCGCTAGCTTGCGCCTAAATAGTCTGATTTTCGTAATGGAAATAAACACTAAAAATGCTTTGTGACCGCGCAAAATATATATAGAATGAGGAGTAAAAAATGACCAAAGCTTTTACCATAAAACAGTGTTTAGATGGTGAAATCCGCATTGATGAACACGTTACTGTTAGAGGTTGGGTAAAGACCCGACGTGATTCCAAAATGGGCTTATCTTTTATTAGCCTGCATGATGGCTCCTGTTTTGCTCCTATTCAAATCGTAGCTACAGATGGTTTATCTAATTATCATGATGAAGTCAGCAAACTTACTGCTGGATGCTCACTGATTGCCTCAGGAAAATTAGTTGCATCACAAGGAAAAGGCCAAGCTTTTGAAATTCAGGCTGACTCGATTAAAGTCGTAGGTTGGGTAGAAAATCCGGATACCTATCCTATTCAAGCGAAACGTCATACACTGGAATTTCTACGTGAAGTAGCCCATCTACGGCCTCGTACGAATACAATTAGTGCGGTGACGCGAATCCGCCATTGTCTGTCACAAGCCATCCATCGTTTTTTCCATGAACAAGGCTTTTTTTGGGTGCATACCCCCATTATCACCTCAAGTGATTGTGAAGGTGCAGGTGAAATGTTTCGCGTATCCACTTTAGATCTTTTAAATGTGCCTAAAAATGAATACGGCCAAACTGACTTTAGCAAAGACTTTTTTGCTAAAGAGACTTTTCTTACCGTTTCAGGCCAGTTAAACCTAGAAGCCTATTGTATGGCTATGTCCAAAGTATATACTTTTGGGCCAACTTTTCGCGCTGAAAACTCAAATACAAGCCGTCATCTGGCGGAATTCTGGATGATTGAGCCTGAAGTTGCTTTTGCTACTTTGTACGATATTTGTGATTTAAGCCAAACGATGCTGCGCTATTTATGCAAAGCTGTTCTGAACGAGCGTGCGGATGATATGGACTTTTTCAATCAATTCGTTGCCCCCGGATGTATTGAACGCCTGGAACATATTGTTAATTCAGATTTTGAAATCATGACGTACACTGATGCCATTAAAATTTTGGAAAAAGCAGAGCAATCATTCGAATTTCCAGTGAGTTGGGGATTGGATTTACAATCTGAACATGAGCGCTATTTAGCAGAGGTTCACTGCAAAAAACCCGTCATACTGACCAATTATCCTCAAGAAATTAAAGGTTTTTATATGCGCCTCAACGATGATGGAAAAACGGTTGCTGCTATGGATGTTTTAGCACCCGGGATCGGTGAAATCATCGGCGGCAGTCAGCGCGAAGAACGTCTGGATATTCTGGATAAGCGCATCGAGGAATGCAATCTAAATAAAGAAAGTTATCAATGGTATAGGGATCTGCGTCGTTACGGCACAGTACCCCATGCAGGCTTTGGTTTAGGTTTCGAACGATTGGTAAGCTATGTTACCGGTTTAGCCAATGTACGCGATGTCATTCCTTTTCCACGCACACCAGGACATGCTGATTATTAAGAATAAATCTATCTTCTTGGATATGAAGCAGAACTCCATACAGATTCTGCTTCAATTCATAAAATGTTACAAGACTAATAGGCTAGAGTGGAATAAATTCACTTTTAGTCTCTTCTTCGCTTGACTCTTCGAGTATTGTTTCTAATCCTGCACGATGATGCGATTGAAAATCCTTTTCTTTTAAGGTGTTACGGCTTCTTTTAGAAGACAAAAAACCATGAGAAGTTAATGGAAGTCCAACATCTGTAAGCTCATATTGTTTTTTGTCTGCTTTGATCTTATCTATTAAACTTCCTGGTGAGTTACTCAAGGGGATATCTCGAGGCAAATCATCGGAGGATCGCTTTTTACCAATCTTTTCAGTTTTTTTAAACATCTTATTATTTCCTGTTTTATAATTCGAAACAATTCCGGTTGGACTTAGCTAATAGTCAGAGCTACTTAAAGTCAGATAAAGTGCCTTCTCCTAGCACTAAAACTCTATCCATTTGATTGGCTAATTGCTGATCATGAGTCACAATAACCAAAGCAGTATTCATTTTTCTATTCAACTCCAGCATTAAATCAAATACTTTTGTTGCAGTTGTCTGATCCAGGTTTCCCGTAGGTTCATCTGCCAATACACAATAGGGTTGATGCACCAAAGCTCGAGCTATGGCAACCCGTTGTCGCTCTCCGCCTGAAAGCTGTGCAGGTTTATGAGTTTTTCTTTCTTTAAGACCAACATCATCCAACATTTTGCTTGCTTCAGCCTCTGCATCCTTCACTGAGATATTTGCCAATAATAAAGGCATGCAAACATTTTCAAGGGCGGTAAACTCAGGTAACAAGTGATGAAACTGATAGATAAATCCCAAACCTTGATTGCGTAGTTTACATCGTTGTTTTTCGTTTATCTTTTGCCAATTTACATCCTTAATGCATACATCTCCGCTTGTTGGTTTATCCAATCCACCCAACAAATGCAATAAAGTGCTTTTTCCAGATCCTGAAGGCCCAATAATTGCCAAACGCTCCCCTTGAGCTATGGACAAATCAATCCCTCGCAATACTTCGACTTTGGAAGTACCGTCATTGTATGACTTGCATAGTTTTTCCGCATTTAAAATAACATCACTCATAATGCAAAGCCTCCGCAATTACTGTTTTTGAGGCCCGCCAGGCAGGATAAATTGTTGCAAGAAAACTCATTAATAACGCCATAACACAAACTTTCCATAGATCGCTAAACAGAATCTCAGAAGGCAAATAATCAACAAAATAAATACTGGATGATAAAACTTTAAAATGAAACCAGGTTTGCAGATGATTCACAATTGTGGTTGCATTTTTTGCCAATACTAATCCACCAAGCAAACCAAAAAAGGTACCTACAATTCCTACCATCATTCCTTGCACAATAAACGTCCATAATATGGTAGAAGGAGTCGCACCAATAGTTCTTAAAATTGCGATCTCTGCTTGTTTATCATTAACAACCATCACCAGGGAAGATACTAGATTAAATGCAGCCACTGCGATAATTAGTAACAAGATCAGAAACATCATTGTTTTTTCCATTTTAACTGCTTGGAAAAATGCGCCATATTGCTGCGTCCAATTACCTACCTGATAGTCGTCGCCTAATAAATGAGATAATCGATAAGACAATTCAGGTGCTTGGTAAACATTACCTATTTTCATCTTGATTCCAGTTACCTCATCACCCATTTGCAATAATTTTTGCGCATCTCCCATATTGATAAATGCCAATTTGGTATCAAAATTAAACCCGGTTCCAGCTGAGAAAACCCCAACCACAGTAAATCGCTTAAAACGAGGAATCATTCCAGCAGGGGTAACTGTTGCTTGGGGAATCATGACGGTAACCTTGTCTCCAATCATTGTTCCCATACTGTCTGCCAGTCCTCTACCCAAGATAATGCCAAAATCTTTTAAATTACTTAAGCTCCCAGCAAGCAATTTATCTTGTAAGCGACTCATCTGTTGTTCTTTTTCGGGTAAAACTCCCGTCAGGACAACAGGTAAAACCTGTCCGTCATGAACCATTAATCCTTGTCCGCCAACATAGGGGGCCAATGCTTTAATTTCAGGAATCGTTTGGATTTTTTTAGCCACTTCAGGCCAATCACTAAGTCGTTCATTAGGTCCAGAAACCGTAATTTCGGGAGCCATCCCGAAAAACCGATTATGGATTTGCTGGTCAAATCCATTCATTACCGATAAGACCGTAATAAGAACCATCACTCCTAAGCCAATACCAAGCATTGAGCTTAACGAAATAAAAGAAACAAAATGATTTTTCTTTCTGGAACGCGTATAGCGCAACCCCATAAAAAGGGCTAATGGTTTATACATATTTGCTTTGATTTTTGGTTAAAGTCTTATTGTAGAGAAAAAATCACCCAAGAGATATACCTTATACTGAGTTCGGCTTATTTATTATTTTCTTCATCAGATAACCCACATGCTTATCCACAGAATTTGTGGATATTTCGTTTTATCGTAGGCCGATTGTCTTTTTTCATATATTAATTTTCTATAAAAATCACTAATTTTACAAATTGTGAATTTAATTTATTTAAAGTAAGATGTTTTACCAATCAAACCATTGACTTAACAGAAGGACGATTATGGCCTCATCACAAGTAGAAGTAAAAAAAATCCTCTTAAGTGATAAGATGATCGCCTTAGTCAATAAACCTGATGTTCATTTTGATGAAATAGAGACATTGGTAGGCGAAGAGCTTACGGTAGTTCCAGGTGGCAAAGCACTTGATCAGTTAACTGATTTCATTCATCTCGTTTCCTTCATTAAAGCAAGACGTTTTTCTAATCCTGTCTTGGCCTTGCAGGTGTTTATCAATGAAAATACAAGCCAGGAAACGCGCAAGGCTCTGATTAAAGCAATTGGGATGGCCCCTGCACGCGATGATAAAATTTATGAGCTCATCTGTTTTTTAGCCAAAAAAGATACACTTACCCGGTATACACAAATAACCCATGTTACTCCGCTACGTTTTACCACGGGCGAAGGTGAGTTGGAATATACGGAAGAATGTAGTGATTGGTATTTAATTTTTGATCTGTTTGGACTCAGTAAAAGTCTGCCTTCTGAATTAATTCCTTTAATAGCAGAATTATTAACCACAACGAATCCCTCTGTGGAAGATTTTCGAACGCTTGAAAAATTTCTTAAATTCGTAGAAAGACTCGATCTTTTACGGAACGATATAATAGAAGCAATGCTTCCCCAATTAAGATATAAAAACAGTATAGAAAAACTTCAAACATTCCTGGGCTATTTACAAAGTAATGATTTTCTACACCCCACCATTTTAAAGCATACCCTGCCTTTATTACATCATTTAGACGCGCTTAAAATTTTTTTCAATGCCTACCTGCAAGAACTGAAATCTGTCGGCTCATGCCAAGAAACATTAAGGAAACTCACTCCATTTTGCCAGCTTTCTCTGCCTGAGAAGGGAAGTTATGATGATGTAGTGTCAACCAATACTCCGTTGCATCAAGCCATTATTGAACGTAATCTTTTTAATCTGGAACATGCATTGAGCTTGGCAAACTCGAAACTTCTCTTGGCAACCTC
Source organism: Legionella bozemanae (assembly GCF_001648595.1). Taxonomy (GTDB): domain Bacteria; phylum Pseudomonadota; class Gammaproteobacteria; order Legionellales; family Legionellaceae; genus Legionella; species Legionella bozemanae. The sequence goes on along the minus strand of NZ_LBAW01000019.1, from coordinate 1,164 downwards.
TTATGACAATACAGCCTTGCTCTTAGCCTGCAAACTGGCTGATAAAGAAGCTGCAAAGCATATTTTGGAAAAAATGCGCGAGTTAAAATGTAATGTAAATCAAACTGACCATCATGGGATGACCGCACTTCATTGGGCAAGATTTTATCATTTTGATGATTTAAGTATGGAACTTATTGAAGCAGGTGCCAATGAAGAATTAAAAGCAACAAATGGTAAAAACTGTGCCTACTTCGTAAAGCATCAATTTACGCTTACTGATTTTAAAATAGAAGGTCGGGAAATTGTTGACGATTTCTTCAAATTAAAAAATTGTGCTTTGACTGACATTGCTTTTCATGCAGACAAAATTGCCTTAAATTTAAAATTAACTACCTCAAAAGAGGTGATGGATTTGTATCACAATGATGAAATAGCTCAAATTCGCTCATCCAATCGTTTCTTCTTATTTTTTAAAACGTTTCGTACCCGATTAGTTGAATGGTTAGGGAAACAAAGAGAACTGGATTATCAATCCAGTTCTCTAACAGCTGAACAAAGAGTAGTTCCAAGCTGATGCAATAAAAATTGTAGCCGGGGATCAAGAAAGGATACTCGGTACCGTATTTTTTTAATAAACTAGCGGTTATCCTATAAGGTATATAGCCACTATGTAAAACCTGCTATCAGGTAAGGTAATTTGTATGAATCCTAGCTCTTGGTATTATCCTTCACTCATCGCTTTATGTCTTTATGGTGCCTGGGGCTATTGGGGCACAAGAGCATCCAGTTTTATTAATCCCCTGTCCATCACTTTTTATTCAAGCATAGGTGTATTGATTTCTGGCATCATCGCTTTAGTATTACTTGATTTCAAACTGGATCTTTGCCCTAAAGGGAGTACATACGGACTATTGAACGGCTTAGCAAGTGGCATTGCCTGTATTTTTTTCATTGTCGCGCTTCGTAACGGACCTACAATGCCCGTAGTACTCGTCACATCGATGTATCCTATGATTACTCTCTTGTTATGCGTCGTCTTTCTTAAACAAGGGCTAACATTCAAACATGGATTGGGGATGATCTTTGCAATTCTTGCGTTGATTTTATTTGCTACAGAATAAGGCTCTACCCCAAATAAGGGGGCACTTTAATCAAGTTAGTCTAGACTAACTAATTGATTTC
>NZ_LBAW01000018.1 GCF_001648595.1 Legionella bozemanae | reverse complement strand
GAACCCGTGTTAGGGTGCTGTGTTGTTAACTGGTGAGTGCCCCCGTAATTGGGAAAGACCCCAGAATAACTGATGATTGGTGCCCAGGGCCGGAATCGAACCGGCATGGTGTTACCACCGAGGGATTTTAAGTCCCTTGCGTCTACCTGTTTCGCCACCTGGGCAATCGATTATGGAGGCTGAGGCCGGAATCGAACCGGCGTACACGGCTTTGCAGGCCGCTGCATGACCACTCTGCCACACAGCCTCAATTAATACTTCTATATCTTCACAGCTCTAAAAAAAAAAAGCGACTTTTTGTCGCTTTAATTTGGAGCGGGAAACGAGACTCGAACTCGCGACCCCAACCTTGGCAAGGTTGTGCTCTACCAACTGAGCTATTCCCGCGTCTCTACGGGGTGTGATTCTACCGAAATTTAACACCCTGTCAATAATAAAATTAATTTTTTTTCGTTAATTCTGGCCAAGCAATTGCCAAGTAAATAATCATCGACCAAATCGTTAAAATTGCTGCCACATACAGTAAGACAAAACCAAAAATACCACCCCATGTATCCGTCGGATTAAAAGCAAGCAATAAAAACAAAGCGATCATTTGTAAAAACGTTTTTATTTTACCCACATATCCTACGGTAACACTTGCTCTTCTGCCAATTTCAGCCATCCACTCCCGTAATGCTGAAATAACAATTTCACGTCCAACAATGACAATAGCAGGAATCGTAATGTAATTGATTTCCTTAGCTCCTACTAATAACAGTAAACTGGTGGAAACCAATAACTTATCTGCAACAGGATCAAGAAAAGCGCCAAAAGGAGACATCATCTTGAGTTTACGTGCCAGATAGCCATCTAACCAATCAGTAAAACTTGCTGCAGCAAAAATACTTGCTGCCAACATATGCGCAAATGCAAACGGCAAATAAAAAACAATAACAAACACTGGAATCAGCATGATCCGCAGTAATGTTAATAAATTTGGCAAACTGGTTAATGTGCTCAACGCTTGATACTCCCTATACATATGACTAAATAACGCAACCCCCATCCTATGAGCAGCCCAAAAATTAAACCTAGCCTGAATGAGCGAAACAGAGTCTACTGCCATCAAGTTAAGTGTATTTAATTGTCATCCCGCGCAGGCGGGAGTCCAAACTCTAAATCGAAGGCCAAAGACAATTTAGAAAATGGCTTCCCGCTACGCGGGAATAATAAAGTTCCTTAACAGTGCCTCTATCCCCTATTTGCTGAGAAAGGAACACTTTTTTCACTTAATGGTTGCACAGATTCATCTGCACCTCAAACTACGGAAAGGCTACGTAAGCGGTTAACTACTCTTCGATAAATTTAAAAAATCTGCTATTTGTTTATAATCATCAAATACTACAATTGCACCAGCCGCCTTAAGGGCAGCCTCTTCTTGTTGATGATAAATATCTATCCCTACAGCAGTAACTTGTGCACTTTTTGCCATTTCCATATCGGTCAATGAATCGCCTATCATTAAAGTTGTAGCAGCAGTTCCCCCGTGTTCTTCAATAATTTCTTCCAACATTTGCGGACAAGGTTTTGCAGGAGCCTGTCCCGCAGAACGAGTTACTTTAAACAGTGTATCAAGACCGGTAGCCTGCAAGGCGCGTAACAAGGATTGATGTCCTTTGTTGGTTGCAATTGCCAGGTTTATCTTAGCCTCGTGTAATTGATAAATCAGTTCTCGCACGCCAGGCATCAAACATGCATCAGATGAACGAGAGTTCAAGCCCAACTGCACAGCCTGTAATAATTGTTGATGTTGCATTGCTGTTAAATGAGGATATGTTTTCCTCAATGCCTGTACTAAACCCAAATCAACATATTTTCTCGCCTGGTGGGAATCAAAATCACCAAATCCCAGCAAATTCGCTTCTGTAGCAACTACATGTAAAATTATCCCTAAAGTATCCGCAATAGTACCTTCCCAGTCAAATACTACCAAATCATATGGCTTGCTCATTGCTCACTACGCTCCTCGCACGTAATTGTTTTAGTGCGGTAGAAAAATGGTTATCTGCATCAGCTTGAAACAAATGCTTTGTACCATTCAATTCAAATTGAATGGATCGTGCATGTAAAAAAAGACGATGATGCTGATTATCTATCCCTTCGATTTCTCCTGCAAGTGCTCCATATTTTTTATCTCCGACAATAACATGTCCTAAATGAGCACTGTGTACACGAATTTGGTGCGTGCGCCCCGTTTTGGGACTGGCTTCAACCCAACATGCCTGTTGATAATTTTCAAGAAGCCTAAATTTTGTTTCAGAAGCTTTTCCTTCTTCCTTAACCGATACAATACGCTCCCCTGATTTTAAAGTGTTTTTTTCAAGCGCAGCGCGAACAATCACTTGTTTTTTATTTTCCCAACGATGTGTCAGTAATGCCCAATAAGTTTTTTGCACCTCACGTGCCTCAAGCAACGCATGCACTGCCCTGAGAATACTTCTTTTTTTGGCTAACAAAAGGCATCCTGAAGTTTCCTTATCAAGCCGATGAATTAATTCCAAATAATGCAAATCATTCCTGGTTTTTCTCAACGCTTCAATTACACCAAGGCTCAAACCGCTACCACCATGAACGGCGATACCTGCTGGCTTGTTAATTACCAAGAAACAGGAGTCTTCAAAGATGATGCTTTCTTTCAACCGTTTTGCCAAGGCATCACCGACAAATACCTCTTTTGATTCTGACAGACGAATTGGAGGGATACGTACGCTGTCTCCAGCGTGCAATCTTGAATTGATTTGCGCTCTTTTTTTATTAACCCGAACTTCTCCGCCACGTATAATCCTATAAATATGGCTTTTGGGAACACCTTTTAAAATACGAATCAAATAATTATCCAGACGTTGCCCTTCTTCTTCACTACTGATTTCTTTGTAACTTACTTCATTCATTGTCAATAAACCTGTTTTCTGGGCGTGATTTTTTTGATATGATCGCCTATAGCGTGGGAAAATTTCCATGCAACCGAATTATAACGCATTTAAATAAAAAGCGTGACTATTTACTTTAAAGTATATGCTAGTCATTGAGGAAATGGGGGTTTAACCCAACCTAAATGAATAATTACGTGTTAAATATTGTTAAATAAAAAATAGCGCTTCCATTTAAGCTTAAAGATATAAGGAAGCGACCCAATGCCAGAGATAAATTGAGCATATTTTTGACAGAAACCTACGCATGCCAGACATGCTTTATACCGATTACGAATTACTTCAGGGTTTTCGCACGCCTTTGGCTTCATATTTCAACCCGTTTGATTTGTAACCAGTATATTTCACAGTATGCACCTCTAATTAGACCTCTTTTGAAACTCGCTGCAGAGAGACAAATGCCAGAAGGAGCGGAGCACAGACCCGGAATGTACGCATCGGTACATGGGGATTCGCGCAACGTACCCACACCGCAGTTATCCTCTACTTTTCAAAAAAGCTCGGTTAAGCAGGGAACATGCGTAAAGTCTGTTTACACGGCCATGGGTTCGCCTAAAGATCACATCGCTTATTGTTCGATTCCAGATTCTACTGACCTATTACCTACTTGCGGTGAAAAACCCGGGGCTCCAAACATTGCAACAAAGTATACTGAGGTATGCAACGAAGCACGGAAAATCCCGACATCAGCCAAAAGCGTAGAAATGTCAGTAAATCTTAGGACCTGTTTACAATTCGCTAGATTGAGTCGCAAGGCATTGATTTTCGAGCACTAAAAGCGCAGCATACATCAAAGTATGTGAGCATCGGAGCACAGAAAATCAATGCATTCCGACTCAAGATAGTAGAGTTGTAACAGGTTCAATTGAACCTCTAAGGTATTTTGAGCCTTATACTATCTCAGCTTAAATGATTGCGCCCAATTATGGGGTAATAGATGGAAAAAATGTTAATCAATGCAATACAAACGGAAGAGGTTCGTGTTGCACTTGTGAAAGACCGTTATTTATTTGACCTGGATATTGAATGTCCTGGTGAAGTGAAAAAAAAGGGGAATATATATAAGGCAACAGTTACCAGACGAGAACCAAGCCTCGATGCTGTTTTTGTAGAGTATGGTTCTAAACGTCAAGGCTTCTTGCCCCTTAAAGAAATCGCACCTGAATATCTAAGCAAAAATCCTGAAGAGTTTGGCGATGAAAAACCACCAATTACTTCGTTAATCCGTGAAGGCCAGGAATTACTGGTCCAGGTAGACAAAGAAGAACGTGGCAGCAAAGGTGCTGCACTGACTACCTACATTACCTTAGCAGGTTGCTATCTGGTTCTGATGCCTAATAATCCTCGTTCTGGTGGGATATCACGACGTATTGAAGGGGATGAGCGTGATGAGCTGCGTGAAACACTTAATGCACTGACTTTACCCGAAGATATGGGACTTATTATCCGCACAGCCGGTGTAGGTAAAAGCCAAGAAGAATTGCAAGATGACCTGGACATGCTGTGCAATCAATGGCAATCAATCAAACAAGCTTATAATACAGAGCTTGCTCCTTGTTTGATTCATCAAGAAGGTGATGTCATCATTCGCTCTATTCGCGATAACTTACGCAAGTCAATCAGCGAAATCATCATTGACGATCAGATTTCTTACATCAAAGCCAAACAATATATTGAGCGAGTAAAACCTGAATTTTTACCGAACCTGAAGCTCTATAACAGCAGCATCCCCTTGTTTAACTTTTATCAAATTGAAAGCCAAATAGAGACTGCATATCAGCGACAAGTGATGTTGCCTTCTGGAGGCGCTTTGGTGATCGACAGAACCGAAGCATTGGTGTCAATTGATGTTAACTCAGCGAAAGCCACAGGCGGAGCAGATATTGAAGCAACAGCCTTCAATACGAATATCGAAGCAGCGGATGAAATTGCACGTCAGTTACGTCTACGTGATTTGGGTGGGTTGGTCGTTATCGATTTTATCGATATGAGTTCCAGTAAAAATCAACGTGATGTAGAAAATCGCTTGAAAGAAGCATTACAGGCAGATAGAGCACGCATCCAGATTGGGCGTATCTCACGTTTTGGTCTTTTGGAAATGTCGCGCCAACGTCTCAGATTATCATTGGGTGAGAGTGCTCAAGAAGTTTGTCCACGTTGTGAGGGGCGTGGTACTGTACGTAACATTCAGTCGCATGGGCTGGCTATTACGCGTCTTATTGAAGAAGAAGCATTAAAGGAAAAGACTGCTGAAATACAAGTACAACTTCCTGCGGAAATGGCAACCTTCATCATCAATGAAAAACGCAATTTCGTTAGAGACATTGAAAAAAGACATGGCGTCTCAGTGATGATTATTGCCAATCCCTACATGCACTTGCCTCAGTATTCAATCACGCGTCTAAAAGAAGATAATGTGGGTAAATCTAAAAAGCCCAGTTATACCTTAATCCAACAACCTGAATTACAAGTTGCCAGTAATGAGGCAGACGCTTCTTTACGCGATGAACCTGCGGTCAAATCATTTACAGAACATACACCTGTAAAAAGTGCCCAAACCAGCTTTATCAAACGTTTATGGTCAAGTTTATTTGGTAGCGGGCATACAGATTCTTTAAGTACGGCACCACAAAGCCAATCTAAACGAATGCATGGCCGCAATCAACCTCAAACAAAAACCTCCAAGGGCTCTGGGGACAGAAGATCACAAAACCGACGACGTCGGCCCAGTGGTAATCAACAGCAACGACCCAGTGCGAGTACGAATCAACAAGCTTCAGGTCAAAATCGTAGAAAAGGAGGCCAGCAGCAAGGAAATGTCAAATCCTCCGCTGCCAAAGGAGAAAACAATAAAAAAAGAGAACCTGCGATAAAAGAATAAAGTTGAGAGAATTGTGATGTTCGCTATCGTTTTGTTATGGATATCACTTCTCTATCATAATTCCATTGGCAACTGCTCTCAAGAGACTTTGAATTGAGATCCTGGGTTAGTGCATACCATACCCAGGATCTGATAATGGCAAACCCGCTTTGTTTTGCATGATCCAAATTACGGCACAGCAGTAAGTGTTGCGGTTCCAAATAAACTCAAAATTAAAAATGCCAGGAAAATAATAATAAACAAAAAGAAGAGCACTTTGGCAATACTGGTAGCCGTAGACGCAATCCCACGAAAACCAAATAAACCTGCAACAATGGCGATAACTAAAAAGATCAGCGCCCACTTTAACATAATGATCTCCTTATCTAAAATAAGAGAATTCTTACCTTTTGATTATAGCTGAAAAAATAAACGTAATTGACTTCGTAGCCTGGGTGCAGGCAAAGCCGTAACCCGGGTTTATGGATAAACATCACGCTACCATAACCCGGGTTACACTTCGCTTCACTCAGGCTCCATGTATCGACTTGTAACAACGCCGGAGAAGGCGCGGGACGTAGGAGTAACCCTGAGCTGTTTTTTAGCAATGTGATTAGATTAAGTTCGTTACAGCCGCAAAATCATAAATCTGTGGCAATAGGATTAACACCAATATTAGGATTAATACCGCAATCATCGAGAATTTTAAGTAAATTATTCCCTTTTTTTGTTAATCGTTTAATGCAATATTCTTCAAGATAACTTCTCAAAATGTACTCATAATCAGGGAGCGTTAAAATTTTAAGTATTTTCTCCGCCATCTCTACATGACGCCTGTTCGCGTAATTACATGCTTGAAATAAAACGCCCCCTAGCATTGCCGCAATACTTGCTTTGCGCACAGGATTAGCCAAATAAAAACGTTGGATGCATTCATCTATAGCCCGTTCTTTATCCCACGCAACCCATTCATTATAAAAGGCCATAGCAGAGTCTGAATTAAAAAAACTGCTTTGTTCCAATCCTTGAATCGCATAGGCAACTGCCACAATCGCTTGTATATTAGCCCAAGAACAATTACCGCTGATTTGTGAACTAATCGGCATTTTTGTCACCGGAACCAAACCTAATTGCTGATTGATCTGCTGGTGAAAATAACGTCTTGGTTGTTTTTTATAAAGAAAATTTTGTAAAAAACGCACATTGAATGCTTCCGGAGAAGTAATTTTATAGATATTAACGCTTCCTTCCTGCAGGCTATTTTCACCTCGATCAATTTTAGCCCACCAGTGACCAAAACGAATAAAACCCATGGCATGGCCACGACTTGCTGCCGGAAGAATTAACATAGGCGCTTTTAATAAGTCATTCAGTCGCTGCATATGCTGTTTATCCAGAAAAGGCAAATGTTGATATTGCAACAGCTCTTCTGCAAGTAAAAATGCATCCATAATGACATGAGCTAAGGGAAAATACTCACGTAAATGACGCGTTGAATAACTACTGATAAAGCGCCTTAAGGCATCTCTTATTACTGCAACAGTAAATTCAAGGATAAATCCTTCATAATCCAATTCAATAAATTCACCCTTGGCATTGACTATATCTACATCTCCTTGTAACTCAAAACGATGTCCTATCAATTTGGCATTAATAAAATCAAGGGCAAAATCGAGCTTCGCGCCATTTTGATAGAGTAAATGTTTGAGTGTTTCTTGATTGCGTAATACAGGATAAACCAAAATAGATAGTCCATTGCGCGTATAGGCATTGGGATCTGCTCCATTATTTAATAATAATTGCGCCATCGCGACATCATTATTATCCACAGCCCAATGCAAAGGGGTACGTCCCGTCACATCCGCTTTATTGACATCAACTTTGCGCGCAATTAATTGCTCAGCAATTTCAATTTGACGCGTAATCGCACATTCAATTAAAGGCGTAAAACCGTATTCATCAATGTCATCTAATGATTCTCCTGCTCGAAGGTAAGCTTCAAAATCAGGCATTCGATGACTGATTATGTCACTTGCTATTGTCATTAATAGGGACCTCTAGGTTTAGGTGTATTAGTGAATTTTGGCATATGACCTAAACGCAGTTGTTTTTCTTGTTCCTGATTGCGTCGTTCATTATCGTATTCTCGCCGCGCATCAGTGTTCAATGGAGGCTCAGGGTTTAAAGGAGAGTCAACGCCGTCAAAACGCTGGCTGTCTAATGCTGGATGTTGCAAAATATTATTTTGCAATTCCCCTTCAGGACCGGGCTGAGCCTCATAGTCAGAGTGTTCTCGAGCTTTCACTAATGCGATCCTTCGCTCCCCTTGCTGTTCGGCCAAACGTCTCTGTCGTTCCATAGCCTTAGTTTCAACAACTAAAAAAGAGGTATTTTTTTCGATGCGAGTTGGTTTTGGAAGATCCTGTGTTGTTTTAAGCAAAACATACACTGCCCCAATGCCACCATCTTTAGGTTGCGCACTGTGAAAAGCTGCAACCTCTAGGATTTGCGGCAACCAGTGATTGATTAAATTCTTTAGCAGAGGAAGAGTATTTTTAGGGCCTTCTACACCATGAATAATGAGTACGCATTGTTTATTATTTTTCACCTGCTTTCGAATAAATTCCAACAAGGAATTACGGGCACTCTCTGGCTGTAAGCCAGAAAGGTCCAGTTTTGCTTCCCAGGGAATATATCCTGTTTTTAATTCATGATATCGTTTAGCAGAAATATTGTGAGTGGCATAAGATAAAATACTACTCGCAAGAACCGGCTCTTCGATATCATCGGTTAAATAATATTCATTTAGCATATTTTCAAAAATCCAATCGTGTTAATCAAAGTATAACGTACGTTATAAAAAGTAGGAGGATTTTTTTAAGACCTCTTTATAATTCTACTCTCTTGGGCGCGAGACATTGCTTTTCTATGCTCCGATGCTCACATATTTTTATGTATGCTGATCTTCGGTGTTCGAAACAAGGCCTCGCGACAATCTAGCGAATTTTAAATAGGCCGGTTGCCACTGAAACTATAAATATTCTCGTTGAAGAATTTCAGCAATCTGCACAGCATTAGACGCAGCACCTTTGCGAATATTATCTGCAACGACCCACAAATTTAATCCATTTGGATGTGAAATATCTTGCCGGATTCGTCCAACAAATACTTCATCATGGCCTATCGCATTTTTTAATGCAGTTGGATAACTTGCTTTACTCACATTATCCACTACTTTAATGCCTGGAGCTTTAGAAAGAATTTGACGCGCCTCTTCAGCAGTTAAAGGTTTTTTTAGTTCCAAATGAATGGCTTCGGAGTGTCCATAAATAACTGGTACCCTAACCGCTGTAGGATTAACCATAATACTGTCATCTTCCATAATTTTACGTGTTTCCCACACCATCTTCATTTCTTCACGGGTATAACCGTTCTCTTCAAATTGATCAATATGCGGGATTGCGTTAAACGCAATTTGTTGGGGATAAACACTGACATTGGCAGGCCGGCCATTCAACAGATCTCCTACTTGTGAAACCAACTCGCTAATGGCTTTTTTTCCAGTACCTGAAACAGATTGATACGTCGCAACATTGATACGAGTAATTCCTGCGGCATCATACAAAGGCTTCAGAGCAACTACCATTTGGATCGTAGAGCAATTTGGGTTAGCAATAATACCTCTGTTTTTATATTCAGCAATACGATGTGGATTAACTTCTGGAACAACCAGAGGAATATCCTCTTCATAACGAAAACAAGAGCTATTATCGACAACCACACATCCGCTTGCAGCAGCCTTAGGCGCATATTCTTTAGAGACAGAACCACCCGCTGAGAATAGAGCAATATCAGCCTTGCTAAAATCAAATTCAGCGAGGTCTAAAACGTCCAATTGTTCCTTTTTAAACGCTACCGTTTTTCCTACAGAACAAGAACTAGCCAATGGATAAAGAGTCTTTATAGGAAAATCCCGCTCTTCCAATACAGTTAAAAAAGTTTCGCCAACTGCACCAGTGGCACCAACTATGGCTACATTTAATTCTCTGCTCATTCTTAACCTCTTCTGTATTATTAAGTGCGCCTCTCCCTATTAGGCTGAATCTTCCACATATCGCTGAAAAACCAGTCCAGCTCAACGTCCCACCCCCACGACTTGTTCACGGAGTTGCCAGCTGGAGCTAAAGATCTGCCCTAAACATTGGCTCCCGCGGACAAACCGCGGGGCGTAGGCAGAGATGTAGCCCTAATTAGGAGAGAGCGATAAATCCTGACTGTCATTAAGTGTGTTTGACCAGGTCTTTCTCTCTCGACTTGCTCGCAGGATTGCCCCTGAGAGATCCTTACAAATTATAATTAATCCTACGTACTCCAAACCAATCCTACGTATCGCGCTTTATGCGCGGTATCCAGAGAATCTGCGCCAAACACTGGACCACGCGAACAAGTCGCGGGGCGTAGGCAGAAATGTGCTCAAGAGTCAGCATAAAGCACCGTATGGGCATTTTGAAAAAAATTACTTATTAGTTAATGCATTATGCCGCAAATAATGATCCATCAACACTAAAGCCATCATTGCTTCGGCTATTGGCACAGCTCTAATTCCCACACAAGGATCATGCCGACCTTTAGTGACTACAGTTACTTCATCCCCAAAAACATCGATCGTTTTTCCTGGGGTAGTGATACTTGAAGTAGGTTTTAATGCAATACTCACCTCTATATTTTGTCCTGTAGAAATGCCCCCTAGAATTCCACCAGCATGATTACTAAGAAAGCCCTGGCGTGACATTTGATCGCGATGTATTGAGCCCAATTGATTTACTGCCGAAAACCCTGTCCCTATCTCAACACCTTTAACTGCATTAATAGACATCATAGCATAAGCTAATGTGGCATCCAGTTTATCGAACACAGGATCCCCCAATCCTACAGGTACATTTTTAGCGATTACCTTCACTCGAGCACCTGCCGAATCTCCTTGTCTTCTTAAACGTTCAATTGCATCGGCAAGATCCTGGATTTGAGTCGCGTTGGGGCAGAAAAAAGGATTATTATTAATTTCTGCCTCATCTGCAAAGTGCAAAACCAAATCACCCATTTGCTGTAAGTAACCCACTATTTCCAGGTTAAGATGATGTTGTAAATACAAACGAGCAATTGCTCCAGCTGCTACACGCGCTGCGGTTTCTCGGGCGGAAGAGCGCCCTCCTCCACGATAATCTCGATGACCGTATTTATGATGATAGGTAAAATCTGCATGTCCCGGACGAAATAAATTTTTGATTTCTTCATAATCCCGGGACCGTTGATCGGTATTATGAATTAACAAGGCAATAGGTGCACCTGTAGTTTTACCTTCAAAAACACCAGAAAGAATTTGTACCTTATCTTCCTCTCTGCGTTGTGTTGTGTATTTGGATTGTCCAGGTTTGCGTTTGTCTAGAAAAGGTTGAATGTCTTCTTCTCGCAGCTGCAGCCCAGGAGGACAGCCATCAACCACGCAACCAATGGCCAGGCCGTGGCTTTCACCAAAAGTGGTTACAGCAAATAAAGTTCCAAATGTATTACCGGACATTAAAGTGCTCTTCTAGTTGTTGCTTTGTTAATAAAAAGACACCATGCCCACCATAACTCATTTCAAGCCAGGTGAAAGGGACATGGGGATAAGCGTCACATAAAGCGGTTTCACTATTCCCAACTTCTACAATCAAAATACCGTGTTCGTTTAAATAATTATGGGCATTATGGAGAATTGTTTCAACAATAGCCAGCCCATTATTACTTGTTTCCAAAGCCAAAACAGGCTCATGACGAAATTCATCAGGTAACGTTTGCATCTCTTCCTTCCCTACATAAGGAGGATTGCTGACAATTAAATCATAACCTACTTGAGGCACTTTCGAGAAACAATCTGATTCAATTAAAGTAAGTTGGTCCTCAACACCTAACTGTTCGCGATTAATTGCAGCAACAGCAAGTGCCTCGCTGGAAATATCAACCGCATCAACCTTTGCTTCAGGAAAAGCATAGCAACAAGATATAGCAATACATCCGCTGCCAGTACACAAATCCAAAACACGATGTACTTTATCCTCATCAATCCAGGGGGAAAATTCACTTTTGATAAGTTCAGCTATAGGCGAGCGAGGAATAAGAACACGCTCATCTACATAAAATGGAATATCACAAAAATAGGCTTCTTTTATCAAATATGGGACGGGTACTCGTTGATTAATGCGCTTTTCCAGTTGCTGGTATAAATGTTTTTTTTCACTTGCAGTTAAACGTGCATTAAGCCAGTTTGGCTCTAAATCATAAGGCAAAGACAAGCTTCTCAGAATCAATGAATGCATATCATCCCAAGCATTATCGGTGCCATGACCATAATACAAATTCGCATTAATTGCACAGGACACGCTAAAACGTAAAAAATCCAAAATGGTGACTAATTCTTCCGTTTCCTTAAGTATGTAATTGCTCATTGGATGTTAATTCTCATTCAGAAAAAGTACAAATTGTACCCTATGTTGATCAACAAAAGTAGTAATCGTGGTGAAGTAGCGTGTAACTTAAATTTCTTTAAACTTCTTCAGAACTCGCTACAGAGGAGATGAGCGAGGAAACACAGAGCGCAGAACCCATAGCTCATCAAGCTAAGAGTATTTAACTTTACTCAAACCCGCCGTCTCCGCGCAGGCGGGGATCCATTTTACAGTGGCACGGTGCTCCATCATGGATGGATTCTTGCCTGCACAGGAATGACAACATACGTTTTCTGCTTCGCTTGACGGCTATGGGCGCACACAAAGCCATATGAGGGCACGGTATCGACGAAACAATTCCTCCTCTGTAGCGCGTTTCCAAAGAAGGCTTTGCTTATTCAAGCAGCCCAACAATCTGAGTTATACTTCAATTATCACTTAATTATTTCAAGTAAACATGGCTGATGATTTTCTATCCGATGAGGACAAAGCCCTATTTCGCGAATCCATGCGTTCGGTAAAACCATTAAATGAAAAAACAAAACGGGTCAAAGTTGAAGCACCCAAGCCTTCCATCCAATCTAAAAAAAATAAATCCCTGGAAATCCAAGAAAAGAAAGAATATTACTTATCGGATATGATTGTGGACACCGTTTTTTCTGAAACAATTCTGTCCTATGCCCACCCAAGTCTTTCCAACCAGCAATTTAAAGCATTAAAACAGGGAAAAATCCCATGGGAAGCCCGCTTGGATTTACATGGTTTAAAAAGTGAAAAAGCTCGTGATATCTTATGTCAGTTTATACAAACTCAGGCAGAAAGCAGCAAAAAATGCTTACTCATTATTCATGGTAAAGGCGGTTACCTTGGTGCACCTCCTGTGATTAAGAATTTATTGAATCGCTGGTTACCACAGTTAGATAAAATCTTGGCATTTCATAGCGCGTTACCTAAAGATGGCGGAAGCGGCGCAGTATATGTACTACTTAAAAGAAAAAAAGATAAATCTCCGGAGTCGTAGCCTGGGTGCAGCGTAGCGAAACCCGGGAATAAAAAAGTACGTCTCTTAGTCACCAGTTAAAAATCTTGGGGAAAAGTCAGACGCTGCACCCAGGCTACATTTAAATAATTCCTTTACTTGCGTTAAGACCTCATTCTGAGGATAATTCGCTACATTATATTAATAAAACATCAAGAGAGAACATGGAACATTTAGGTCAATTTATCATGAATCACTGGCAGCTATGGCTCGCCCTCATTGTGATTTTACTCCTCATCTTTATCAACGAGTTAGTCACCCAAAAAAAGAAAGCAAAAGAACTGACTCCCCAAGCCGCTGTTGATTTGATTAATAATGAAAATGCTGTAGTCATTGACTTGCGGGACAAAGAAGCCTTTAAGCAAGGACATATTATTGATTCAATCAATGTCAAAAGCGAAGATTTTGCACAACAAAAAATGGATAAATATAAGAATGTACCGATCATTTTGATCTCTGCACGAGCTTTTGAAGCTCAAACTTTTGCCAGCAAAATTCGCGCTCAAGGGTACCAAGCTCATATTCTTAGTGGTGGAATTACTTCCTGGCAAAATGCTGAGCTACCTTTGGTTAAAGGAAAATAAAATTATGGCTGAAGTGATTATCTACAGTACTGCCTATTGTCCCTACTGTGTTAAAGCCAAGGAATTGTTGCAACAAAAGCACACTTCATTTACGGACATTCGTATTGATCTACAGCCGGAATTACGTGATGAAATGATAACCAAAAGCGGCAGATGTACTGTACCGCAAATTTTCATTAATGGCCAACATATTGGTGGCTGCGATGATTTATATGCCCTGGATGCTCAGGGAAAACTTGACCAATTACTAAGAGGATAACAATATCATGAGTGAACAAGCAAACCAAACACAACAAAATCAGAATGAAACTCAATTCATGATTCAAAGAATTTATACTAAAGACTTATCGTTTGAAACACCGAATACACCCGCTGTATTTCAGCAACAATGGGAACCTGAACTGAATCTTGAAATCAACACCAGCAACACAAAACTGGAAGCAGGCGTTTATGAAGTTGTATTGACAGTGACTACTACAGTAACCAACAAAAAAACTACGGCTTTTCTGGTGGAAGTAAAACAAGCAGGTATTTTTACCATTCAAGGTGCTCCAGAAAACCAATTAGATCATTTATTAAATAGCTTCTGCCCCAATATATTGTTCCCTTATGCTCGTGAAGCGATTACTTCGCAAGTAATCCGCGGCAGTTTCCCGCAACTGGTATTGGCCCCCATTAATTTCGATGCCTTATACATGCAACAGGTTGCAGAAAAACAAAAAGAAGGTCAAGCTTAGGAAATATAAGGACCCACACTAAAAAAACAGTGTGCAGACAAACCTAAGAGATAGGATACAAGCTTAATTAAATAATTAATTTTTATAAACCCCCTACGTACCGCGCTTTATGCGCGGTATCCAGGGATTTTGCTTTAAAAAATTCAGCAATATCCTAAAAGCATCGTTCTGGATACCGCGCATAAAGCGCGGTACGTAGGGCAAAATTTGGGAATTCCTCAGGACAAAGCCTTGTCGTTAAAGTGAAATAAAATCCTTTAACTTAATGACATTGCACCCAAACTCTATTTAACCTCTGTTTAAGAGCATAAAATGAACAAAAAAAATATTGCTATATTAGGTGCCGGCTCTTGGGGCACTGCAGTTGCAATTCATCTAGCGCAAGCAGGACATCGTGTTTCGTTATGGGGACATGATCCGCAGCATGTTGCTCTTATGACAGAAAAAAAAACAAACGCACGCTATTTACCTGATATTGATTTTCCTAAAACACTGGAACCCACAGCTCATTTTGAACAATATACAGAAGCTGATTACATCATTATTGCCGTACCCTCCCATGCATTTGCAACAATTATTACTAAAATAAAAAAAGCACCCCGTGGCTTAACCTGGCTGACCAAAGGAATTGATCCACAAAGCCATCAATTACTCAGCGATTTAGTAAGTCAAACTTTTGGTTCCACGTTCCCACAGGCAATTATTTCAGGACCATCATTCGCCAAAGAAGTAGCACATTTTTTACCTACAGCGGTGACTTTAGCCTCTAATGATTCAGAATATCAAAAAGAAATTCGTGAATTGCTTCACCACAATAATCTTCGTGTTTACTTGACTGATGACCTGATTGGTGTGCAAATTTGTGGTGCGATTAAAAATGTCTTGGCGATTGGCTGTGGTATTAGTGACGGCTTGGGTTATGGAGCGAATGCCAAAGCCGCATTAATCACGCGTGGGTTAGCAGAAATGGAGCGCCTGGGGCTTGCTTTAGGGGCACGCGCAGAGACGTTCCTTGGCTTGGCGGGTGTAGGTGATTTAGTCTTAACCTGTACTGATGATCAATCACGAAACCGCCGCTTTGGTTTACTTCTGGGAAAAAATATCAGTATCATTGAAGCAGAAAAGCAAATTGGCCAAGTGGTAGAAGGAAAATATAACGCATCACAAGTTTGCTTTATCGCCAAACAACATCATGTTGAAATGCCTATTTGTGAACAAATTAATGCACTGTTACAAGGAAAAATTAGTCCCAAACAGGTAGTTCAAAATCTAATGAGCCGTCCACCCAAGGAAGAATAACTCCATATTACGAAAATATAGTATGAAGGAAGCACTGAGGTAATTGAAGCCTTTCGGTGTATTGCCGTTATTTAATAAATACATCACTAGATTCCTACATCCCGCGGCTTGTCCGCGGGATCTAGAAATGCTTGCAATAGGATTCCGCGGACAAGCCGTGGGACGTAGGAATAAAGAATAATGAAAAGAATAACGCCTCTCAGGACCACCCCCTGTGACTCATGGAAGTTTTATTTAGGACTTCACATCCACAAGTTCGATACTATCTAACGCTAATCGCTCGCCCAAAAATATCTCCCCTACAATCTGGAAACGTTTGATTGAATCCGTTACTAAATAGTTTACTTTACTACTTAATGAAGGAATATCATTCAACAAACCCTGTTTTTCGAGCAACTGACGCAGCGCCAGTGCGGTTGCATGTGCTGAATCAACTATAGTAACGCCTTGAGGGAGTAACTTGTGTAACAAAGGCTTAAATACCGGGAAGTGCGTACATCCTAATAGAACCGTATCTTCGTTAGTAAAGCCATCCAAATAATGCTTTAATGCCTCGCGAGCTACTTGATTGGTCACCATTCCTTCTTCTGCTAAAGCAACTAATACACTGCACGCCCGAGTATTAATGATTGCTTGCGGCAAGTGTTGGGTAATGAGCTGCTGGTATGCATTCGATGCAATGGTCGTTTCAGTCGCCAAAACAATAATGCGATTGTTTTCAGTTGCTGCAACTGCTGCCGCAGCACCTGGAGCCACCACCCCAAGCACAAGCATATCAGGTAACATTTCTTGCAAATAGGGCAATGCAGCTGTCGTTGCGGTATTACAAGCAATCACCAACGCCTTAATTCGTCGTTCTACCAGCAATTTTGCCATTTGCATGGCATATTGTTTTACTGTATCCGGACTTTTAGTGCCATAAGGAAGTCGAGCAGTATCCCCCAAATAGATAAATGATTCGTGCGGCAACCCCTCTCGCAACGCACGCAAAACCGTCAAACCGCCCATCCCTGAGTCAAATACACCAATTGCCAATTGGTTTGAGTTCAATTGTATAACCCCTTATTGTTATTCATTAGTAGTTATTAGTGTATAACATTAACCATTATTAGCTATTGCTCGTGCAACCTCCGGCGATATGCCTTCTTGCTTTTGTCTCTCCTTAGCCTCTTTCTCAATCTCCCTACCCACACTGAACTCTTCCTTCATAGTACTCTGTAAGCTGCTGCTTACCTTTGCGGTGGTCTTGGCTTGCTCTTTCTTTTGCTCGCGTTGTTCATTGAACTTGTCAATATGATCCCTGACAATACCATCATCTTTTCGGCTTTTGAATATCGCATTATAAAAAGAGGTGTCAGAAAATCCTCTGTCTATGCCAGCTGTCTTCTTTCTTTCTGCTTGCGGGTTAAAGTTAGCATCGCCAATGACCTTTAAGTCACTGGGCTTAAGACCCATCTTTTCACCAACAAGAAGTAATGAAGTATATAAATATTTTACTTCGTCCTCCTTGCCACGAACCCCCTCTAGTACTATTTTTTTCTCAAGCGGTAGTTTGACATTAGAAAGGATCTGTGTAGCCATTTTCATATAAAAATTGACTTGTTCATCTGTAATTTCCTGCGCTTTCTTCTTACCATCGGGATCATTCGTAGGCCTTGGAGACTGTACGACTTCATATCTTCCTGGCATAGCACGGGTAACATCAGTTCCCTTCATCGTTCCAGAAATACCGCCTTGGGGTGATGGATCATAAGTAAAACGTCCTTCAATATCGACGTTTTCAGTCGTCATAGTACCACGTGATCCTTGAACCACGATTGTTGCTGGTTTTTTTGTATCAAAGCAAATCACCTCGCCAGGATCTGGTTTTCCTGTTGCTTGAAAAAGTGACGTTGGATCCGTATTAGTCGTAACCCCAGTGTTCCGAGGTTTTGGCTCGGCGATGATGTTTGGATCATGTAGTGTATATTTATGCCCCATATCCAAAGCATTTTGACGGCTCCGACGACCGATAGTAAGATCTGGAGCTTGATATGTTACTCTCTCAGAGCTTCTAGATGCTTTTTCAAGAGCAGGTAATATCTCTTCGGTTGTTACCTTATAGACCTTTCTATAATCATCTAATCGGACTTGAATTATATTAAGTCTTTGATCAATATCTTTTTCTAAAGCTCTTGCATTCTTAATTACCTCGTCACGCTCTTTTATTTGTTTTGCCGTAGCGGGAGGAGGAGGAGTTAGCCTAACAGGGATTGTAGGTTTAAGCGCCTCAAGCTCTTTTTGAGCTTGTTCTAAGTATGCAATGCTATCCAAGCACTCTTTTTGTAATTTCTTATAGTTATTATCAAAGCCCCTAAGTTTTTCCTGGGATAGCCCTACGAATTCAGGAGCCTTGGCACCATTGACACCTAGCTCAGCACTAATTCCACGAATAACCCTTATCTTCTGCATACGCTCGAAAAGTGCTAGCGTCTTTTCAGAAATCTGCTTATGTGCTTTTTGTCCTTCCTTGATATCTTTCTCTAATTGAGCAGTAGCATTATGATCGTTACTTGCAGCTTTATTGGCCTTGAGTTCTTTTCGTATTGCATTAAATTCATCAGAAGAAAGCGTCTCTTTGAGCTTATCCCTTATTGTTGCCACCTCAGGCTCGGCAAGAAACGCCTCTAAAGTCGGACTATTATAAAATTTATCGCGTACATCATCTGAATTTGTGTGATCAGGATTAAATTGGGCTGTTTTTTCTACCCTTAATAAGACATCCAATAATTTTTCATAACCAGGCTGGAGAGGAGGTGTCGTTCTAACTGCATTCAACTTAGTGTGCAAGAGCTGGTTGTAACCATGGTCTCTTTTGATTCTATCGGTAACTGTATTGGTAGCAGAGACTCCTGGTGGAGTAGTAAAAGCGGTCCCATTATCATTTAAATTAAATGCGTTATAAAAAGCTTTTCGGTTAGCAACATTATCTGCTATTCCTGATTTTTTAAAAAGCTTATTAATCACCGCGCTATAATCAGCATGCTGGGCTAAATCATCACCACGCTTACTAAATAAAAAATCATTAATCTTTTTAACTTTGGCATCGTTCATATCCGTGATAGGTGGTTTATCAAAACTCGCCAAAATTTTTGCTATTTCAGTATTATTTATTTGTTTAAAAAAGGCATTGTTTTTATTTTCTGTAACTATCCCATCAAGGTAATCATCTTTGCCGTTAACATCCTTTCCCAAATAATGCTTGAGTTGTTCTTTAGTCTGTGCGTTCAATATAAAACGTAAGTTCTCAGGCTTAAGGTTAAGGAGTTCCTGTTGCTTCTTATCAGGTAACGAACTAAATGCGGCGATTAATTTAGAATGATTTCCTTCGCCAACTAACAACTTAAACGCTTCAAGACGAGCATGTTCTTTTATCTCCTTTAGATCAACGTCTTGCAGGCACTCTAAATGCTCATGGGTAACACCATTAGCTATTTTTGCTGCTAACTCTCTTCTAATTTCCTTAATATCTGTTTCTGGTTTGGCAAGCTTTTCAAGAAGTGCTTTGTTAGGCGTACCCGTCAATTCCTTTACATACCTTTTTACTAAAGCCGCTTTAAATTTTGCTGAAGACTCCAATACAGCTCTATCATGTATTTCACCTTCACCAGGAATAAACTGTTGTAACGCAGTTTTTAAATGCCCCCCCCCTCTGTTTTCTTTAATTGCATCTGCCATATGAACTACATTTATAGGCGCCGCAACTCTTTTTAATTTTTCTTCCACATATTTTGCACATAAACGCTTATGCATTTCTTTTACAAGATTTTGAATCTCAGGCTCCGCCTGAATAAGTCCATTGTTATAAGGACCAGCAGGTAATTCATGCACAGAGCAAAGCTCAGTTAGGAAAGCTCCATCATTCCTATTTAAGAGAGCTCCTTTACCCACCAGAACATCAGGCGTAAGCTTAGATTCATAATCTTTAAGTTGTTGTTTAAATTCCGCTAAATGCTCAGCCTTTTCCAATGCCTTGTGGCGAGCGTCAGCCTTATCAGTTATCGCTTTAGTTAAATCTTTAGTTAAAGCTTTCGCGAAAGCATCGAGTGCAGTTGGATCTACTATTCCTGCTTCTTTAGCAAGCTCTCTTGCAGCTGCTTGAACATTCGCAGTAACACCTGAAGTATGCGCATCTATTAATTTTTTAAATATCTTAGATTCTTTCAGATCAGGTTTATCAAGTAACTTTAATAATAAATCATTTGCCGCTTCTGTTTTAATATTCATTAATGCAGCTGTAGAGAGAACATTTTCATTAGACGGATCCCATCCAGGTATTTCATTGAGTTTAACTTCTGAACGTAATTTTTCTGCCAAGTACTCTCTGCATTGTTGTCCATTATGTTTTAAAATATCAATTAAAACGTTCTCATCTGCACTTGATAAGCCGAACTTTACGCGCTCTTCGGCAGCAGCTTGTTTCATTTGTAGAAAAGTATCCAATAAATCATTTGTATCTAGAAAATCATTTGTTTTATGGTTGTCCGTTGAACTCTTTCCACCAAGAACTTTCGGAGCCCAGTTAGCCCAGACAGAAAAACCATCTGGTTTTACTCGTGCGTCAACTGCTATCCAAAAATCTAGATGTTTTATTACTGCAGTTTTAAATTTTTCTGCCTGCTCAGGTGTAATTGGAGTACCAAGTTCAACCGCCAGTATCTCGTCTAATGCCTTATTTCTATCTAGTGGTTTTTGTTTTCCTAATTCAGTAGAATTTTTTAGTGCGAGTAAAAGCTGAGCATTTTTTGTAGCCATAATTACATACTCCACAAACTATTATGTATCTATTTTAAACTTATTTTATTAAATAAACCTTAAATTTTCATCGTAAAAAGTACATCCCGCTTGAATAAAGGCAGTAAGATGAACTAACGTTATAACATTAGTATAGCAAGATTAAAGGATTAAGTGATGAAAATCATACTATTTGGCTTTTTCTTAACATTAACACATTTTGCTTATGCTCAAGGTTGTGTTATTGGCGAGATTCCTTCACAACCTCGTTATGTCTGTTTTGATGGCAGAACATTGCAGCTTGCAGAAGATGGCCATTATCGCTGGAACGCGAAAAGAGGTTGTTTTGTCAGTGCAGTCCCCTGCTGTGCGTATAAAGCCACCCACTATGCATTTTATCCCAATCCGACGAAGATTGGCGCCGCATACGCCCGTTGCCGGCATGATTATCCCTTCCGCTTGGGACAAATGCAAACTCATTAGCCCCGATTTAATGTAGCCTGGGTGAAGGCAAAGCCGTAACCCGGGGTTTCGGACTAGGAATAACTCTCAAAACCCGGGTTCCGCTGCGCTGCACGGGCTACATTACATTACGAACATCAACGTGTAGCCTAGGCATTGCTTCTTATTTTCCTACCTTTTTGATATTCTGAACACATGGAAAATCCAACCTTTTTCAACAAATATGGTTCATTATCGACGTGACCTTACCGCAGGCGGTACGTACTTTTTTACTCTAACATTACGTGACAGATACTCAAGTTTACTCACATCGCACATCCGAGATTTAGGCAATTCATTTAGAGAGGTTCGTAAAAATGCACATTTTGAGATGCCTGCTTTTGTTATATTACCGGAACATTTGCATGTAATATGGCAATTACCCTATAACGATTTTGATTACTCTCGACGCTGGCTTTTAATAAAAGCTCATTTTACTCGTTCCTTAGTAAAATCTGGATTACCCCTGCTTCCTAATCAAAGAGGCGAATACAACTTATGGCAAAGAAGATTTTGGGAGCATCGAATAAGGAATGAAATAGATTATCAAAAGCATATTGAGTACATTCATTATAATCCAGTAAAACATGGATTGGTGGAGGTACCTACTCAATGGCCATATTCCAGCATTCATCGATTTATTAGTAAAGGGATTATTGACAAAAATTGGGGAGGAACATCTTTTGAAGGAAGCTTTGGTGAGGTAATGTAGCCCGGGTGCAGCGCAGCGGAACTCGGGTTTTGAGAGTTATTCCTAGTCCGAAACCGAAACCCCGGGTTACGGCTTTGCCTTCACCCAGGCTACATTTTACACTGTTTACATTACATTGCGAAACATGGACTCTGCGAGTCAGGAGTAATGGGGTTTTCCATTTCATTACTGCAAGAAAAGAATGAAAAAGAACTGGGTTCCTTGACTTTTTTCTCTAGCAGCGCTTTGTTTATCATGGTATGAATTTCCCATTGAGTTGAAGTCCAGCCATACAACCCTCGCAGCTGGCGAATAATCCAGAACCGGCTGCGTAACTGACGTATATATTTTACGCCTGCAGATTCTTCTTCGGATGAATACCCATTTATATCGTCTCTTAATCGCTCCAATCGGCTTTCAAAGTCAGGGCGCCCCTCGTTTACTTTGATAAACTGCTCAATGCATTCGCGTGCCAAATTCTTTTTAAATTTGAGACAAAATCGATGATCCTCACCTATCCGGGTTAAAATATCTTTAAAGTCTCTATAGTGCATGCTTGCATTAATTCCTTCCAGATAAGGATTTTTAAAAGAATAAGAGCGAATTATTGGAATAAGACTGGGATATTTCGTGGTGTCCGCTCCATTTTCTATTAAATGCTTACTGATTAGCTTTGCATTTTTGCGTACATCATGTTCCTCAGTGTTTCCAGCTCTCACCCGTTCCAATGCAATATCCAAAGGAGTTTTACCTGCTTTGTTTTTTACATTGATAAACTCGCTAAACATGCTTAAAGTTTCTTCGTAACGATATTCACCCAGCTTAATTGCTGTATGTAGCGGCGTATCCCCCTTTTCAAATCCATGGGGTTCTTTACATAAATCTCGATATTGAGTAAAAGACTTCTGAACTTCTTTCCCAAGCGTCTCAGTCAAATTTGGCGGAATGATTTCTTTCAATAAAGCATCGAATTGTTTTTGATCTAATCCGCACACATACGTACGGAATTCTTTTATCGAAAACAGTGCTGCCCGCAAACGTGCAAGCCGTGCCATGGCAGTTTGAGTCATTAAAGCAACCTCTGCCCGATCTTGGGCTTTCGTCGTATCAGCACATTCCTCTAATGTCTGCACTATGAGCTCATTCGGAATTAAAATATGCTTAAAAAAAGACTTCCATTTCGCTTGAATAAATTGAGGATTATTGAGTAACCGGGAAAAAGCATTAATATCGGCATAATTATGACATTCTTTATTGTCAAAAGGATTAGAAATATAACCAAATTTTGTGGGCCAATAGGAATTAGATGAATTGGTTAAGCACACCAGAGATTTGAGATCACTTTTTGTGATGTCAAAAGCATGAGCGCCATGCAATAAATGGAAAGGACGACGGGTATGAAACCCCATGATGCTGTCTACAAACATCAAATCATGATCAATTTTGAAGAATACTACCTGGGGTTTTCCTCCTCGATCTACCAGATAAAAACCATAATTTCCCTTATGTAAATCATCCTCTTCCAAGGCATAGGAAGTAGCGAGAATACTGGCTAAGGACTCATAATCAATGGTTAACTTATCATCTATCTCCGCTTCGACTAAACGTGCATAAAACCCCTGAGGCACTTTATCCATAAAATAAATGGGTATTTGGGTAGGATCATCGCATTGTGCTGGAGGGACATAGTCACATCCTGTTTCTTTGTCCTTAAAAGCATAAAAAAAGGTACCTGAGCCTTCCTTGTTTGCGATGGTATAGCCAAGATGCTCCACTGCCAAACCCTTAATATTATTGTGGGCATCTACCACCAAATTGCTGGGAGGCGTCAAATTAGATAATAAAAGCAGACGAGCTAATTGACCAAACATCACTTCCAAACGAGAAAGTTCAGCGCGACCATATTTATTTTTCTTACAAATGACTCGATAAGGAGGTCTTTTTTTATTGGGAGGAGTATATATCGCATGTAGATACGTTTCATGACCCGTTGCATGTGAAGCAGGACCTAGCTCAATGTCTTCAAGTTGGAAAAATTCAGGCATGAATCATAGATCATAATCGAAATCAAATTGCGCTAAATTTTAACACAGAGATCAAAAAAATCAATCACCTTCTATAGTCAGATTATCAGCTTGTAAATCAAAGTCTGCGCTATTTAAACGAATTTGCAGACCAACATTATTTTTTGAATCAGCATATTTAATTGCATTTTCCTTGGAAATTGCTCCATCCCGATATAATTTTAACAAAGCCTAATCAAAAGTCTGCATGCCTTGCTCTGTACTTCGCCGATTTAACCTTGCCTCTATGTCCCATAGTCGCCAAGCGAAGAGTATTTAGTATTTAACTTTACTCAAATCGGTCATCCCCGCGCAGGCGGGGATCCATTTTTATATTGACAATGCTCAACCAATAGATTCCTGTTTCGCAGGAATACCATCTTCCAAATTTAAGCAATAACCAAATCACGTAGCCTTCGATTTTCCAATTCATGCTGGCACGTCTTTAAAAAAGTCGCCTTGGCATTTTTTGCTGCCTCACCCTGTATTGGCATTAAGTCAACTACGTCACATAAACGAGTTAAAAATGTTACATATTCCTCTTTAGTATATTCTATTGGTTCTGTTTTTGGTGCAAGATTTTCCCCTACGATACTCTTCTTCTCCAGCTCGCTTTCCAAACTTGGACTCAAATCAAGCATTTCCTGGAAATAATTTGTGTAATAAGGAGCCATAGCCAAACGTTCTGCGCCATCATCCTTGTTGGGTGTTGCATTCCAGCGTTCTGCCGCTTCTATAAATTGCTTCATGTTTTTAGAGTCCAAAAATTGAGCATAATGAACCACGCCAGCTGGAAAATTTTTACCTAAATGATTTCTTACTTCTAATTTTTGTTCTTTTAAAAACGCTAAAAATTCTTTTTCAAAACGAGCAATGCCTTGTGCTTGAGGATGAGTCACAACATCCAAAGCAATAACATGCTCATCTTGAGCACTCGTACTGGTTGTAGACAACCCACCATTAGTTCCTTTCAAATAGCGAACGTACACTGCATAAGTAATCGGATATTCCCCACGTTTTGCCGCCTTGTTTACCTGCAGTTCAATTTGTTGCAAAATATTTTCCAAATGCTCCCCTGCCTTGTCATCTTTTACAGGGATAAAATAATCGACATCACGGAGTTCTTCGGGGAAAGCAACTTGCGGATGCGTAATATGGTTTTCAAAATCAACTATAGGTTTTGTCCCACGCGCTTCAATGGATTGAGCAGCAGCAATTAACATAAATTCCGGCAACAAAACTTTTAAGTCCGAATTAACAAGAAAATCCATCAAATCCTCACCTAATTTTACTCCCAGTTCCTGGAGTAACGAAGTAATTGATGGCAGATAAGTAGCTTTGCTATTTTGAGTTGGTTTCTCGGTAGTGAAATTCCACATACGCACTTGCCATTGGTGAATGTTTTCACTCAGCTCAGACTTGGAAGAACTTGGCATTCCCATAATACTGACATAGTGATTATTCTTTAATATATCTCCCAGTTTGCCTTTCATTTCTTCAGTGTTGTGAAATAATGTAATTGTCTCGCGTAAGTTGTATGCTTTCACTGCACGCATTTTCACACTAAGAACAACCCCTAAAAAGCCACTGTGTGCTGCGCGTAACGTTTGAAAATCAGGATGATCAGGAGTTAATTCACGAATAGTTCCATCCATATCACACACTTTTATTGACTCAATCAAACCACTAACAGCCGGTTCATCACGGCCGGTGCCATGACCACCAGTGCCTACTAATCCCACCAGGCTCGCCCAACTGAGCATACTGAGCGTTGTTGAAGAGAGATTATGTTTCCGCAAAAATTCTGAGTAATCGTCTATTTGCATTCCTGCGTTTACTTCGACCAGTGATGCAGGAAGCTGATGTATTGGATTATTGGGATTAAACCATGTTGGTTTGGTATTAAGAGGCCCAAGAACTTTCGCCTTATGATATTTCTTTTTGAAGCGAATAATAATGTCTGTACCTTCACCTTGAGGCGAGGCTCTGCCACCTACTACTTCTGAAAAAGAAAAGCTCCCTTTACCGTATTTGTCATCCTGAACTTTAGACCAGGGAAATAAGCAACAGCCTTCAGATTTCTCTTTATTTTCCCAACCGGCAGTAGCTCTTAAGGTAATTTTATCTTTTGAAGTCCGATTCTCATTCATTCGTTTTACTTCTTTCATGATCAATTGGACCTGATCTTCATTTTCTACATCAACAACCACAGCAGAGGGATTACGTACGTTTCCCATAAAATTCGACCAACCCTGAGTGTACGAAATTTTGTTGCGGGTTAGCATATCCATAAATGCAAATTTTAGCTTGGCTGGAAAAGTCATCATTGCTCCTATTGTTGATTAAACAGCAAAAAGGTAAAGACTTTGTATTTTTATCATGCATCAATTTTTGAAGCGTTACAACAATACTCCTTGTAGCCTGGGTGCAGCGCAGCGGAACCCGGGAATGCAATATTACCGATCCCGGGTTCCGCTGCGCTGCACCCAGGCTACAATCAAGAACTACATTTTTTCCAGAACTTCATGCAAATATTTAACAGGTTCGATAACCATTGAAGCATTATGTTGCTTGGGGGCATTGGCAAAAGGCACTATAGCACGCTTAAACCCGTGTTTTGCTGCTTCTTTTAATCGTTCTTGCCCGCTTTGTACCGGTCTAATTTCACCAGCAAGACCGACCTCACCAAAAATAATGGTTTCCCGGTCAAAAATCCGGTTACGTAAACTGGATACTACAGCAGCTAATAATGCTAAATCGGAACCCGTTTCTGTTACCTTGACGCCACCCACTACATTAATGAAAATATCTTGGTCATAGGTCGCAATTCCTCCGTGTCGATGTAAGACAGCAAGTAAAATAGCCAACCGATTGGACTCAAGACCAACAGTAACGCGTTTGGATTGTTGTCCGTGCGCCTCATCAACTAGCGCTTGGACTTCAACCAGCATAGGACGTGATCCTTCCCAAGTTACCATAACTGCACTACCCGAAGTAGGCTCAGGTTGACGCGATAAAAAAATCGCTGAAGGGTTTGCCACTTCTTTTAAGCCTTTATCGGTCATGGCAAATACACCCAATTCGTTGACTGCGCCAAAACGATTTTTAATAGCACGAATCACTCTAAACCGGCTGTCACTTTGACCTTCAAAATATAAAACACTATCCACCATGTGCTCTAAAACCCGCGGCCCAGCTAAGGCACCCTCTTTCGTTACATGTCCCACCAGAAATACCGCTGTCTGGGTCAGTTTGGCAAAACGAACTAATTGTGCTGCTGATTCACGCACTTGACTTACTCCACCCGGAGCAGAACTTATGGTTTCCGTGAAAATAGTTTGAATCGAATCAATCACAATCACTTTAGGGTTTTCCTTTTGTGCTTGAGCAATAATTGATTCAACCTGTGTCTCCGCTAAAAGTCTTAAACCTGCCAAAGGCAAACCCAAGCGTTTGGCGCGCATCGCTACTTGCTGCAAGGATTCCTCACCCGTTACATATAAAACAGTCTCCTGCATAGAAAGATTAGCTAGCGTCTGCAATAATAACGTGGACTTACCAATGCCCGGATCTCCTCCAATAAGAACCACAGAACCATACACCAAACCACCGCCAAGTACTCTATTAAGTTCAGATAAGCCACAATCCATCCGTAGTTCATTATCCATCACTACATCTTCTACGGCAGTGATTACTGAACGTTGATTCGCCCATGAGCCGCTGCGCGAGTTACGATTTACTGGCATACCTTCTTCTGCAATCGAATTCCATGCGCCACAATGGGTGCATTGTCCAGCCCATTGCTTAAAAATTGCGGCACATTGATTACAGACAAATTGGGTCTTTGTTTTCATTCGTGTTCCATCCGATTCAGTTTCATAGGGATTTTGCAAGAGCTCTAATATACACGATTTATCCTAGCGAATCATGATGGCCCCATGACTTGTTTCTGAGAGATCCACGCGAAATTTAATCCCCTACGTACTGCGCTTTATGCGCGATACGTAGAACGTTGAGCATATTTCTTTTAAAAACATACAGTGACATTCAAATTTCGCGTGGTTCTCTCAGGACTTGCTCGCGAGGGCCAGGACGTAGGGATAAAGAATACTGGAAACTGACCATACCTCAGGATATACGCCTGGATACAGCGAAGACGAAACCAAGAAATCCTTTGCCCGATTATTCAGGCTTCATTTTAT
The DNA here is from genome assembly GCF_001648595.1 of Legionella bozemanae. Taxonomy (GTDB): domain Bacteria; phylum Pseudomonadota; class Gammaproteobacteria; order Legionellales; family Legionellaceae; genus Legionella; species Legionella bozemanae. Next base: position 50,085 of record NZ_LBAW01000018.1, on the reverse strand, counting down.
TAAAAATTAATTTACTTACATTGAATCCTGAGAGCAACTCAGTATAATCAGTACATTTTGCACAATCAGGACAAAATCTATGAGCCAAGGTATGCATTTTGAACAGTCAATCACGGAACTAGAAGAAATTGTCAGACAACTGGAAAAAGGGGAACTCTCCTTAGAAGACTCTCTGAAACAATTTGAAAAAGGAATTAGTCTGGCCAGGCAATGTCAGGATGTATTACAAAAAGCAGAGCAAAAAATAGAAACTTTAACCTCTGCAGAACCTAGATCGGATGAACAATTAAGTGATAAGTAACTATATAAAACGGCACGAAGAATTTCTCAGGCAAATTATTAATGACTCTTCTGTACCCGCGACAACGATATGTTCCGCAATCAATTATTCTCTATTCCCTGGAGGAAAGAGAATCAGGCCTATTTTGGTCTATTTAACTGGGAATATACTTGATCTTGATCTCAAAATTCTGGATGTTATTGCTGCAGCAATCGAATTAACGCATTGTTATTCTTTAATTCATGATGACCTCCCGGCTATGGATAATGATGATCTACGCCGTGGTAAACCCAGTTGTCATAAAGCGTTTGATGAGGCAACAGCGATTTTAGTGGGGGATGGCATGCAGGCCTTAGCCATCGAAGTACTATTAACTCATCTTTCTCCTCTGCTTCCACCCCAACAAGTCATTGCGATCACTCTTGAACTGGTTAAAGCAAGCGGCATTAGTGGCATGGTGAGTGGACAGAGTCTGGACTTATCTGAATTGGCAAAATCATCTACTGGTGAAGAGCAGCTAAGAGAAATTCACTACCTTAAAACCGGACGTCTTATTTTAGCGTGTATCGAAATGGTTCTGAATGCTCACTCAGCGCCCGAAGCATATAAAGCAGCTTTACGAGCCTATGCCAGCCATTTAGGCCTGGTTTTTCAAATGCAAGATGATTATTTGGATCGTTATGCTCCTGCCGAGTTCTTGGGTAAAGGTCGTTCCTCTGATTTGGCCAACGAAAAAATAACGTTTGCCACTCTATTTTCCCAAAAAAAATTGGAAGAAGAGATCAGCACGCATTATCAAACAGCTCTTGATGCATTAAAAATATTTGATCAAAAAGCACTTGCATTAATTGACTTAACCAAGAAACTACACGAACGTAGTAAGTTAGAAAGGTAGTGAGTGCAGTGACTCGATTATCACTCTGATTTACTGCGTTATTTAGATACAACTTCGCAAGAAAAATCATATCTTCTGGTGATACATTAATTTATTTTTTATACACTTCCAGTACAACAACCAAGCTCTGATGTCTTAATAGAAACTGTTGCTGAACGACAAAAATATACTGAGGCCATTGCTCCAAAATAGGCGCCTTTTTGATAAGGACTGCTGATATCTCGTCTGATAAAGGGTTCAGGCCATTCTACTTAATATTTAGATAAGTTTTTTGTGCTATTTTTGTCATATATGTATTTTTTTTGAGATATTGTATGTTTGCAAAAGACTCGTCAGATAAAGAAACGATAACGAAAGAAGCAGTTGATGTTTCAGGAGCACTTGGTAATTGTTTTTTCCATGCTTATGCCTTATATCTTTTAAGTACCCACGGTGAATTTCCGAAAGATTTATTTGATTCAAATGAATTCGACAACGATGAAAATCTCGCTAAATTAAAAGTATTATTAAAGGACAAAGCCCTCCAACAAGAACTTACTTCGGCTGAATCACCTGCTTATTTGTTTGAAAAGACATTAATATTAGGTGTTTTATTTCGTAGCTGGTTCTGCACACAATTAGCCCAAAGTAACCCCGATGTTTTTTTTCAAGCGAGAGGGGAGCTTAATGATCATGATATTCGCCGCACAACATTCCTGCAAATTGTTACAGACTACAAAGAGGCTATAGCGAATAATGCAAAAGCCCCTGCTCATAGAGCACGAATTTTGTTGGAAACTGTAGTAGAGAAAGCTCAAGGTAAAGTGGACTCAGGATTGGAGCAATTGATTTTAAAGTCCATTGAGGACATGAAAGAACTTGAAGCAAAACCTTCTGATCAAACCCTTAGCGAAGCACAAAAGATCATTAAAACCGTTCAAGAAAAACTTCAAGAATTGAATAAGGAAAAATCAGATCCTATATTAAATGAAATCGAAAAAACACTTCAATATGACTTGGCAAAAGAACAATACTTTCTCACAGCTTTTGAAGAACAAACTATAGAAAATTCCATTTATCTCGCAAACAAAGAGTTTTTTAACGATGCCCTTTTAACAATGGACATGGAGAAGATTCAAGAGTATTGGAATACAACCGGTTTTAAAAAATATTGCGAATTTTTAAGCATACCGGGCGTCAAAGTAACTTATGCTGATATTGATCCTATTCTTACTCGATTGGTCAATTACGCCATTTATGGACAAAATGACGCTCAAGTAGTTTGTGATAAACCGTCTCCCCAGTTTGAATTGGTTATAAAAGAAAAAGGAGCTCATTACCTGTTAAAAGCTACTCCTGAATCAAGCGAGCTCCTAAAACATTATTCAGCACAATATGAGAACTATTTAAAAAATCGAGAGGCTTTTCTGAAGGCCCCTTCTTCTTTTTCTCCAGACGGCACCTTTTTTACTGAAGCAACAGCATCAACATCCAAACCGATCCAATTATTGGTTAATAAAATACCCGAGTTTCTTAGCAGCCAACAATTTAGAGCTCACTTATTAAATTATTTAAAAGATCCTAAAAATAGCGAAAACAAAAAAAACCTAATCCTTGCTGCCGCTGCAATCTATACAGATGCAGTTAAGAGCCGCAATCTTGAGCCTGACAATTACCTGGATTTCATCAATCAAATAGTAAAACCTGCTGTACAAGGAATAGAAATACCTGAGGACATTGCTCTAGAAATGGACTCGTGGATTCGTGAATTAGGAAACTCAGATTCAACAGAGGCTGCGGCATTTTATGCTTTAAATCTTGCCTATAATTTATACTTGAATCCCGCAAATTTAAATAAGCAACCTTCTCCAACATCAGACGTGAAACCAAGCATAGAAAAGCAAGAGATTCCTGAGGAATACCAAGCTCTTGTTGGTAAAGTGAGCGACGAAGCGCTGCGCTCTCTTATTGCGATGCCAGTGCAAGAGAATACACCTAAAAAAGCTTATATCAATCTGCTAAAAAACATTCCTGCTGGGAAAACCCTCGATAATAAGGCGTTTGAACTTATTAAAAAAGAACTTCCTAATTTAGTATCAGCAAGTAAAATTAATCCTGAGGGAATAATGGATCCTGAAGGAGGTATTGGTTTATTTAGCAGTTGTCTTAATATCCTGTTAAAAAACAACATCACGTTAACGAAAACAGGCGTTTGGAGTTGGGGCGATTATATTTATTATGATAACTTAACTCTGCTTACCAAATTAGATAACAAGCAATTACAAAAAACCCATGTACTATTGCAGCATCTATCTGAAAAGAAAGCACTTGATGATAACACTGTTTATTATGTTTTATACAATGCGACAAATTTGCAGGATAAAACTCAAGATATAATTGGCATATTTGAGGAGATGGCTAAAAAAAATATTCCTTTAAGGGGTGTTCGGCAACCGGTCATGAATCTCAATCAAAATGAATTGCTCGCTTTAAATCTTTTTTTATCAAAAATTGATAGGCTTGAACGAGAATTAGGAAAGGAATCATTTAAACCACTCATTGAGAATATCAAACGCAAACATAATGCACTGCTAAAGGACGAGGAGTACTTTAAGCAAATCACCGGTATAATCAATTTTCTGTTAAAAAAAGAAATGAGCTTATCTCAAACTGGGGTAACTTCTTATTTTAGAGGCAATAAACTTAATGTATTATTTGACTTAGAGGCCCCGCAATTAGCTCAAGTAAATGAATTACTTACCGAATTAGAATCTTATAAAGCCTTAACTCCCTCTAGTAGTGACTATATCTTAAATAATGCCTCATCTTTACCGAATAAAACGAAAGAAATCCAACAAACATTTAAATTAATGCGTGAGAAACAAATTTCTTTTGAAGGTACAGTCGAATCAGTGATGGCCTTAGAAAAAGGAAAAATCATTACGCTCAATACGATTCTAGAAAAGATTACCTCGACTATCCCCATTGATCCAAATGGGTTTAATGCTTTAGTTGCGCAAGTAGGTAATACTAATACGACTCAACTTAATTCATTAGAGCATTTAACTGAAATCAGTAAAACCATCGATTTACTATTAACTCATAAGATCTCTTTAACAAATACTGCAAGGCTAATTTGGACACCTAACCTTCAAGCTCTATTTGCATTGTCTCCAACTCAACTAAAAGAAGTGAATGTACTTTTAAAGTTTTTTGCAGATAGACCACCACTTGGTGAGCACACAGTAAATTATGTTTTAACTCATGGTGTCCAATTACAAGGAATCATCCAGGAATATATAGACTTATTTAGATTAATTGAAGGGAAAAATATAGCTATTATAGGTATCAGACAACCAGTGATGAACTTAAGTTCAGATGATAGGGCCGTGTTGTCTGCTTTCTTGAGGAAAATTGATCATTTTAATATTACGATGGATAAAGCTACAGCCAAAACTTTGATTGCTCAAGTAATATCCAATAAAGAAAAAATAAAAGACGTTGCAAAGGGTAAGGATTATTTCGAGTCTGTATGCAAAATTATTAATTTAATAAACGATAAAAAACTTACATTAGCCCCAAATTTGAAAACTATATTTCAATTAAGCTCTGAAGAATTGGAAGGGGCTTATCGCATACTTACAGAGTTATCAAAGAGTGGTGCGTTAGATGATCGACAAGTAACGGCAACTTTAAAGAAGACCCTGCCTAAAAAGGTATCGCAGAAAGTTACTCTTATTTTTGAGGAAATGGGAAACAAGAGGATTCCTATTATAGGATCGCGTCAAGCCATTAGAGCTCTTGATGAAAATGCATTAGATGCATTAAAAAGTATTTTATCTAACATGGAGCCTCAACCATTAGATGCTCCACTGAGTAAAGCAGCCACACAACTACTCATTAGCGAGATAAAGACAAAGCAACAGTTAATTAATACGAATGACGAGTATAGAGACAATATAATTAAAATACTCAATTATATGACCCGACACAAAGTTTCTTTTACTTATTCTTTGCCATACAGTGCAAATCTCACTCTCTTGTTTGCCCTTGATGTCAATCAGCTAAAAGAAGTCACTAAACTTTTCGACTACTTAGCTGCCCAGTATATTCTTGATGACAAAATAGGAAATTTTATTTTCGCCAACGGCGCATCCTTACAGAAGAAAATCGACGCTATTTTAGTAATATTCCATCGAATGGAGAACCTTGGCACTCCTTTGGATGGCCTTAAACAATCGGTTATGGAACTGGATAATAATCAGCTAGACCATCTTGATTCGATTTTACAACAAATTGAAGCAAAACATTTAAAGATGAGCGCTGCCGAAGCGGATGCGCTAATTAATCGAATAAAAACTAATCCTAGTGAATTTACCAAAGCGAGTTACAGAGATGAATTAGCAAACACCTTTATTCTCTTAAAAGAAACAAAGATAAAAGAACAAAATCTACGCTTTAATCCTTCTGCCTTATTACTCCTCAATGAGGATCAATTAAAATCTGCTCACGCTTTATTAGGCTATCTTTCCACAAAAAATGTTCTCGATGAAGACACAGTAGACTTCATTTTAAAAAATGGCGGGAATCTTAAAGATAAGGCTAAAGACATAATAGCAGTTTTTCAATTGATGGAAGATAAAGGCATTTTGTTGCGTGGAGTGCGTCAACCGATAATGAGCCTTACTCAAAGTCAACTTGGTTTTGTGAACACTTTCTTTACTTTAATAAACAATACAAATGAAAGATTGGATGCCAATGCAGTTAAAACCATCCTTGATAATATAAAAGACAATGAAAAATTGAGCGAACCTGACTATCGACAGGCGATGGGGCAACTCATTAACTTTTTGCTTGAAGCGAATGTAACTATAGGACAAAACGATCTCCAGAGACAAGCTTTTGGTAATAAGCTTGCTCCTGTATTTAAACTTAAAACAAAGGAAATAGAGAATATTGAAAAGCTTTGTCGCTGGTTTGGCCAAGATATTGGCAACCAAATTGCCGATTATATTCTAAGTCATGCCAGCACACTGCATGAAAAAGTGGATCTCATTGAACCCATTTTAGAAGAGTTAAAAAAACACAAAGATATTTCTTTAGTGACAGTAAGCCCATTAATTATGGACTTAAATCTTCAGGAATTAGAGATTTTTTACTTCATTACAAACAAGCTCAATCAATCAGTAGAACCAATAAAACTCGATGAAAATATAATTCAATCATTGGTTAAAAATATAAAAGCTCATCCTGAGGTTAACACAGAGCATCTTAACAAGGTTATTGGCCTACTAGAGCTTCTTACGCAAAATAAAATTCCTTTTACCAATGTCTACGTACCAACGGCATTATGGGGAGATAATTTATCTAAAATTTTTCAATTAAATGAAACCCAACTGAGTAGTGTGCTAGAAGAGTTAAGAGAAAAAGCATCGTTTCTAGAAGCTGATTTCAATAATGCGATAAAAAAAGCATTAACACCAAATACCCAGGTCGATTCACCTCTTACTATTCCTAATGAACTGACTGATAGTTTAATCATGGATTCTTTTGTTGATCTTGGCCCTTCCATGAACCCAAGCTCTATAGAAGAACCCGTTCCAAGCTCCGTCATTCAATCCCAAAAACATATCGATGAGAGTTCTATTGGAGGAAGTTTGCCTCCCATTGAAACGGTTACTTTAACAGAAAGTAGTGATCAATTAGAGTCTGAGCCGAAACAAGTACTTAAAAAACCTGCCAAAGATTCTATTCATATCGAAGAGCATGATGGAAGTGTGATTCGCGAATCTGAAAAAGATGGGCAGCTTAAAGTAGAAAAGCAAGTCGATGACACTTCATTATCTTCTGAACATCACGTCTCTGATTCGTTGGTAACGCACCCTAGAACAGATACGTCCTTACCATCAAGCTCAATCAATCAGAGTCAGGAAAATGTTGTTTCTGAAGAAGTTAGCGGACAAAAAAGGGAAGAGGATGACACTACGTCTCTCGAAGATTCCGGTCACTCTACACATGATAAAACTTTATCTTCTAGTAAATCTGTAATACCTCCTCTCCAGGTTCAATTAGAAGATTCTACGCATGGGGATCTTCTCCAATCAGATCCCCTCGAAGATTCTGTACATAACGAGAGAAAACCTGTAACACCTCCTCACCTAGTTTATCCTACGGAAAAATGGACTAATAAACAAATCGATGATTTTATCAAGAATCCGCAAATAAATTGGAATAAAGATGGAGCGGATATTTTATTAAAATTACTTACAGCGATAGGAAAAAGAGATGAGGGTATTCTTGCTAGAAAAACTACAGCAACACATTGTTTTAATTTGATCTTAGGGAAAATGACAGATAATCACGAAGTAATTAAATTAGTGAAACTAATCGACGAAAAAGAATCTGATAATTTTAAATATCTAAGAGAAGAACGATCTCGATGGCATTTTCACACTCATGGTGAAACGAAAACTTGGTCTTCCATGATTGGAGCGATTAAAAACCGATTAGACATTAATGTAGAAAAAACTCCGGAGGAAAAATACACACGAGAAGAATATGGCGATTTTATGAAAATTATGAATGAACATCGAGGTAGGGGTTTTGGACCAGTTACACATTCAAAATTTTATGATCAGTTAGAGGACCTAGATGCAAATCAAAAGTCAGTGACTATTAAAAAACACTAGAACTCTTGCAGCCTTAGAAAGTAATGCATTGATTCTTTTTTTAAAGCGAGCTATAGCAACTGTCGTGAAATAAATTCAAGACAACATTGTAGCCTGGGTGCAGCGTAGTGGAACCCGGGTTTCGCTGCGCTGCACCCAGGCTACAATATACGGAGTAAGTGACTCTGTGATTATTTGCGAGTTAGCGCCGGACTATCTGTGAAACGGGAATCATGGTTTCTATCCCCAGCGCTGTTTTTCGTTGCTCACCTTTCCATGCATGCCCATAAACGACTTCATACGTCAACGGATATTTCCCCTTCTCGGTTTGCAGAACAGAGTAGTTTTGTTCAAATTGTCGCCAAGCCATTTTCCCAGTTAAGCCTTGGTTTCTTTGCGGATTAATATTTTTTACGCCTTGGGCTTTTAAAGCATGTAATAACTTAGGTAGCGTTTCATAATGCACGGCCAACAATTCCATATCCATTACTGGCTCTAAAAAATGCTCTGACATCAAGCAATCACCAATATCATGCATGTCAGCAAATTCGTTCACATGAGCATAATGATTTACCCCGGACCACGCATGCTTTAATTCTTTAAAGGTATCAGGGCCCAAAGTAGTAAACATCAAACAACCATTTGTGTTCATGACACGATTCAACTCACGAAAAACTGGCGTTAAAGGACCACCCCAATGAATCACTTGATTGGCAAAAATTAAATCAAACGTACCTGTAGCAAAAGGCATTTGCCGCATATCTGCAGCCACTAAAGGCCACTTCCGTCGCCAGCTTTGCTTTTTTTGTGCCTGAATCAACATGAACTGCGCCAAATCCAAACCAACAACTTGTGCCTTTGGATACACCTGCGTTAACTCATAAGAAAAAAAACCTGGCCCGCACCCAAGATCAAGAATACGTTGTGGCTTAATGCTCAAATACTGCAATCGATCTAATAACCGCACCCCAATTTCTTGTTGTACTTTGGCAGCAAGTTCATATTCAGTGGCATGTTGATTAAATGCCTTGCTAATTTCGTAGATAACAGCCATTATAAAACCAGGAAAAATTAAAGGAATCCAACACTCGTGCGCCAGAAAATATGGAGTTTAACACAAAGTTTACGCTTGTACTCAATATGTGTTTTATGTAATCAGTTTCATAACGGCAAAATGGCAATATGCACCCCATGTATTGAGTTCATGACTCGTTTAGGTCCTGCATGCCGCTACTGCGCATATCCCTTACCCGATACTTATCTATTGAGCTGCGGACGCTGTATTAAAAAAACACCTTATTTCGATCGGGCACTTATTCATTACGTCTTTGAAGAGCCTTTACGTGGTCTTTTGCATCAATTTAAATACCACAATGGCCTTTATCTAGGCTCCTTTTTAAGTGAATTAATGAGTCACTCACTACCAAAAAATGAAAACATGCCTCAATGTTTAATTCCCGTTCCTATGCATCCGCAACGAATTAAATTACGCGGATTTAATCAAGCAGCAGTTTTAGCTCGTTTGTTAGCTAAAAAATTACAATTGCCTTGTGACTTAACCAGTTGCAAAAAAATCATTAATACTGAGCCCCAAGCAAGTCTTGACGGCGAACAAAGACAAAAAAATTTACGTCGTGCATTTAAGGTCAAAAAAATTCCCTGGCACCATGTAGCAATTGTTGATGATCTCTTAACTACCGGCAGCACAGCCAATGAGCTGGCATTTACTTTAAAAAAATCGGGAGTGAAAAAGGTGGATGTATGGTGTTGTGCACGAGCTGTAACTAAATTGTAACCTGCTCTGCACCTAGACACTGCGCCTGTTTCTATTTCGCTAGCTTGAGCTAAAATGGCCTGATTTTTGAGTATCGAAGCGCAGCATACAAGAGTATGTGAGCATCGGAACGCAGAAAATCAGGACAGTTTGGCCAAGATAGTAGAAATAGAAACAGGCCCCTAGATTCGTTGCAAATCATTCATTAATAAGTGGACTAATAACACGCAAAATGCAATAACGACCAGTCGATGCAACAAAAGCTCCATGGGTACAGATACTGCTTTGCCGCGGACTTTTTCAATAATTGCATAAACAATGGAACCTCCATCCAATCCAGGAATGGGAAACAGGTTAATCACGGCAACGGCCAGGCTTAAGGTGGCTATAAAAAATAGAAAAACAACCACTCCTTGTGTCAGCGAAGCCACGGAGGCCGCAAAAATACCTATAGGACCTAACAATACTGAAAAAGGGATTACCCCAGTAAATAATTGTTTCAATATCATCAGAAAAAAATAAACCATGTTGACCATAAATTCATTCGTTTTCTGGATTGCATCCATAAAAGATGAAGCTTGCAATACGCTTTTTGCTGCAGCTGTATTGGGTTTAATTCCCAGTTGTGTTAATAAAGATCCTCTTACCCCATGAAATTGCTCATGGCTTAAATCAAGCGTTGCTTTTGACTCTTTGCCATCCGCTTGAATAAGCGTCACTGGAATATCCTTCTTCCCCCAAAGAATAACTAAGCGCATTCCCACATCGCTCCAAGTCGAAGTGGTAGAATTATCAATAGACTTGAATTGATCACCAGGATGCATTCCTGCTTGGGATGCAGCACTATTAGGAAGCACCTCTTTAATTTCGGGTAATGTATAAGTCAGTCCTACGCAATATACAAGAACCAAAGCAAACCAAGCGGTAATCAGATTTGCGGCAGCTCCGGCTAATAAAATTAAAATGCGCTGCCAGACAGGTTTTTTATCAAAACATCCGGACTGTTGTGCAGGCTTTACTGGACTAATTCGTGTATTTTCTAGTTGGACATACCCTCCCAAAGGAAAAAATGCCCATACCCATTCACAACCGCTTCGGCTTTGCCAGCGCAACAGCGGTTTGCCAAAACCTATAGAAACTTTTTTGATTTTTACTGCAAAAATGCGCGCTGCAATTGCATGCCCACCTTCATGGATTCCTACTACCAAAATTAATGTAAGGATTATGGCGATAATTGCCAAAAACATAAGCTACTCCTTCACCGCGGGCGTGTGTTATCAACAATTAATTGTAGTACGGGCGTTCCTTTTTTGCCATTTAACTCATAACCTTGACGATAAACCTCAAAAACACGATATGCCTGATTCGATTCACTATCAACTAACTCGACATCATCGCCTTGTTCGTCAATTAACGTCACGGTTAAATGAATTTCTCGAAATCCAGCGATATGATACCGTTCTTTAAATAATTCCAATACACGCGCCAAACTTTGTGCTGCTTCTTCGCCACTATGCTCACCTTGCAGGATGATATCCATGATGATCTCCCCATAACTTGGGATTTTTGTATAAAACCCTCTACTATTGTTAGCGGCCAAATAAAAATGTACTTTAATTTTACAATTGTTTTTTTGCAGTCTGGGGTGTTGCACCGTGATAAACTTAGATTCCATTGCGCCCTCATATAGATTACAGAATCATTTTTCTTGAATCAGAATAAAGAAATAAAACTGCTTACACTACAAATTTAATGACTAATCGTTTACAATCCCACGATTAACTCAATAATTCATATTCAAATAATATATATTTTATGGTGTTTGTTGCTTGCGGATTAAATCATAAAACTGCTCCAATAAACGTGCGTGAAAAAGTCGCCTTATCTCCGGCTACCCAAGATTCCTTGCTCCATAGCCTGTTAAATCTACCGGAAGTGAATGAAGCTGCTATATTATCTACCTGTAATCGCACAGAAATTTACTGTGATACTCAAGATGCTCAGGTCATCGCACATTGGCTTACTAAAGAACATCAACTCCCATTGGATTCCTTATCCCCATTTTTTTACGTGCATAAAGGAAACCAGGGAATCAAACATCTTTTACGTGTTGCCAGCGGTTTAGATTCCATGATGATTGGCGAGCCTCAAATTCTTGGGCAAATGAAACAAGCGTACCAACATGCGTGCAACCTTGGTGCAATAAAAACAGAACTACGTCCAATTTTTGAATATGTTTTTAGTGCGTCAAAGCGGATACGCACTCAAAGTGGTGTCGGTACGAATCCCGTTTCCGTTGCCTATGCAGCAGCCCAATTAATAGGCCAACTTTTTACAGACTATAAATCGTTAAATGTTTTTCTGATTGGTTCTGGTGAAACCGCTTCTTTAGTTGCAAAATATTTGCACCAGCAAGGTGTTGAACGTTTTATGATAGCAAGCAGAACACTAGAAAATGCAGAAAAGCTTGCCAATTCATTCAATGGGCAAACCATTCCAATTACAGACATTGCTGAATATTTACCGCAAGCAGACGTCATCGTTTCTGCTACAAATTGTCCTGTCCATTTTATTAATAAAAGTCTGGTCGAACAGGCATTAAATCAAAGACAGTATAAGCCAATGTTCTTTTTGGATTTATCTGTTCCTCGAGATGTAGAAGAAAACATCAAGGAACTGGGAGAAATATATCTTTATAACATTGATGATTTGCAAACCATGATCGATAAAGGGATGGAAGAAAGACGCCATGCCGCATTACATGCAGAACAATTAATCGATGAGGAACTGAATAAATACATTCGCAAGCATCGCTCGCTTAAAGCGAAGAAAGTCATTTGCGATTACCGCAGCCAAATGCAAGACTTGGCACAAAAAGAATTGCAACGTGCCTTGAAAAAACTTTCTGCTGGACAATGTCAGCAAATCGTTTTAAATGAATTTAGTGAACGCCTGGTTAATAAACTCACACATAATCCCACCGCTGGTTTAAGGCAAATAGCTAAAGATGGCCGAGAAGATTTATTTACCTTGGCACAATATCTTTTTAATACAACAACACATCAATCATCTTATGAAGAAATCTCTTGAACTCAAATTGCAGCAAATGCTTGAGCGATATCAGGAAGTAGGCCGCTTGTTATCTGAAGCATCAATTATTGCAGATCAAAACCAGTTTAAAACACTTTCCAAAGAATATGCACAACTGGAACCTGTTGCAACATGTTATGAAACCTACATTGAGGCCAAAAACAATTTCTCTTCTCTGCAAGAATTACTCGAAGGTGAGGATGAAGAGTTGGCATCAATGGCTGCAGAGGAATTGGAAAGTGCTCAAAAACAAGTGGAAGAACTCGATGAGCAATTACAATGGCATTTAATTCCCAAAGATCCGGATGATGAACGTAATGTTTACCTCGAAGTCAGAGCAGGAACCGGTGGTGATGAAGCCGCAATTTTTGCCGGAGATCTATATCGCATGTACAGTCGATATGCAGAAGATCAAGGTTGGCAACAAGAGTTAATTAGTGCAAGCCATGGTGAACATGGCGGTTATAAAGAAATTATCGTGCGTATTAGCGGTAACGCGGTCTATTCACAACTTAAATTCGAATCCGGTGCCCATCGTGTACAACGTGTTCCTGAGACTGAATCCCAAGGACGTGTCCATACCTCTGCATGTACCGTAGCAATTATGCCTGAAGTGGATGAAATTGATGACATTCAAATTAATCCAGATGATTTGCGAATCGATACCTACCGTTCTTCAGGCGCTGGAGGGCAGCATGTTAATAAAACAGATTCAGCCATACGCATCACGCATATTCCAACTGGTGTTGTAGTAGAATGCCAAGATGAACGTTCACAACATAAAAACCGCGCCAAAGCCATGTCGTTACTTAAAACACGCTTGCTGGATGCAGAACAGAGCAAACAGAAAAAAGAACAAGCTCAAACGCGTAAGTCGTTGGTAGGTTCTGGTGATCGCTCTGAGCGAATTCGTACTTATAACTACCCGCAAGGGCGACTAACAGATCATCGGATTAATTTGACGATCTATCAACTTAGTGATGTGATGGAAGGCAATTTGGCCTTGGTCATTGAACCCTTAAAACGTGAATACCATGCAGAGCTGCTCGCAGAGCTAGGACGACATGATTAGTATTCGTAACGCTTTGGGAAAAAAACCAGATCTGGAAACAGAAATTTTACTCTGCCACATTTTAAACAAAACAAGGGCTTATCTCTTCGCCCATCCTGAAGCGTTATTAACTTCAAAACAATGGGAAACCTTTCAAAATTTAATGTCGCGAAGAGCCCAAGGGATCCCAATTGCCTACCTCATCGGTGAGCGTGAATTCTGGTCACTCAATTTAAAAGTCAATGAGCATACTTTAATTCCACGCCATGAAACAGAACGAATCGTTGAGTTAGCCCTGGAACTTATCCCCAATCAACCGGACAGGTACATACTGGAATTAGGCACAGGAAGCGGAGCCATCGCCTTAGCGCTTGCTAAAGAAAGACCGCAGTGGCACATTATTGCTGGGGATATCAGCCAAGAAGCCTTAGATATTGCCCAGGAAAACGCGCAAAATCATATGATAAAGAATGTAAGCTTTTATCAATCCAATTGGTTTAATAACATTCCTCAGCAGCAATACCATGCTCTTATTGCTAATCCGCCTTACATTGCAGAATATGATCCTCATTTACAACAAGGTGACTTGCGTTTTGAACCACGAAATGCTTTAGTGAGTAGTCAAGACGGCTTAGCTGATCTACAATGTATTATTAAACAAGGTCATGAGTACCTTCTACCTGGTGGCCTGCTCTTGCTAGAACATGGTTATGATCAAAAATTAAAAGTACAGACTATACTTAATAAGTTACAGTATAAAAACGTACAATGTTGGCAAGACATTCAGGGAAATGACAGAGTAAGTGGGGGTTGGCGATAATTTTATTGATGATACAATAGTTTTTTGGTATACCTAACCGCTTTCTGTAAACCCAGGTTGTACACGAGTTGGGAACGGAGGCTAAAATGACCGAACAATTAATCGATAAAACCAATGAGAGACGACACAACGTGAAAAACGACGCAATAGGTAGCATGGGAATTACCCCTTACAAGGAAGCCCCAGGGGAAGAATATATGAATGAAAAGCAGTTAGCACATATTGAAAAAATATTGCTAGCTTGGCGTCAATCATTGATGGAAGAAGTCGACCGAACTGTGACGCACATGAAAGATGAAGCGGCTAATTTTCCTGATCCCTCAGATAGAGCCAGTCAAGAGGCAGAATTCAGTATTGAATTACGTACTCGTGATCGTGAGAGGAAACTCATTAAGAAAATTGAGGATGCTTTAGAACGTTTGCGTAACGAAGATTTCGGCTATTGCGAAGCTTGTGGTATCGAAATCGGCCTTAAGCGTTTGGAAGCAAGACCTACTGCAACTTTGTGTATTGATTGTAAGACTTTGTCCGAGATTAAAGAAAAACAAAATCAAGGTTCCTAGTAAAAATTTTAGTAATATCTAAAAGGCTATCATCCCTGCGTAGGCAGGGATCCATCTCTCAAAATAATCCATAGTTCAAACTAAGATTATTTGATTCAATTAAGTTAAGTTAACTTTCCATTGTTTTCATTTTTTATTTGCTTTTCCATACGCGATAAAGCAAGCATGGCGACATTGGATCAATGGAATATCCTGGCTAGCTTAGATATATATTGTAAATAGAGCCCTGCCTACGCAGGGATGACAGAATATGGGAGCACCGCACAACATAAAGGGCGGTAAATAGTAGAAGTAATATAAAGTGGCGGTGGTATAAATATCCTAAATCACCGCTTCAATTTGTTGTAAATGGCGCACAACAGACCCTTTATTTTTTTCAAAAACAGCAGCAGCATTTTGAATCATCTGCTGACGAAACTTCGAGTCAGAGTGCAATTTAATAATTCCATCGATTAGTTCATTTGCCTGGCGTACCAATAAAATACCCTGAGCGGCCTGTAAATCATTGCAAATGGCTTTAAAATTATGAACCAGGCTTCCACTTAACACGGGAACATTCATTGCAATTGGCTCTAAGACATTATGTCCACCTACTGGAACCAAGCTCCCTCCTACAAAAGCATAATCACTAATCTGATATAACCCTAAGAGCTCACCCAGACTGTCTAATACCACAATCTCATTTTCAGGGTTTAAGGTATTTAAATTAGAGCGTAATCCGGTCTTAAATCCTGATTGCATACATAATTGATAAACCGCTTGGAATCGTTCAGGATGGCGGGGGGCAATTAATAAGACAACGCCAGGAATCGCTTGTTGCAACCGTTTTAAATGAGATAAAATCTGTGCCTCCTCATTCTCATGAGTGCTTGCTGCAATAACTGCTACACGTTCGCTTCCCCAATGGCTTTTTAAATCACTAAAACGCTTGCTGTCTATAGTATTAGTCTGCAAATCAAATTTTATATTCCCTAAAACATGTACTATCTCTTTTCTTGCCCCTAAGGTGATATAACGTCGCGCGTCTTCTTCTCCCTGCGCTAAAATAGCAGAAAATTGATTCAGAATCGGTTTCATTAAAAATTTAATCTTTTTATACCCATTCAAAGAATCATCAGAGATCCGTGCATTGGCGAGCAATAAAGGGACTTTTGCCGCCCTGGCCTGATAAATTAAATTCGGCCATAATTCAGTTTCCATGATGATACCCACACGCGGCCGAATTTGTTTAAAGAAGCGTTTAAGTATGCCGGGAAGGTCATAGGGAAGGTATTGATGAGCCACTTTGTTACCAAAACGCGCTTGCACTCGCTCAGAACCCGTTGGAGTCATGGTAGTAACCAATAAAGACCAGTTTTTTTCCAACATGGCATCAATGAGCGGGATAGCCGCAATCACCTCGCCTAAAGATACAGCGTGAATCCATACGTCAAAAGGTTTATACTCATGTTTACCAAGAAAAAAACGTTCGGATATGCGCTCCCTATATGCAGGTAAGCTTCTGCCTTTCCACCACAAACGAATAAGTAAAAAAGGAGCCAGCAAATACATTAAAAAAGAGTAAAAAAATCGCATATAAAACCAAACCCAAAAAACGACAGTATATACTTAAAATGTGGTATAAGCGATAAAATCAAATTTAATGACTTAATTTAAGGGATCCTTTGTAATGTCTTTTCGGGAATTCTTCATTGTATCCACTTGGTGGGGAAAGATTATTGGCGCATTCTTTGGTTATTTAATCGATGGTCCTATCGGGGCAATTTTTGGCCTCTTAGTAGGTAATTTTTTTGATCGTGGTTTATATACTTATTTTTCTAATCCTCATTGGATATATTACGCTGAAAAACGTAAAGCAATCCAAAAAGCTTTTTTTGAAGCTACCTTTTCCATTATGGGACATTTAGCTAAAGCCGATGGTCGCGTCAGTGAACAAGAACTGAATATGGCACGTTTATTCATGGATGAAATGCGTTTAAGCAGCGAACAAAAGACATTGGCAAAACATTTCTTTAATGAGGGCAAGCAACCGCAGTTTAACTTAGATAGTGCGCTCGAAAATTTAAAAAAAATCTGCGAAGATAACCGCGATTTGTTAAGGCTATTTATTGATATTCAATATCGAGCAGCCCAGGCTGATGGGCTGGATACAAAAAAAATCAAAGTACTGGATAAAATCTTTTCCAAGCTGGACTTCGCACCACTTCACAAACAATATCGCTTTTATGAAGATTTTGGCGTAGATTACTCATCAGAACCACAAAATGATGCCAAGCAACAATCAGAACAATCCTATTCGTCCTCTCACTCGTATTCATCCTATAGTAGATACAATTATCAACCCACAAAAACAAACTTGGACTATGCTTATGCGCTTTTGGAAGTAACATCAGATGCTAGCAAACAAGAAGTGAAAAAAGCCTATAGACGTTTGTTGAGCCGTAATCATCCAGATAAATTAATCGCCCAAGGCTTACCTCAAGAGATGATTAAAATGGCAAATGAAAAAACCCAGAAAATTGTAAAAGCATATGAATTAATTTGTACCAGTAAAGGCTGGTAAACTTCAAAAAGGTCACGGATGCAGTAGATCCCATAGCCGTCACACTAAGCAGAAAAGCAAATGTTGCCATTCCTGCAAAGGCAGGAATCCATTCATGGCAGTAGAACCCAGGAGGCTTAAGTAAGTTCAGGAGCTTGCTCAAGATAACCGCTCCCATCAGACTTCTTGTTTTCTGCCACTTGATTTTGGAAAAAAGCAGCGATTGGAACTAAATAAGAGTACATTCTCGGCGGCGATTTAGGTTGAAGTTTAGGGAGTTTTACCATCCAACCATGGATAAATGAAAAAAGAAGTTGTCTGCTGTATTCATAATCATGATGGGCACCGGGTATTTCTATAGCTAAGTAATTGTTTTTATTTGTTCCAAATTCTTTTTTTCTTGCTGCCATTTCTTGCTTGATTAGATCATAATCAAACTGACCAACAATATCAAAAACAGGCATATGTAATTCAAGTTTTTTATCTGCAGTCGGAGGAGTATTGTAAGCAGATAAGAGAATCAGGCCTTCAATTTCAGGTACAGGAGGATTTCCCAAATAATCAAATGTTTGTTTTAATTGCTCTCCATAATGCACCATTACCACGCGTATATTTTTTTGCTTGCGTAAAACGGCAAGTACCTCAGGAAATTGTTTGATCCAGGGTACAGTAGTACTGCTGTCATTGTTGAGCAAGACAACCTGCCATCCATTTTGAGCTAATTCATTTGCCAGACTATCCAACAATATAAAAGATTGTACTTGTGCACCACCATTGACTAAGAGAACTGCTCCGTATTTTTCTTTTTTCGCAGGCCAATAAGATAAGTCGATGTTTTTACCATCAACTTTGATCGCCAGTTTGTCTGCAAATGCAGCTGAGCATATGAAAAAAAAGATTAGAACGGTCCTTATAATATATTTCATATCATCCTAATAAACGATCCTGAATTGATTAAAAATGAACTGTAGCCTGGGTGCAGCGTAGCGGAACCCGGGAAATTTAACCATCTCTGTCCCGGGTTCCGCTACGCTGCACCCAGGCTACATTGAAGGATAGTGCTTCTAATCCGTCAGTTCTACACCTGCTTGATCCAACATTTCTTTGGCTCTTTTCCCGAGGATCTGATGCGCCAATGCCGTTGGATGCACTAAATCAAAAAACAAATATCCGGTACATCCATCTGCGTTTATTTTAGGTTCAACTGATGTCACCATTTTTAAGACCGATGTTTTTGTTACATCCTCAACTACAGAATTAACGCAGGTACCTGTTATATTGGTAAAACCATAATCTTCAGGGTGCGTCATGACCTCTTCAAAAGCTTGGTGCAGATCATAATAGAGCCATTCCACATCCGGGTGTTCTTGTCGAAAATCATCAATCGATTTACTTAATAAATTGTTATGTTCCTTCGCAAAATAGGTCATTGTATCAACTGAATCAAATTCAATTGCAGCAGGAGTACGTCCTAAGTCAGGTAAGTTGACCACTAAAATATGTTTTGCACCTTTTTCTACCAAACGCTCAATACTATGCACAATACCTGCATGCACATCGTGAAGTGTTTGTTCAATTTCTGCAGGAAATGCGAGATAGTTATTTGAGCCTATCCATATAACAAAAAGACTGTCTTCACTCGCTTTGTCATTATGCTCTAATAAATAGCTGTTCACTTCTCTCCTCAAAGTAAACAATACATCATCAGCTCCTTCCTCCTCAGACACACCAGCACCGCCATAAGCATAATCTAATAAATGCACATCAGGATTTTCAGGAAAGTAAGAAGCAATTACATGTTCTATCCACACGGGTCCATTTGAAAAGCGACCTTCGAAGTAAGGAGGAGATGGAGGTAATTGGTATTTCATAAATTTATACAAATTACCGTTATCAGACAAACTATCACCAAATACAACTATATTATGAAGAGGTGTAGCCCAAACAATTCCAGAAAATAAAAATGCCCCTATAGTTGCTAACAGTTTCATGAATACCCTTAAGTTCTAATCCTAAAAAAAGCAGTGACATCTTATCACGAATGACTACTGCACTGAATTTTTGAAGAGTGTATCTGGTTATTTTAAAAACAAAGTCACTTTGCATTATAGTATGAAAGATCATTCATAAGCAATTTTTTTGCATAAACCCATTTTTTATTTTTTTTATATATTTATCAATGAGTTAAATAAAATCAAACTCCATAAAAATAGCCCTCTAAGTCAAAATTATGCTTATTTCATAGACAAAAAAACAGCTTGTGAGTTTTTTCGATTGCTCCTTAATTAAAAGATATTTATATTAGTATTTTTTTGCCATGGAGGCTCAAGCAATGACTTTTGAACGAAATTTCATCCTCAAATGTCTTGAATGCATAGAAGAAATTCTTTCCGATGATCTGGAGTTAGAAGAAGCAATACAGCATTACACTGAAAATAAGGCCCCTAATTCACGCTATCAGCTCAATACTAAAATAACTGACTCAGCACAATGGAATGAACAAGACAAGCTCCGCTTGAGTGCTTCCGTATTTGAAGCAATTGCGCGTAGCTCTTTATCATTTTATTCGGAAAGTGATAAGCGGGCTCAGGAAATAAATGCTGCCAATACAGCATTTCTGGATCAATACCTATCCATAATCACTGAAAATACCAACCCCAATATCAGAATTGATTCAGTAAAAGAAAATATCAAACGAATTAAAACAGATCTTAAAAACAAAATGGAAAACAGTGAAAACCCCTACGCGTTTTTTACTCCAGTTACAGCAGGTCTGGTTGTAATGGCTGCAGCCGCTACAACAATAGCATTATTGTCTTACAAAGCGTAGAAACCGAACAGGTCACGGAGAGATTTTTAATAGCCGTCAGGCGCAGCGGAACCCGGGTTCCGCTGCGCTGCCCCCAGGCTACTATACAGAACCTACCCAAGTTTCTTACCCTGCGCTACCAATCAAGGTTATTTTTAACTGACGCCCACAAACCCATGCTTTAGTTAAATCATTCATTACTTCTTTAGGCATATCTTTCGGCAAGCGAACCGTTGAATGATCTTCATGAATTTTAAGACCAGTAATGTATTTGCTTTGCAAACCGGCTTCATTAGCAATGGCGCCGACAATATTACCTGGTTTTACTCCATGAATTTTACCCACATCGATGCGGAATAAATCTTGTCCTGAAAATTCATCATTAAATTTTTTACGTCCTTCTCGGAAACCTTTCTTGTCTGCAGCAAAACCCTTTCGCTCATCGCGAGAACGCTCAAATTTGCCGCCACGCTCAACACGGCCTTCTTTAGTTGGGCGTGGTGATTTAGGTAAAGCCTGCTCTTTTTGCCAAGGTAAGTCTTTATTTAATAATAAAGCAAGCGTTGCAGCAACATCCAAAGCAGAAACGTCATTTTCTTTAATGTATTCTTCAATAATTCTTCTGTAAGAAGGCAGGTTTTCATGTTCTAAACGTGCAGTGATGTTTGCCACAAAACGTTGTTGTCGTGCAACTTGAATCATATGGTCATTAGGTACAGGTACTTTGGTAATACGCTGACGAGTATGTCGCTCAATGCTGCTAATCAAGCGTGCTTCTTTAGGAGTTACAAATAAAATAGCTATTCCAGAGCGCCCTGCTCTACCTGTTCTACCGATGCGATGCACATAAGTTTCATTATCATGTGGTAAATCATAGTTAATTACATGAGTTACCCGCTCCACATCTAAGCCCCGCGCAGCAACGTCTGTAGCGACCAGGATATCAATTGCTCCTTGTCTGAATTGGGCAATAATACGTTCACGTAATGCCTGGGTGATATCGCCATGAATGGCCATAGCGCGCAGTCCTTGTTGTTGCAATACTTCTGCAACTTCTTCCGTGCTGCTTTTAGTGCGCACAAATACGATAACGCCCTGATATTCTTCTACTGCCAACAAACGTAATAATGCATCAGGCTTTTGATGTCCCGAAGCAAATAAAAAGCGTTGCTCAATACTTTTTACTGTAGCTGTTTCTGCACGTATTTCGATAGAAACAGGATTATGCAGATATGTATTGGCAATTTGGCGTATACGATGAGGCATGGTTGCTGAAAAGAGACCTATTTGTTTCTTCTCTGGCAATTTGGCCATGATGGTTTCAATATCTTCAATGAAGCCCATACGTAACATTTCATCTGCTTCATCCAGAATGAATGTACGCAAATTATCTAATTGCAAAGTACGTCTATCGATATGATCTAAAATACGACCTGGAGTTCCCACCACTACCTGAGCGCCTGCTCTTAATTGTTTTAATTGACGGCCGTAATCTTGCCCGCCGCATAGAACAGCAACAGTGGTTCCACGTTGATTGGCGCTTAATAATTCAAACTGCTCTGCAACTTGAATTGCTAATTCACGAGTAGGGGCTAAAATTAAAGCTTGAGTATTCTGCACATTAGGGGATAAATTTTGCAATATAGGCAAAGCAAAAGCAGCCGTTTTTCCTGTTCCTGTTTGTGCTAGAGCAATTGCATCCCGCCCCTCCAGAAGTAAAGGAATCGTCTGAACTTGGATGGGAGAAGGAGTGGTAAACTTCATGTCCTCTAGCGCTTTGTTTAAAGCATCTGAAAAATTAAAGGACGAAAAGCTTGTGATTTCTTGAGACATAAAAATCCTAATCGATTAAAAAATAACCTACAAAAGGCCAAGTGATATAAAATTGAACAGTATAATAACAAAATAAACAGAATAATGCACTATATTTATGAAATGATTAGGGGAAGTCATTAACTGAGGTATAAGCTCTAAGAGCCAAAGCGATAATTGAATTCAATGATTATAACACGATTTTTTCTGGGTTACAGTCTCTCACCTCATTGCCATTAAGTTAATGCCCCTGGATCCGGAACGTGGCAAAGAACCGAAGCCCGGCTGCTTGCCGCCAGACTCCACATTTTTACTTCGGTACATCGAAGCTGCATTTCAAATCAAAGCCGCCAAACGACATGCCTGATCAATTGCGTGACGTGCATCAAGCTCCAGCGCTTTATATGCACCACCCACTAAATGCACACTCTTTCCCGCTTCTTTCAACGGTGTGAACAATTCAGCCAATTCAATTTGTCCTGCACAAATCACTACTGTATCTACGGGTAACACCTGTGCTTTTTCATTGATTTGTACATGCAATCCTTCATCATCGATCGCATCATAATTCACTCCGGAAATCATCTTAACCTGTTTATGTTTCAAACTTGAACGATGAATCCATCCTGTTGTTTTACCCAAACGTTTGCCCATTTTTTCTTTTTTACGTTGTAATAAATAGACCTCACGAGGGCTAGGGGTAATTTCAGGAGGTTTAATGCCACCACGATATTTTCCATAGATATCAATCCCCCACTCATTATAAAACTGCTCCTTGGGAACCGGATGCTCATGCGTTAAAAATTCGGCCACATCAAAACCAATTCCACCCGCACCTATAATAGCTACTCGTTGACCGACTTCTTTTTTTCCAGTAATCACATCGATGTAACTCGCCACTTTAGGGTGATCGATGCCATTGATGTTGGGAATGCGCGGTTTAATTCCACTGGCTAAAACAATTTCATCGAAGTCTTGTAGTTGTTCTAGCGTTGCTTCAGTATTTAAAAGAATGGTTACCTTAAATTTCTGCAATTGGTAATTAAAATAATCCAGAGTATGTTGAAAAATCTCCTTACCTGGAATTCTTTTTGCCAGATTAAACTGTCCACCGAGCTGAGCACTTTTTTCAAATAAAGTCACTTTATGCCCACGTTCCGCCGCCACTGTAGCAAAAGCAAGTCCGGCAGGCCCTGAGCCCACTACAGCAATAGATTTGGGTTTCGGTGTCACCTCATAAATCAGTTCCGTTTCGTTGCATGCACGCGGATTCACTAAACAGGAAGCTGTTTTATTCACGAAGACTCGATCGAGACACGCCTGATTGCAGGCAATACACACATTAATCGCTTCACTTTCTCCTTTTTTGGCTTTTTCAGCAAATAAGGGATCTGCTAAAAAGGGTCTCGCCATGGAGACCATATCTGCAACTCCTGACTCAATTAATTGATTCGCCAATTCAGGTGTATTAATGCGATTTGAAGTAATTACCGGAATTTTGACTTCGGGCTTCATATGTTGGGTTATATGAGTAAATGCTGCGGCAGGAACCATGGTGGCAATCGTTGGAATTCGTGCTTCATGCCAACCAATACCCGTATTAATCAATGTCGCACCGGCCTCTTCAATTGCTTTAGCCAGAATTACCACTTCTTCCCAATTGCTGCCTTCTGCAATCAAATCAAGCATCGACAAGCGGAAAATGATAATAAATTTTTCACCTACTGCTTCACGGACACTGCGAACGACCTCAATAGGAAAGCGAATACGATTCGTATAACTGCCGCCCCATTCATCCTGGCGCTGATTGGTATGCGTCACGATAAATTGGTTAATTAAATACCCTTCACTGCCCATGATTTCGACTCCATCATAGCCAGCTAATTGGGCAAGGCGAGCACACCGGGCAAAATGTTTAATGGTTTTTTTAATGCGATATTGACTCATTACCCAGGGTTTAAAAGGACTAATAGGTGATTTAATGCCGCTGGGCGCAACAATAAACGGATGATAGCCATAACGACCGGCATGCAATGCTTGCAAAATAATTTTGCCACCCGCTTCATGTACTGTGTGAGTGATTAATTCATGTTTGTGTTGCTCTTTACTGTTTGTCAATTTGGCAGCAAAAGGTGCCAAACGTCCCGCTCGATCGGGTGCAAAACCACCTGTTGTGATTAATCCTACTCCCCCAAGCGCTCTTTCTCGATAAAATTGTGCCAAACGATTTAGGCTGTCCTTATCTTCTTCAAGGCCAGTATGCATAGATCCCATTAACAATCGATTTTTTAATTGAGTGAAGCCTAAATCTAAAGGCTGAAATAACGCTTTAAACGGGGTATTATCAATTCTCAATTCCATGAGTACTCTCACAAATGACATCAAAATCAAAAGTATAAACCCTGTTTCTCTCTTTTCACAGAGAATAAGGAAGAAACTTTAACCTGGTTGTAGCGAACTGTCTCTTGTACACATCTATGCCTATGCCCCATGGCTTATCCGCAGGGTTTAGTGTTTTGCAAAGATCTTTCTGGATCCCGCGGGCAACCCCGCGAACAAGTCGTGGGGACGGGACATGGGGGAGTTGTTTTCTGGGTACAGCTCGCTGTATCCAGACTATTCTATTCAATTAGACAGTTGCTTTTCTTGAGCAAAAGAAAAACGCATTTGAAAGCGATTGGCAATAAAGGCCCCTACCAGAGTAATGCTGCATCCAATTAGAGAAAGCAATGAGGGTTGTTCATCTAGCAAAAGAAATCCCATTAATGTCGATACAATAGGGAGGGCATAGAGCATGATGGACGCATTAGAAGCAGATAAATATTTCAACGCATAAGCCCATGCCAAATAAGCAAGTGCTGCGGGGAAAATACCCATATAAATAACAGCTGCGGTAGTTTGAAAATCCGCAATTTGAATTTGCTGCAACATATCAGGCAGAAATATGGATAACAACAGAGTTCCACCCCACATCACCCAAGCGATAATCGCAACAGGATGATAAACTCTCACGAATTGCTTTTGAATAATCGTTAAAATCGCCCCCATTAAGGCAGAAACTAAAATCGCCAAAATTCCCTGTTGCATTCCAGGCTCCGCGTTGTTGTCAATTGCTAATAAAGCCAGTCCCAAAATACTGATGATGATACCAACCCAAACACCGCGCGCCAGCTTCTCCTGTAAAAAAATCAACGATAAAATAACCGTTAACACCGGCATTAACCCTAGAATAAAACTGGCTATGCCGGCAGAAACACTCAGTTCGCCATAATTCAGGCAAATATTATAAATTCCTATGCCAGCCATGCCAGTAAGAAGTAATTGAAGCCGATCTTTCCAAGCCACCCGTTTTTTAATGCCTAGGCAATAATAAATGATCAACATACACAGTGAAGCAACCATAAAGCGTAAAAGGGCAAGTGCTCCTGGGGAATAGGCAGCTAATCCAATGCGTATTCCAACGAATGCTGAAGCCCATAACACGATGGCAATAGTAACCACACAGCTCACTTTGAAAGACGGCATATCCCCACCACATAAAGAAAAATTGCAAACTTATTAGACTTTTTTAGAAACTCGCTACTGAGAGAAATGTGAGGGGAAGCGGAGCGCAGAACCGAGTATACCCAAAGTCACATGAGGCTCGCACATCGCATCGACGAAGCAAATACCCCTCTGTAGTAGAGTTTCCGAAGAAGTCTATTGTATCAGAATTGCTCGAAACAATCACTGACACCAGAATACCACTAACTCAATAGATTTTCGGAAATTAATTTAAAATTTATGTTGCATTGCACCTAAAAACCCCCGGATTTAAAGCGCTTTTTTTGCAAAATGCAATTTCATTAGAGGCAATGTGTAAAAAACTTGGCGTTTTCTTTTTTTATAATCTACTTTTAAAGAAGGGCCTACTCCTGTTGAGGACGAATCTATGGACGACCCTTTTTCTTCTCTAATAGAGGCTGTTAAAACCGTTTTTCATAGGGTAAAACCAAGAGTAAGTGGCAAATATACCTATTCTGAGGTCCAGAAGCTAAAAGAGGCGCTGGAAAATTATCAGCCCGCTGAAATAGCTACGTTCAAGGAATTGGTAAATACATTAGGTGCCGCTTTGCCTCTCTTTTTAAAGTGGGGTATTAATTTTGAGCCCATAAAAAATGCAATGAATTTTTTGGCTGCGCAACATCAGATGCCTCCTGTTAATTGGGACACCTATCTCAGTCCTAAAACTTCATCAAGACTCCCATTTCATAATCCTCATCAAGACGTCGACTTTGTTCTCTGGTTAAATACCCTGTCAGAAAAAATCTCTACTGAGCAAGAACTGAGTTTACATTCGCAGTTAATCGCTCATCGAGAACAACTGGGATTTAGTCAAAGGCTTATCTCACATTTGAAAAAAGATCCGGAGTTTTTATTCCGTTTAATCATGGAGTCCAAAGAAAATTTTACCCAGATTTCAGGCACGCGCTTAATTTTTTATTTAACTGATGTGCAAATAGCCCAAGCAATAATTCAATATTTGCCTGAGTTGCTGCAAGAACATCCAAATCCATTCGCCCAAGTAGAACAGCTCATAGATAGACTAAATGGAATATTATCGAATGGGCGCTCAATTTCTACGCTTTTACGTAATTCTGAAGCTAAAGCGATTTTAGATGGTTCTGAATTTTTTCAAATATACCAAAGTGAAGAATATAAAAATCGCCAAGAATATCCTTCATTTGTAGAAGATGAATATTCGAAGCCACAAATTTAATGGATGGGTAGCCGGAAACCCAGGTTCCGCTGACACTTCCCCTGGGTCACATAGAAAAATTATCCTTAGTCCAACAAGCCTAAAGACTTCACTGTATCCCGCTCTTGTCTTAGCTCATCTAAAGTTCTGTCAAACATTTCACTGCCATAATCATTAAAAGGCAAGCCTTCAACTACTTTTAATTCACCGTGTTCACGTCGACAAGGGAAGGAGAATATTAAACCTTCATCCACACCATACTCACCTTTTGAACTACGGCACATAGAGAATGACTCTCCAGCAGGAGTATCAGTAACTAAATGATTGACACCGGTGATAACGGCATTGGCAGCTGACGCAGCAGAAGAAGAACCACGCGCTTTAATTACTGCAGCACCACGTTGTTGTACAGTCGAAACAAATGTGTCTTTTAACCAAGACTCATCAATAACCTTAGCTGCAGAAACTCCATTGATTTTCGCATTATAAAAATCAGGGTATTGAGTTGAAGAATGATTTCCCCAAATGGTCATTTGCGTGACTGCAGTAATATCAACTCCTGCTTTTTTAGCCAATTGAGTACGCGATCTTAATTCATCCAACGTAGTCATTGCATAAAAACGATCATTAGGTACGTCTTTAGCATTATTCATAGCGATTAAGCAATTTGTATTACATGGATTACCGACTACAAATACGCGTACATCATCGCTTGCATAATCATTAATCGCCTGACCTTGCTTGGTGAATATTCCACCATTAATTTGCAATAAATCAGAACGTTCCATACCTTGCTTGCGAGGTACAGAGCCCACCAATAACGCCCAGTTTATTCCATCCATTGCCTTATTCATATCTGAAGTACAAACGACACGTTTCAATAAGGGGAAGGCGCAATCGTCAAGCTCCATAGCAACCCCTTCTAGAGAAGGAAGCGCCGCTTCAAGCTCAAGTAAATTTAATTCCACTTCAGTATTTGCACCAAACATTTGTCCCGAAGCGATCCGAAACAATAATGCATAACCAATTTGTCCCGCTGCTCCAGTAACAGCAACTCTAACTCGTTTATTTGCCATGTGATTTCCTCTTGTTTTTCAGGTAATCATCGAAAATTCTCTCTCGCTAAGCGGGAAGAACACAACATAAATGATTACATTTTTTGTTAGAAAACTCGCAACATGATACTATTGCATTTTCAAACAAGCCAGTCTAAAAAGAGTAATGATTCCTTTATCGTTGTACATTCACATTCCATGGTGCATCCGTAAATGCCCTTACTGTGATTTTAATTCCCATAAAAGTCCTGAGATTTTACCAGAACAAAATTATGTCCAGGCACTAGTTGCTGATTTAAAAAACGATTTGCAGCACGTTGAAGCTCGTGAAATTTGCTCTATTTTTATTGGCGGAGGCACCCCTAGCCTTTTTTCTGCTCAAGCTTACGATACCTTATTCACTGAACTAAAGCATCTTTTGTCCTTTGCCCAAGATATTGAAATTACTATGGAAGCAAATCCAGGCACTGTAGAACAGCAACGTTTTACTGAATATCGACAACTCGGTATTAATCGGCTTTCCCTGGGCATCCAAAGCTTTAATCCGGAGCATCTTCATACTCTGGGTCGCATCCATGACGCCCAACAGGCTCATCGCGCCATCGACTCAGCGCGTAATGCCGGTTTCAACAACTTAAATCTGGATATCATGCATAGTTTGCCCAAGCAAAGCGTAGCGCAAGGACTCGGGGATTTGCGTACTGCAATTGCGCACCAACCAGAACATTTGTCCTGGTATCAATTAACCATAGAACCCAATACAGTATTTTACAAAGAAAAACCTCCATTACCTTCTGAAGATGAAGCCTGGCTTCTGGAAGAAGAAGGATTCGCTTTACTTAAAGAATCAGGTTTTGAACGGTACGAAATTTCCGCTTTTGCCAAACCTGCGCGACAAGCCCAGCATAATTTAAATTACTGGTTATTTGGTGATTACCTCGGCATAGGGGCAGGTGCTCATGGTAAAATCACTACTCAAAATGGAATACTAAGAACACGCAAACAACGTCAGCCTAAAGAATATCTTGACCCAAACAAACCTTTTCTGGCAAGTATAGAAACAGTAGAGTCCCAAGATCTTCTTTTTGAATTTATGCTCAACACCACGCGATTGGAGCAAGCCATCCCGTTAGAACTCTTCTCACAAACTACTGGCTTGCCATTGAATTACTTACTCCCTAAACTCAAAACAGCAGAACATAAAAAACTGATTACCCTCACCGATACATACTGGCAAGTAACTGCTTTGGGCAGACGTTACACCAACGACTTACAAGCCTTATATTTATAAACTCAAAATCAAAAAATCACATTCCACGCTTTATGCACGAAACCCATGAATGCTCGCTAAATCTGGATCCTGCGGACAAGCCGCAGGACGTAGAAAGAGGGGTTGAT
Organism: Legionella bozemanae; assembly: GCF_001648595.1. Taxonomy (GTDB): domain Bacteria; phylum Pseudomonadota; class Gammaproteobacteria; order Legionellales; family Legionellaceae; genus Legionella; species Legionella bozemanae. The sequence continues at coordinate 20,611 of NZ_LBAW01000018.1, read as the reverse complement.
TACAATCGCATCTCATCGTATGTGAGCGGTGCGATTATCCTTAAATTTCCGGCCTCTTGCTTGCAAATAAAGATTAATTGATAATAAGTTACTTTCCGGAAAAGGAGCAATCGGTGATATTATTTATATTCTTGGTAGTTCTTGCTTATTTAATGGGATCTATCTGCTCTGCAGTCATTGTCTGCAAGGCTTGCTCTTTGCCCGATCCACGTATAGAGGGTTCAAAAAATCCTGGTGCTACCAATGTCTTGCGCATTGCAGGAAAACAATATGCGGCATTGGTTATGGCTGCCGATCTGCTGAAAGGTACTATTCCCGTACTCATTGCCAAAATCTTGGGTGCAGGGCCTGCGACCGTAGGGTTTACTGCTTTGGCTGCAGTTATCGGCCATATGTACCCTGTTTTTTTTGACTTCAAAGGCGGAAAAGGAGTTGCTACAGCAATTGGAGCGCTCTTGGGTTTTCATTTCATTGTTGGCATTCTGGTTGCAGCAACCTGGTTAATCGTCGCCAAATTTTCACGTTATGCCTCTTTAGCCTCCATAACTGCTATTGGTTTTGCTCCATTTTACTCACTATTACTGATCCAGCGCCTGGATATTTTCCTGCCTATATTCATTATGGCCTTATTAATCGTCTACAAACATAAAGACAATATTGTGCGCCTTATTGATAAAAAAGAACCACACATTAAATTAAAGGAAGATGTCCTTGATGCCATGATGGAGGGCAAAGCGGAGCACCACGTTGTTTCCCCCAAAAAACCTGAGGCAATGCCCAAAGAGACAGTAATCGAGATAGAAGAAGTGATTATCACTGAAACTGTAGTGGCTGAGCCTGAAGCAACGAAAACAGCTAAAACCGCGAAAAAAACCAGTAAAAAAACCGAGGAATCTGCAAAAAAGACCAAAGCTAAAAAAACCGCTGCACCTAAAGCGAAAACCAAAAAACCTGAAGAGAAATAACCAAACAAGCATAGAGTCTAAAATCTAGAAATCCCTGAAAATCCATTCTCACAAAAATTTTTCAGGGATTGAAAAAAAATCAAGCCAAAGGCCATCTTGCCTTAACTTCTACCCCGCTACTTAAATCCTTTTCGCCCCTTAACATCCGTAAACATCCGGCATAAGCAATCATCGCCCCATTATCAGTACAATATTCTAAAGCGGGGAAATAAATTGTTCCGCCAATACCCTGTATCCATTCGCGTAAGCCTAACCGTAGTGCTTTATTTGCCCCTACTCCACCCGCAACAACCAATTGTTTACATCCCGACTCTTGCACTGCTCGCTTGCATTTAATCATTAGGGTTTCAACCACTGCCTCTTGAAACGCCTTGGCAATTTCAGCACGTGCACGCTCATCTTTTGTGCTTTGATTCCAAGTATTTAATGCAAAGGTTTTTAAACCACTGAAACTAAAATCCAGACCGGGTCTATCGGTCATGGGACGGGGAAACCGATAAGGGGTTGATTCACATTGATCGGCAAGAGATGCAAGCACCGGACCTCCGGGATAAGGTATGCCCATAAGTTTGGCGGTTTTATCAAAAGCTTCGCCTACTGCATCATCCAGAGTATCGCCAAGGATACGGTATTTTCCTAAATCATTGACTTCGACTAATTGGCAATGACCACCAGATACCAAAAGTGCGATAAAGGGGAATTCGAGTGATGGGGTTTCCATTTTTGCCGCTAAAAGGTGCGCTTCCAAATGATGAATCGCCAAAGCGGGAATTTGTAATGCGTACGCCAAGCTTTTTGCAAAACAAGCACCTACCAGTAATGCACCAATCAAACCTGGACCGGCTGTATAGGCAATACCATCTAACGCTTTTTTATCTATTCCTGTTTGTTGCAATACCTTATCAAGCAAAGGAATTAAATAATTAATGTGATCACGTGAAGCAAGCTCAGGGACCACGCCACCATGCACACGGTGCGTATCAATTTGCGAATGTAAGGCATGCGCCAACAAACCAGCATCTGAATCGTAAATTGCTATTCCGGTTTCATCACAAGAAGATTCAATGCCTAAAATCAACATAAAAAACCTAGTCTAAGAGTATTATCAAAGCCAGAATTGTAACACATTAATCGGATTAGCTGATTCCTATTGTATATTGTGGTTTCAAAAAAACAAATCAACAAATAATTTGATCGCTTATCGCACAATTGTGGTATACAGAAATATAAAGTCCACAAGGAATTCATAAAAATTTATAGTTTAAAACTTGACGACTGCTTCAACTAGCACTAGAATTGCCCACCTATTAAGATCAAATAACTTGAGGACTAGTTAATGCCTACCGTTCGCGTCAAAGAAGGCGAAAACCCAGAATACGCACTGCGCCGTTTTAAGCGCTCTTGTGAAAAAGCCGGTATTTTAACCGAATTACGCCGTCGTGAATTTTACGAAAAACCAACTGCTGAGCGTAAGCGCAAACAAGCTGCTGCAGTAAAACGTCATCTGAAGAAAATTTCTCGTGATATGACAGCAAAACAACAAGGCGGAAAACGCCGACGTAAATAGGATTTGTCCGTCCTGTATTTTTTACCAAGGCCACATGTACTTCGCATAGTCACAGTGATTATGGTGTCGTATTTAGTGGCCTTTTGCTTTTCAAAATCCATTTAGGGCCGAGCTCATTAGGTTTAAGGAATAAAAATGACAATTAAAGAACGCCTCAATAATGATGTCAAAGATGCAATGCGTGCCAAGGATAAAGAACTTTTATCCACGCTTCGTTTAATCACTGCTGCAGTAAAACAAGTCGAAGTCGATGAGCGTATCGAAGTGGATGATGAACGCATGTTGGTGATTTTGGATAAAATGAGCAAACAACGTAAAGAATCCATAGCCCAATACGAAAAAGCCAATCGAGAAGATCTGGTCGCTCAGGAACAATATGAGCTGGATGTTCTGAAAAAATACTTGCCTGAGCCTTTATCTGCTGCAGAAATAGAAAAAATGATTCAAGAAGCTATTGCTGCAACTGGTGCTGAAAAAATGGCGGACATGGGTAAAGTGATGGCACTCTTAAAACCCAACTTGCAAGGACGTGCTGATATGGCTCAAGTTAGCGCCATGATAAAGGCTAAGTTAAGTTAAGGATCACCATGTCTGGCTTAATCCCGCAGCCATTCATTGATGATCTTCTCCACCGAACAGATCTGGTTGAATTAATTGACAGCTATGTTCCCTTGAAAAAAAGAGGGAACAGTCATATTGCTTGCTGTCCCTTTCATAACGAAAAATCTCCTTCATTTAATGTCGTTGCCAAAAAGCAGTTTTATCACTGCTTTGGCTGTGGCGCTTCAGGCAATGCGATCAGCTTTGTCATGAATTACCTCAATCAGGGATTTGTTGATGCGGTTGAAACGCTGGCTACTCGTCTGGGTTTAACAATTCCTCGTGACAAACAAACTGAAAAAAATAATCCATCGCAGGATCTTTATAAACTTTTGTCTGCCGTAAGCCTTTACTATCAAAAAAAATTAAAATATGAAGGACAACCTGCCATCGATTACTTGCGTGGCAGAGGCTTAAGTGGAGAAATCGCGAAACTGTATCAATTAGGTTATGCAAATGAAGGATGGCATCATCTTGAAAAAGCATTTCCTCGTAACCAACGTGAGTTGCTCGCAACCGGGATGTTAATTAAAAATGAAGAGGGGAAAATTTATGACCGGTATCGAAACCGAGTCATGTTCCCTATTCATGACCGCCATGGACGTATTATAGGCTTTGGCGGACGCGTCCTAGAGGCTGAACAAAAACCTAAATACCTTAATTCACCTGAAACAGTCATTTTCCAAAAAAGCAGGGAATTATATGGTTTACACCAAATTCTAAGCCAGCAAAAAACAATAGATTACATTATTGTAGTTGAAGGCTATATGGATGTGATTGCATTAGCCCAGCATGGAATTATGAATGCAGTAGCCACCTTAGGTACTACAACCAGTACATATCATATTCAACTTCTTGCGAAATATACTAAATCGCTGATTTTTTGTTTTGATGGAGATAACGCTGGAAGACAAGCTGCATGGCGCGCACTAGAAAGCAGCTTGCCACATTTGAATCTGGGGCTCGATGCCAGCTTTATGTTTTTACCTGATGGACATGATCCGGACAGTTTAGTCCGCAAGGAAGGCAAAGACAATTTTTTAAATCAGCTAAAACAAGCCACGCCACTGCATCGATTTCTCTTTGACAACTTAGCCAAAGACCTCAATTTGCTTCGTCCTGCAGGAAAAACTCAATTAATTAATTTGGCCAAACCTTTTTTACAAAAAATGAATGAGGGCTCGTACAAACAATTACTTATCGAAGATCTTGCTCGTTTAACTCATATAGAAACGCATCGCTTAAGCCAGCTAGTTAGCGAGGCATCTCGTCCAGCCCCACAGGAACAAATGATGACTATAGCGCGTACACCCATGCGCGTTGCGGTGGCCTTGCTCTTACAACATCCAGAAATTTATGCACAAATCAAACAGCACATTAATCCCGAGCTTCTGGATGCCAAAGAACATGAAATTTTAGTGCAACTGTTACAGCAACTGGCAGCAAATCCACAAGCCACTACAGCAACACTTATTGAATCATGGCGCGATCATCCTTATTTTGATTCCATGAACAGGCTTGCTGCCTGGGATCATTTGGTTCCTGAACAAGAATTAGTTAAGGAATTTATTGATATTATGGCGTTTTTACAAAAACAAAATCGTGAATTAACCATACGTGAATTAATTAATAAATCACGCCAATACGGCTTAAATGAAGAGGAAAAAATAAAGTTACAAGACATGCTAAAAGAACGCCATGTGTGACTTAGTACTTAGCAAAACATCAGAGCTACGCGTTTAGACAATGCAATTAGTATTAACCCTAACTCATACGGTGTTTCATCATGTGCTAGACTCTTGTAAAGAAGATGTCCAGAAAAAAGCAATGAAAAACTACTGGTATGTTGCAGCCTCCCGGTTTATAATTATAAGATTTTGTAATCCTAAAGAAGCAAGCAATCCAATTAGTGCTATATGATGCTGTAGATTCCATTGTTTTTTAGGATAATGTCCAATTGTCCCTAGAGAAGTGCCTATGACCATAAATGATCAAGAACAGCAAAGCTCACAGATAACCAAAGTCATTAGCCTAGGCAAGGAGCAAGGTTACCTGACTTACAGTCAGATCAATGACTTGCTGCCTAATATAGTCGATACAGAACATTTTGATGTCATTATCAGCATGCTGGAAGGCATGAACATCAAAGTATTTGAATTGCCGCCAGGTGATGATGAACTGGCACTTCTGCTCAATACAGAAGAAGTTCCAGATATCGAGGAAGCCGCAATGGTACTGGCCTCTGTAGACAAAGAAACTGGCCGTACAACCGATCCAGTTCGTATGTACATGCGTGAAATGGGTACAGTAGAGCTGTTGACCCGTGAAGGTGAGATCCGCATCGCGAAACGCATTGAAGAGGGCATTTACCAAGTACTCAAATCTTTGGCTCATTATCCAGAAACTGTCCAGTTGGTGCTTGATGATTATGATCGTTTCAATGCCCAAGAAATTCGTCTGAATGAAATTATTAGCGGTTTTTCTGATGTTGAAGATGAAGTAGCTCCTGCTGCAAGCATCGGCTCTATGCTTGATGAAGATCGGCAAGATGATGATCTGCTTCTTTCTGATGATGAAGAAGATGAAGACGGCGAAGGAGGTATGGGTGAAGTCGATGATGGTCCAAACCCAGAACAAGCCAAAGTTTATTTTGATGACTTACGTGTTACCTATGAAGAAGCACTAGCTATATTAAAAGAGCTTGGCAGAGACCATGCCAAAGCGCTGAAAGCGTTGGAAGCGATGTCTGAGTCGTTCTTAAAGCTCAAGCTTACTTCCAGACAGGTTGATCGTTTAACACGTCATTTCCGTCAGCTACGTAACCACATCAGAGAGTTCGAGCGTGGCATTATGCGCCTTTGCATTGAAAAAGCGCGTATTCCGCGAAAACTGTTTATTGATACATTCCCAGGCCAAGAAACAGACATGGAATGGCTCAATTCCATTATTAGCAAACACGGTAAAAAGCTCGATATGGACCGTATCCAGGAACATACCGAGGAGATTTTACGTATCCAATCACGATTGGTCGCATTCGAAGCCGAGTACGGTTTGACGATCGGTGAAATTAAAGACATCAACCGTAAAATGTCCATTGGCGAAGCGAAAGCACGTCGCGCCAAAAAAGAAATGGTTGAGGCCAACTTACGTTTGGTTATTTCCATCGCGAAAAAATACACCAACCGTGGCTTGCAATTCCTTGATTTAATTCAGGAAGGCAACATCGGTTTGATGAAAGCAGTAGATAAATTTGAATACCGTCGCGGTTATAAGTTCTCTACCTATGCAACCTGGTGGATTCGACAGGCAATTACCCGTTCTATCGCCGATCAAGCGCGTACCATCCGTATCCCGGTACACATGATCGAAACGATTAACAAGCTCAACCGCATTTCCAGACAAATACTTCAGGAAACTGGCCGTGAAGCCACACCCGAAGAATTGGCTGAAAAAATGGAATTGAGCGAAGACAAGATTCGCAAGGTCTTAAAAATTGCTAAAGAACCGATTTCCATGGAAACCCCAGTGGGGGATGATGATGATTCACACTTAGGTGACTTTATTGAAGACAATAACATTGAATCACCAATCGACATGGCAACTGCTGAAGGTCTGCGCGAAGCTACTCTGGAAATCTTGGAAACGCTAACCCCAAGAGAAGCCAAAGTACTCCGTATGCGTTTTGGTATCGAAATGAATACCGACCATACTCTGGAAGAAGTGGGCAAACAATTTGACGTTACTCGTGAACGAATTCGTCAAATCGAAGCCAAAGCGCTTCGCAAACTGCGCCATCCATCTCGTTCAGAGAAACTGAGAAGCTTCCTCGAAGGTGATGAAGGCTAATGATTCAAATAAAGAGGAAGGATAAAAAGGATTTGTGACCTCTTTACTCTTCCCTACTCCTCTCCCTAACAGGAGAGGAAAACTCCAAAAAAATCACAAAAAAAACTAGAACATTAAGCAAATTAAGTTTAAAATGACTCCCTCTCCGGGCCCATAGCTCAGTTGGTCAGAGCAGCGGACTCATAATCCGTTGGTCCTAGGTTCAAGTCCTAGTGGGCCCACCAACAAAATCATTTAAATTCAATAAGTTACACTTGACGCCCTGCACCCATAGAAACCCACTTCGGGACTTCTTCGGGACCTACGTGCAAAATCTAAAGCGAAATCGCACTATTATCCTTATTTACTGCTTTCTTGGATTTAAAATTTTTGTTCCGCAGCAGAGTAAGAACTACCCCGCTCTTTTGCTTTTCACAAACCCTGTTGGCCGCCTCAAAAAGATTTTGCAACTCGGCTGATGAATAATGAGTGGTAATTCGACCAGAACAATGTCCTAGCAAATCTTGCCTATCTTCAAAACTGACTCCAGCCGCACGTAAACGACGACCAAAAGTATGTTTTAAATCATGCACCCTCACATGTGGTAATCCTGCTTTTACTCTAGCGTTCCGCCAACCCGTTGATAATATCCGAGCTAAAGGCCTGCCTTTATAACTAAATACATGTGTCGGATGCTTTCCACGCTCACTACTCACAACCGATCTAGCTGTCTCGTTACAGACAACCAATCGTTCCTCACCATTTTTTACCAACTCAGCTGGTATGATAAACACCATGATATGAGGCATTTCAGGAATTTTAATTTCCCATTCCCAACGCAATTCACATATCTCACTATCCCGACATCCAGTATTGACGGCAAATAAACCCATTCTTTCCAGATGTGGCGGCAACTCACCAAAGAGTCTGTGTTGTTCATCCCAGTTCAGCGGATAAGGCTTGCGCAGATCATTCTCCGGTAAGAGTTTAATTTTGGGCGCGTTAGCCAACCAAGTTAAGCCAAACTCGTCCATCCATTCGCTTGCTGCTAGATTCATAATTCGACGCACTACCATTAAACCATGATTAATGGTTCTCGTAGATACCTCATCCTTTCTCCTACCTTCAATGAATGGTTGCAACGAGCCTATGTGAATAGATTCCAACGATAAATCACCAATGTACTTTACCACTTCGCGTAAACGCCCTGCATCATCATCAATGCTGCGTTTATGCTGGTTTTCCATCAGAAATTTAGTCGCGGCCTCCATAAAACTTCGCTTGGGTCTGACACCATATACCGTGGCTTGACGGATTTCATCAATCCGTCTTGCTAGATATTTTTCGGCTTCTTCGAGGTCGCCAGTACCAGTGCTTTCGCAAAGTCGGTATCCAAATATTTTTTTGTCAATTTGCCAGTGACTACCTTTTTTGTAGATCCCTGGTATTCGTTTTCGTCCCATATTTCCAAACTCCTTCGCTTGGATGCCGCGGGTCGATCACTACACTGTATATAATCGTCTACCCAAGCATCTAAATCAAGTCGATCAAATGCCACACCCTGTGAACCAATGGGAATTTCCATCAAGCTAGGACGTACTTCTTCATTAAAACGATGCCTATCCATGCCCACATAAGCAGGTGCATCTCTAAGACGTATTAATCTTGGTAGAATGTGATAAGTGCTCATGATTTTCCTTAATTAACTTTATAAAAATAAAATCACACAAGAATATTAATTACATTTGATCCATTGAAAAGGTGATGTTTTCATACTTCCTTAAAACTCTTAACGAACATTTTAATACTCATATCGAGCATTTATTTAATCATATTGAGTACATTCCTGCAATACATCGTATATATGAAAATTTAATGAGATATTATAAATTAGCTATACCTTTGACCCTTTTGTTTATACAATAACCGAAAGTTGATTCATGGAGAAAAAAATGGATTTATTAGACCAAATCGAACATGCAGTTGGCAGCGAATTTATAAATACAAATGAGCATGTAGAATTGTTGTTTAACGTTCAGGAAATGATCAATTCAGAACAACAGCCCCATTCAAATAAAATAGTGGAAATCTTATAGTTGATGTCAAAGCTGATAGTTTGTGGATCCGGAATAAAATCCATCTCTCACTTTACCGAAGAAACTAAATATATAATTAAAAATTCTGATAAAGTTCTATATTTAGTCAATGAGCAGAATCTCAAATCTTGGATTCAGCGTGAATCCAAAGAAGCTGAGAGTTTAGAGGATCTTTATTTTAGTAGTGATAAACGAATAGATGCTTATAGAAAAATCACAAACTACATTGTTAGCGAATATAATAAAGGTAAAATGCTTTGTGTTCTATTTTATGGTCACCCGACAGTATTTGCTGAATCAGCTTTAAATGCAGTAAAAATAATAAAAGCACTTAACGGAAATGCCACAATACTCCCAGGAATTTCAACTCTGGATTGTCTATTTAGTGATTTAGAAATAGATCCTGGTAATAAAGGATGTTTCACTATTGATGCTACTGAACTATTACTTTATGAAAGAGATATCGACATAAATGCACACGTCATTTTATGGCAAGTTGCAAACATTGGAATGCATAATATTAATCAGACTAGTAAGATGCAGGTTTTATCCGAATACCTAGCTAAGTTCTACCATCATGATCATATTGCTTACCTATATGAGGCAGCACAAATCCCTATGCAAAAACCTAGAATTGAGAAAATTACATTAAAGGATTTAGTAGATTCAAAAATCAATTCGACAACAACTTTATATATAACACCAGCAAATCAAAAAAAATTAAGTGAAAAATATCTTAATCTTCTAGAAATCAATCTCCAAGATTATAAATTATCTTGAAAGTCGGACACACCCACGAAATAGCTTCGCATCACTAGAAAAAGTCGTCGCATTATTACAATAAGAAAATAAAAAACGAGAATCCTCTTCTAATAACACATTAGGATTTTTAATCAAATTTTGACCATCCGATTTATAATGATAAAAAGTAAATTGAGTTTCTTTACTTACCTTATACAAAGAACTACCAAATGCATCACCTTTCTCTTCTGTAAACTCTTCTTGATATGCTAGTAATACATTTTTTAAGGTTTCAAGCTCCGTTAACGTGCTATTACTTTGATTAGTCTTAAAGGTATTAATTTTTGCAAACGGGCATTGCAATGGATAATAAACACTGTCATTTTTCTCTTCTAAAGAAGAAGGAACCATTACTGTAGGTGTATATTCAAGACCATAACACGTGTTGTAAATTCTTTGAACATCACTAACAGGCAAATACTGCTCATCAATAGCAGGCTTTACCCCAATACCCGATCCCATACAAATATTGAAAATGTATTTTGCCGTATCCATGATAAATGGAGTAGGCCTAAAACGATTTACTTTCCTTGCACTTAAAAATAGATCGTTACATGAAGAATCATAAGTGTTTTTAGTTAGCTTTTTCCGTAATGCCTCAGAAAAATATAGTTTTAACTTTAACCACTTATCATTCCTCTTCACTTCATCAATAAATTGTTCAGAAAAATAAAGAATCTGGCTATGCCAATTTGTAGATGTGAAGCCGTCCTGTAGGACTTCTTTAAATATACGATAGTGTTCATAAGGTGATTTTGGTGGAGGATGAGAGACATTAAAATATTTTTGTACTCGTGTATGTTTTCTTTGGCATCCTATATTAGGTAACAAAAAAGAAGACAGAGCGCCAGATGAAACTGATAAAACATTGTTATCAACTGTCTGATCTTCATCAAATACAATTTGCATATTAAAAATAGCACCTGGTCCTTGGACGCAATCAGGAAAGATCCTTTCTTCTTCCCCAAAATAGTGCCATTCACAATATTTGTCCAAAATAATACCTAAAGGTAAGCTGTTCTTTCCATAACCTAAATGTTGAAATAACTCATTATCCGTGTTGAAACTATCTATTCTTTCTAGTTTTCCTGACTTCCCAGGCAAGTATGCGTGATTTTTAATACCAAAATGCTCACCAAAGCGATAATGAGCTAGAAAAAAAGGGATTTGAGTATCTGATAAAAGCTCGTCTAAAACTTGGTAAATGGAAGGATTTACTGCATTAATTTTATTTTTAATTTCATTCCATGAAACTTTTTCGATTCGGTTCATACCTAAACGCCTGTAAATATACAGTATTACAAAATATCCTTATCTTAAAACTTAGATAATTGCAAAAAGGACTTAATACTAGCCAATTTTAATGGTAGAGTCACCCATTTCAATGGATGTGAAAGGAAAAAATGTCTAATTCAATACAACGAATGCCAAATGGAGTTACATCACTTTACTTTATTCAAGCCTGTTCAACATTTTCTTTTGCAATACTTTACTCTTCCCTCTCACTTTACATAAGCAAACAGCTTGGGTTATCTCCAACTGTCTCCAACAGTGTTGTGGGCTTATTTTTGGCCTTTAACTATGTTTTACATTTGTTTGGTGGATTGATGGGAGGTCGATATATCAGCAATCGCACTTTATTTTTTATTACAACTCTAATTCAAACATTCGGACTTATAGTGCTGGCAATATCTAAAGTCTCATTACTATATATAGGATTAAGCTTATTTTTAATTGGTTGCGGTTTGAATACTACATGTTATAACACCATTCTATCTCAACGCTTTCAACCAGATGATGATCGGAGGGATAAAGCGTTTTTTTTAAGTTATGCTGCAATGAATGTAGGATTTTTTGCTGGCTATATCAGTAGTGGATTTTATGACTATTCAAATGATTATCAACAGCTTTTTTATATTGGTGTATTAGCTAATGTTTTAACATTACTATTTATGATTTTTAGTTGGCGCAATCTGGGTGACAATGATTTATCCCTGCTCCCTAAAAACAATAGAAATAGGTTCGCTAACAACATGATTAGCATACTAGGAATTGTCATATTAATTCCCGCGTTAATTCTATGTTTTCATTCTTCTTACCTAAGCAATAGTCTTGTTATTATTACAAGTATTGCCATGCTCTTTGTAATTCTTACTTTAGGCTATCAACAAAAAAATCAAACAGATAAACAAAAAATTCTGGTCTACATAATTTTAACTGTAACATCAATTATATTTTGGATGATCTATTATACTGGGCCGATGGGCATTACTCTTTTTATTAAGAATAATGTTGACAGACATATTCTCAATTTCGAAGTTGCTACCCAATGGATTTTAAATCTTAATGCAATTGTAATTATTTTAGGTGCACCAGTTGTAGCCATTGTGATTAACAAATTAAAGAACAAAGGATACAACTTTTCTACCACATTGCAGTTTGCAAGTGCATTTATTATTTTAAGTTTTTCATTCTTTTTCTTAGCTTGTGCGGTAATATTCCCTGACAATCAAGGTTTTAGTAGCATATTCTGGATCGTACTTCATTTTGTGGCTCAAGCCATCGCAGAGTTACTAATAGGACCCGTAGGATATGCAATGATTGGGCGCATAGCACCTCTTAAGTTGCAAGGTATTTTAATGGGGACCTGGATGATGGTTTCAGGAGTTTCTGCATCATTATCGCAATACTTTTCTAATGCAATGGTACAAACACAAGCAACTGATCCTCTAACCACAAACCCAGATTACCTTCATGTATTTTACCAATTGGGACTATGGGCATTAGCAGGTGGGATTTTCTTGTACCTTATATCAGGAAAGATAAAAAATCTTATTGACGAACTATCAACAGAAGTTGTAAATGAATCAACTGTCCAAGTTTAAGCCTTATTTAATTGGTAATTTTACATGTTGATCATTAGTTAATTAATTATGCATTTTTCCTATAACATTTTCGGGGTAAACATTCTAATTTTTTTAATACGCATAACCGCTTACTCTTATTCATGTACGGAATAATCAATTTTGTTATAGATGGAGAGGACATGGAGTGTTTATCTGTTGTTTTAGCACAAAAAGAGAAAAGATATATATTTAAAAATGAATCGCAAAAGAACTTAATTAAAACTATCTTACATCATACTTCCTTAGATTTAATATCATTTGCAGAAATTCTGGAAGTTAACCCACTAATTCTTAATCATGTTGCAAATGGAAAAGAGCATCTTGATATAAACACCTTCCAAAAATTAGTCGATTGGTTTTTTATTTTTATAAATGGTTAACTCTAATTATCCCTCCCATTGCTCAATATTAATGCGACGCAGGGTCTTGCTTCTTTAAATGAAGAAGGATATCTAAAATATGGAGTCACCTCACTAACTCCATTAACTTTGTATAACTATCTATTACATCATATTTAACTTGATTTGAGGTTATTTTCCTAAAATATTTTCGAGCACAATCGATTTTATACTCCTCAATTTTTCGTAACTCCATTGAGGACATAGAGCCTTTTGTTTCAGCGATGAAATAAATATGCCTTACGCTACCCTCTTTGAATGAAATAGCCCAATCAGGATTATAATTACCAACTGGTGTTGGAATAAAAAAACCTTTTGGTAATTTTGCATAAACAACTACTTCTTCACTTGTATCAAGCTCTTCAACAAACTGACGTTCATTTTTAGAATCTGTAAAAACATAATCATAAATATGATTTTTCATAGGCTCACCAGCTCGACTAAAATCTTGTTTTGTTTTTTCTCTAGTGAAAATTTCAAAATCATAAGTTTCAGATAGTGTATTGTATGTAAGATGTTCAACGACTACGGTTGCCTTTTGTTCATTGATAATCCTTGCCGATTTTGTAATAAAATCCTCTGGATTCGATTTATATTGTTCAAAAACTTTAGGCTTTATGCTTTGTAAAATTTCTCCAATTGTAGTACGAGTTAATTGAGTTTCTTCCGCCAATTTACCAATTAGGTCATACTTCACTGAGGAATGAATACTTTTAACATGATTCACTATGGATGTTTCACTAAGTCTAAAACTCCTACCCTGATGCAAATCATCAACGGTTGGTTCATTAATTTGTTCTCCACGTTGAATTACATATTCCATTTGAGTAATGTGTAAATCATTATTCAAATTTATCACGCACTTTTTAATTAACTCTTTACTGTTGAAGCTAACCATGTAAATCGCTTTCTTATTAATTCGCTTCCAAAGTTCTTTGAATTCTTTTTTTTCAAAATTTGCATTCAATGGATTGAATTTTACTTTTCTGTCATCCTCAAAATCGGGTAAATTATGCCCAGTAAATACATTGTCTATCAGTTGTAATATGGGATTAGTATAATCTTTTAGCTCTTCCGGAAACTCAGCAACGTTTTGCAAATTTTTATCATTTAAATAAACTGATGTTAAGAAGTCATGATCATTGACATATTTATTACTTATCAAATAAGAATAAATTAGATTGGCCATCTGTTTCGTAATTATCAAGTCGCCACATGCAGTTTTGATGATTTTATCCTGAAAATACGATGCATCTGCTATACGCGGTCGAGCAGAAAGTGAATCACTAATATCTTGCTGGAGCGCAGTTACAAAATCTTTGTAGCTTTCGTTCGCTACCACAGTTAATACATTTATCTCATGAACAGTAGCTGAATCATCCATTCTATCACCTAACTGATTAACCGCTATTCGCATACCACGTCCAACCTCCTGGCGTCGATATATAGTGTTATCACTATGTTTTAGTGTACAAATGACAAACACATTAGGGTTATCCCACCCCTCACGAAGAGCTGAATGTGAAAATATAAAACGAATAGGTTCATCCAGCGATAATAAACGCTCTTTGTCTTTTAAGATTAAATCATACGCATCCACGTCATCTGTTTCGTTGGATTTTTTATTCAAAATAGGATCAATAAGATGTCTGCTTTTCTTATCTATAGAGAAATAACCATTGTGAGTCTTACATGCATCAATCTGTTTAAGATATTGCCTGTATATAGGATCCGCTTTAATTAATAGTTTTTCTAATTGGATGTTATATTCTTTTTCAAAAAGCTCAGCATATTCACCATTAAGCTGCCCATCTGAATTATAACTACGATACTTAGCTACTGAGTCAATAAAAAATAATGAGAGAACTTTGATACCTTGATGAAACAAGGCCTGTTCTTTTTCAAAATGTGCTTTAATAGTTTCACGAATTTGAATCCTACGTAAAATTGATTCATTAACATCACCAATTACTTCTCCTGTATGTAGTACAACACCATTAGTGAAGCTCACTGTATGTGTTTGTGTACTTGCCTTAATATCAGCGATTACAAATCCTTTGTATTGATCTAATCCTGAAATATGAAACAAATTATCGTTTTTCTTAAATTTACGAATCATTCGTTTTATAGGGGTAGTTTTATTTTTTTGCTTAACTTCAATTTCCATAAGAGCAATTGGCGGTTTATGTGCAGTAATTTCAAGAGATTCCAGATATAGATAAGTATTAGTACCGTTTAAACTTTTCAAAGAAATTCCACGCACAGCAATTTTCTTTACCAATTTTTGCTGATAAGCGTCCAATGCATCTAATCGATAAATCTTATTGTATTCGGTCTTATGTGTCGCAGAGTAACGTAAAATGAATAACGGGTTAAATTTTTTAAATGATTCAATTGTCTTTATACCTTCCATTTTTTGCGGTTCATCGAGAATTAAGATGGGGTGATTGTTTTTAATGACATCAATTGGTCGTCGTGATTGGAAATTGTCTAACTCTTGATCAATTCGACGAGCATCTTTGCCAGCCGCATTGAATGCCTGTACATTGATAACCATCACATTAATTCCTGAATCAGATGAAAATCCTTCCAAATTGTATAACTGCTTAGAGTTATAAATAAAGAATCTCGCTCGTTTACCATACTCTTCTAAAAAGTGATCTGCTGTGATCTCAAGGGATTTTGAAACTCCCTCACGGATAGCTATACTAGGTACAACGACAATAAATTTACTCCAACCAAATTGACGGTTTAACTCAAACATTGTTTTAATGTAGCAATAGGTTTTCCCAGTACCTGTTTCCATTTCTATATCTAGATTAATTACAAATCCTGTTTTTTTATCATGGTTCAGATTTTTGGAGATTGGTAGGTTTTGTTGAGATTGAACATTTTGAATATTATTTAATAACTGAGTTGAGGTAAGCACAATATCATGATTTTTAAACTCAGAGTCATTTTGTATTGTAGGTTGCACTCGTCCAGGGTTACTGCGATATGATGCGTAACTAATATTAGGCTGACCAGCAAAACAATCTATAACACCTTCAACTGCCTGAGTTTGATAGGGTTGCTTTTTAAATTTCAACTTCATAAAGAAAGTTCCTTCTATCATCTGATATTAAATAGTCTTTATTTCAGTACCTGGCGAAACATGTTTAAAAATTTGCTCAATATTGATTTTTACACTATCACTATCAAAACTTGAGTCACGAAAAACAACCCTCAAGGGTTTATAAGCTGCCAGTTTTTTAACAAACTCTTCGTTTATTTTTTCATCAAAACAAGCAACTAATTGATTATGATCTATAAAAAATAATATTTTTCCAGAGAAATTCTTTCGATAAATTGGCAAAGATAAATCTATTCCCCAATCCAAAAGTATTTGAAATAACAAGTCTTCAGAATTACGGTCTTCGCGAATATTATTAATATGTGAAATAAGATTACTTTGCTCAAGGATATCAGGTTCATAATATATGTCTTTCATATTAGATTTATCGATTCTTAAAACTCGAAAACCTATATCTAAATTATCAATTTTTTTATTTATGTTTTCACTTTTTATTTTATTTCCTGCTCGACGAATACGTTCTTTACAAATTTCAGCAATAGTCTTATATCCGGCTTTAAAAGCTTCACTTTGTTCATCACAAATTTCAGGTACTTGAACCATTATAAAGCGGCGAGTTCCGTTATCTTCGGCGTTAAGTTCCATAACTGCATGTGCTGTTGTGCCTGAACCGGCAAAAAAATCCAATATCAAATCATTTGATGTCGAGTTAGGTGCAATTTGAATTAATCTTTTAATAACAGCCAGTGGTTTTGGGTGATCAAAAATTTTTTTACCATCGAATAAATTCCGTAAATCTCTAGTGGCCTTTTTGTTTCCATCTAAATCATCCCATAAAGGTGATGGTCTTTTTGTTCTTCCTTCCAAATAATATTTAATATAAGGCCACCATATTTTTTTGCCGTCTTTTTCAGTTTTTTTCCACAGTATATAATTATCATTTACTAATTCTTCATATTTTTTTCTCTCCACACGCCAACATGATTCATAGCCCCCAGGTCCAGTTGGATACAAATCTTCTCCATCAGGATTTTTAATTGGATAAAACATATTAGGCCGATCTACACGTTGATCGTTGCTTCCTGTTTTTCTTAATTGATCGTACGCATATTTTCCACGCTCATCCTCGTTTTCAAATCTTTTTAAATCATGAGGTGTAAGGGGTAAACCTGTTAAACTTAAATCGGGGATTTTCGTATATGCTAAAATATAGTCGAATGATGAGCCTAACCCTCCACCATCTTGTCCCGTTGTTTGACCAGTAGCTCTTACTATATTTCCGACAAAATTTTCTTCGCCAAAAATTTCATTACAAATTTTTTTTAAATTATCAAACTCATGATCATCGATGCTAATGAAAATAATTCCATCATCTTTAAGTAAGTTACGTGCAAACTTAAGCCTAGGATACATCATGCTTAACCAATCAGAATGGAAACGTCCATTAGATTCACTATTAGTAACTAAACGATTAGAGTTTTCATCTTTCTGATTTGATTTTAAAAGATAAGACTCAATATCCTGACTAAAATTATCTTTGTATATAAAATCATTTCCCGTATTGTAGGGTGGATCAATATAAATCACTTTGATTTTATTAAGATATGTTTCCTGCAACAATTTAAGAGCTTCTAGATTATCCCCTTCAACAAATAAATTTTTAGTAGTATCAAAATAAACACTTTCATCACGATAGGGACGTAAAGTCTTAGCTATAGGTTTATTAGCTGTGATCAATGCTTCCCGTTTACCTGGCCAATTAAGTTGGTAACGCTCATCTTGACCATCTATTATTGATGTTGACAGTTCTTGTCTCAATCTATCGAAATCAATTGCCTGTTTAACTTGACCATCTCGACGCATTTCAGTCATGCAACTAGGGAATAACTCCAGTAATTTATCAATATTTTCAGAAACTAAGTCAGGAGTATGCATTTTTAATTTTCGCATTTTTTACCTCTGCAGTAATAAAAATGTTCAATTTTAATTAACTTCCATATATAGCAAATTATTGCGAAAAATTTTTTTACGTAAGCACAACTTAATTTATTAATTGCATTAATATATGTTTATTTTAGACTACTCTTATTAAATTGGTTTTCTCGAAAATTCAAATACTGTCATTGATTTTCTCAATTTCTTTAATCCATATATATATAGATGTCACAAACGTGCAACTTCAGAATTGCACTTTAAAATTTAAAAGAAAAGAGAACCGTAGGTAATAAAAATGAATGAATAAATTTTGTTAAATTTTCAGTACAAAACACACCTTTCGCATGACATAAAAATGCATTATATCTATCTGATAAATAATGAATTTTTAATTGTTCTTGTAATTTTAAAGCAAAAAATAGCGGTGAATACATGATGAATTATCTGGTTAAAATAACTCTTCTATTTAATCGGGTTTTAGCTATCTTTTCACCATTAATTCACCAATTAATCACCAAATTATTATTATCAAAAAATAATCATATTAATGTAGGGGGTATATTACTCATAGTAGAGACAAAAATGGGGGTTTTGCGAACATTGCCACTTATGAGGCTAAATAAATTTGTTTTTCAAATATTTGTTTATTTGGAGGCCAGTTTTTTGCTTAAAGTATACTTTTAGAATTAATTGAATTTTTGAAGGTTATATTGATTTAGCACTTATAACTTGGCTCTAAGTGTAGTGGATCCCACTCTCAAGTGCATATGAAATTTTATACCATTTCATTGGATTACTTAGCTAGATAAAACCCTATCTTTAGACACTAAACATACTTTAAAAAGCGAAACAATTTTATTCTTTATGCCTATGTCTATGGTGAATATCAGGATAATGATGGTGAGAATGAGTCAACTCTTCATGCTGATGAGGATGTGTGTGTGGCTCTTTACCATCCCAAGGAAAGTCGTGAGTATGTTGATGATGCTCATCATGACAATGTGAATGATTATGATATAAAGATTCATGCGTATGGATATGACTATGGCTCTCAGTGAGATGTATCCAAACCCCTGTACCCATTAAAGCAGCAGCTGCCCAAAATAATCCCGATGGCGATTCATGAAAAAATAGTATGGCGATACCAGCGCCGATGAACGGTGCTGTAGAAAAATAAGCTCCTGTTCTTGCTGTTCCAAGTCCGCGTAAAGCAAGAACGAATAGGACAAGACTGATGCCATAGCCAAAAAAACCTAGCAACATGGTATAGCTAATATTAGTCCACGCGGGAAATGTTAATCCTATAAAGAATGCCAAACTAATGTTTACTACCCCAGCGACCAACCCCTTACTTCCTGCAATAAAGAATGCATCCGAAGATGATATTTTGCGGGTGAGATTGTTATCAATTGCCCAGCATAAGCAAGCACCGGCAATACTTACAGTACCTAGCCAATTTTGCGGGGCTATTTTTTGTGGCCAAGATAATAGAACTCCGCCGGCTACGATAAGTAGCATGCCTAAAATAATACGTCGATCGGTGCTTTCCTTAAAGAATATCCATGCTAGAACAGCCGTTAATACTGCTTCGAGATTAAGGAGCAGAGAAGATGTGGCTGCACTTGTATGAGAAAGGCCGACCATTAATAAAGTTGGAGCAATCATACCGCCAAAGGCGATAGCTGCCATTAACCAGGCCCATTCACCTTTTAATAAACCTGAACCATTCCAACCTCGATCTTTTATTAGGCGCACAAATCCCAACCCCATTCCACTACCCAAATAGAGAAAACCTGCTAGGAGCAAAGGTGAAATATTACCAACTAATTGCTTAGCAAATGGGGTACTCCCTCCAAATAAAAGAGCAGCTCCAAGAGCTGATAATGTAGCGGATGATAAATGAGGCTTGAGCATATGAAATTCACTTATTAATATAGTCGATGCTAAAAAGCATCTGTAGTTAAAAATAACGAACTGCCAAGAATTAATGAAATGAAACCGTCTAAACTTTATAAAGACTAATATCCTCTTTTAGGTGTTTAACAATATCATCTAAATGATGAATAAATTTCATCATCTCTTCTATGCCACTAGAAAAAGCTGCGGTAACACGATTAATTTCATTCATACTCTCAACGATTTGCTCAATTCCAACTGCTTCTTGCCTAATAGACACCTCAATGTGTTGGCTTGAAATCGATGCTTCATTAATCATTTTACTTAACGCATGAATAACGTCGCCTGCTTTCTCAATGAGCTTAATTCCTGAATCAAGAGTGTTAGCTCCTTCCTCGGTAACGATGACCGCTTTTTCAGTGCTACGTCGTATGTCCTCAAGAATTTTTTGCACCTGTACCGTGGACTGTTCTGATTGCTCTGCAAGATTTCTTACTTCAGTTGCCACTGCGGCAAAACCTTTACCAGATTCTCCTGCTTTTGATGCTT
>NZ_LBAW01000017.1 GCF_001648595.1 Legionella bozemanae | reverse complement strand
ACTTGAAAAACCGTTTTGTTTAGCCTCATAAGCAGCAACGGTCGCAAAACCCCCGTTTTATTTCCTCTTTAAATACTTGACTATAGGCTTGAATCTATATAGCATTTAACCTATAATAAAAAGGAGAGGGTATGTGGTCAATAGAAACGACAGACACCTTTGATATCTGGTTTGATGCTTTGGATGATATAGATAGGACTAACATGTTGGCATCAATGATAGTATTACAAGAGAAAGGGCCTATGCTATCAAGACCCTATGCAGACACTGTTAAAGGCTCTTGTCATAGTAATATGAAGGAGTTACGAGTCCAAAGTAAAGGTGATCCAATCAGGGCGTTTTTTGCATTTGACCCAAAGCGGAGAGGTATTTTATTGTGTGCTGGCAATAAAACAGGAAATGATAAACGATTTTATGATGAAATGATTCCAATAGCTGATCGTGAGTTTACTGCTCATCTGAAAAAGTTAAATAAGGAGTAATTATTATGGCGAGAACCCTTGAACAAATTCTTGCAGCAGAAAAACCAGGAGTGGTTAAAAAGGCACAAGAAAAGGCAGAAGAAATGTTGCTCAATATCCATTTAGCTGAGCTTCGCGAGTTGGTACAAAAGACTCAAGTAGATATGGCAAATGTTCTTGGCATAAAGCAGCCCACAGTCGCTGAGATGGAAAAGCCTGGACGTGATCTTAAGCTATCATCTTTAAAGCGCTATATTGAAGCAACTGGGGGAAAATTACGGCTCGATGTTGAGCTTCCGGATGGGACACATTATGGTTTTGCTATTTAACTACTAAATATTATGACATTGATTCTTGCTGAAGCTAGCCTTGATGGCTCCAATAGCCCCCTGCTTGAAACACAAAGTGGCCTTGCTTTAATGCAGAAAAAATAGTTGGAGCATAAACCGATTTTAAAAAAGAATTGACTTGAGGGGATAAACTACAGAATTAGCTCGCTGACCGCAATAAGCGAAGCCACAACTGAATAACAGTAAACTATTTAATATCCTTTTTTTCATCAATACTCCTTTGTTAACTGTAACCTTCCCAACTTAACAAATTAATTCACCAGACTAAACACTAACCACAAACAAAACAATAGCCTTGCTGTTAAAATTATCGGCGTTTTGGCAATCGATAGGGTTATGTTGCAAAATTTTTCTTAGCCCCAAAAGCAGATATTTTGGGCGAATTTATGCGGCGAGTCCATAGAAATGAAGAAATAATGATTTTAGACCCGATGAAATTACTGAATGATATTTTGTTGAATGGAAGCAAGAATTGTCTTTAGTATTTATTTATGACATTTATAGGAGTCGTGTGGAATAACCACCAAAAGTGTTAATATTGAGTTATTCCACACGATCCCGAATAGAGCTGATTCTTACGAATCTATTAAAACTGGCTTAAGTCTGAATTTAGGCTGGATTCATTATCGAGCATTAATGCGAATTGACAGAGAAGAAGCACGACAATTTTATACGGTTGAAGCAGAAAAAAACTGTTGGAGTGGAAGAGAGCTTGAAAGGCAAATAAATAGTTTACTTTATGATAGATTAGCTAAAAGCAAAGATAAGGAAGGATTAATAAATCTAGCTAAAGAAGAGTCAAGAAATTAATAAACCGGAAGATGCTATAAAGGAACCGGTTGTATTAGAGTTTTAAGGGCTATCGGAATCAACGAAATTAGTTGAGTCGGAACTTGAAGAAGCATTGATTAACAATTTACAACAGTTTTTATTAGAACTAGGAAAAGGTTTCTCGTTTGTTGGACGTCAAAAAAGATTAACTTTTGATGGTGATCATTTCTATGCTGATTTAGTTTTTTTACCATGTTATTCTTAAATGTTACGCTATTATTGAATTGAAAGTAGGGCGGTTTGAACCAGAATACCTAGGGAAGCTCTCATTTTACCTGGAGAGCCTAGATCGAACTGTGAAAAAAGCACATGAGAATTCTTCTATAGGGTTATTATTATGCTTATGCGCGAGTAAAGATAAAGAAGTTGTCGAATTTTCATTAAATAGAACTTTATCTCCCGCATTGATTGCGGAGTACCAAATTCAACTTCCTGATAAAAAATTGCTTAGCAATTGGATATTTCCAAGACCACTTTATATTACCTACGGCACAGAAATGTTTGTATTGGGGAAAAAACATAAAAATTTAAACCATTTCATCGAGTTATTTTAAATACAAATTAATAACCATTTCGCGTATAATTTAGTCTTTTTTATAATGGAGATACCATGTCTTATAGAGATTTCTCATCTTTTCATAACATTAAACTATTGTTTGGTAATCCCAAAGAAGGTCTAAATTATGGTTATACCTGCACCCCAAACTTTCAGCCTGTACAAAACTCTTCTTTCGATGGGGATTTTTTTCTTTTATTCAGACGAAGTGAATATGCTGCTCAAGTTGAATTAGCTTGCTCTAAAATATTTAAAGGACTTATGGGTTATGGCCCTGAATTGGAGATTATTAAAGAAAACAATGAGTTTTATATTGCGAGCAGGAGGATAAAAAATTTTAGAGAGGGTTGTCCTGATCTCAAAGAGCAAAGTCAATTTCAAGATATTAAGGGTTTAGCAGGAATGTTTATTATTTGCTATTTCCTTTGTGAAACCGACATGCATTCGGGTAATTTTGGCTTGCAGGATACAGGTAAGGAAAAAAGAACATTTAGGATAGATATGGCTGAGTCTTTGGACTATGAAATGTTACGAACTACACTTACATTATCATCGTTACAAAAAATTCCCTACATAGTCGAGCAGCATTATCATGGTGTAGATGAGAACTCTTTGCCTCAAAATTATGTGAGCTCCGAGAGTTTTCAAAATGAAAAAATAGCTATGATAAAGTTAATTGCAAATACTCCTTTTTCATTTTTTGAAGATATCATTCGCACTACGATAACATCCGATTTATACACACACCAACAAATAATGTTTGATAAATGTCTTGCCCTAGTTGAAGATGAAGAGGAAATTACTTCAATGAAGAATGCTTTTTCTAAAATAGAAGCTAATGAATGTGATATAGAGTCTTTAATAAAATTATTAAAAAATAGGCATGAGCAATGGCAATTATTAGCGCTTGAAAAAAATCTTGATCAAGATTTTAGTTTGGCAAATCCTTCGCTCTTTATGAAAGAACTAAATCTGTATCATGGAAATACATCTGAAAGTGAAGGAGAAGAAGAACTTTCTTATTCAGATCAAGGGATAAGTCTGAATAACTCTTATTCTGGTATCGGTTTTTTCCCATCGCCAAAAAATGACGGCAATGAAGATAATCAATCTAAAACTAATGACTTCACACCCATTGAATATATAAATTAATGATAGTTATTATGAGATCAAGACGGAACAAGAGGTTTTTCTGAAATTAGTGGAGTAACTCAAAATTAACACTTTTGGTGGTTATTCCACATGCCCCCTATTAAAACCGGTCAATGTGCTTATGTCTGGTAATAGAACTTTTCTACTGATGAGCCACAGCGTGCAACGTTCAAACAGAATGCTTAGTCTTTCATTGCCATGCCGTGCTTGATCATACAGCCCAGCGAGTTAATCGAGCCCGCCAAGATCTTTATAATCAAATACAGTCTTTATTTCACCATAATGATCTAATCGCGTTGCTTTACGATCCTATAGGATGCAAGTACTACTGGAAGTTCAAACGCTAATTGTTTTGCAATGTAGTGGACAACTTGATTGGGCACATTAATTGGGTTTCGATCGCTCTGTGATGGTGCTATTGATACAACAACGGCTTCAGGAGAACTAATTTTTAATATTTTTTCTTCTTTGGCTCAATTTGAACGACGATTAATTCAAGAAAGAACTAAAGCCGGTTTAGATGCCGCGCGTGCTAGAGGTAGAAGCGGTGGACAAAAGAAGGTTTCTTCGAACAACCCTAAAATGCTTACTGCTAAACGCATGCATAAAAATCATGGCATGAGCATTAATGATATTTGTAAGACTCTTAAAATCTCGCGCTAGTTTTTATCGATATCTTGCCCTTGATGACCATAGGTGAGGATGACATTTTGAAATTAATGGATAATATTTTTAGTGGGTATTTATGATGCAATTGCGTTTTTTTATAGCATATCGCGGGGTTTTAAATGTTAGATCTTATTCGTTTGTGGGAAAATACGCTACCTCAACACACAAGTATAGAACAATTATCTCGTTCTTATGTTAATGACACCAAACAAGCTGCAATTAATTTTGATACTAATACAACCCAATCAAGTTTTGAATTTACAGAGCCTTCAAAGGTTATTTTTGTAAAAAACAGTTCAACTTTAGAACCAGCTGATTTTTATGATGATTTACCAGAAGTTAATCTGACTAAGGAAGAAGAAGATGCTCGATTAAGAGTAGTTGAAGAACAAAAAATCAAAAATCCCCGTTTTTAAGATGGCAAACAAATGATTATCACGGGCGTAACGTACAATGAAAGCACTAATACTCTCTATAATCAGACCTAAAGTAATTTCACGTCTCAATTAGTAAACTTACAAACTCAAAAAAAAGTGAATCAATTCAGAACAGGGATAACTGCTTTATCCTTTTACTTTGAGATATAAATATTAAAATTAATCTATGAAAAAACTATCATTACTTGAAAAAGAATATTTAATTGTGAGCATTTTCCCAAAACCACTTGTTTTTTAATTTAAAAGCCTCTTACCTAAAAGCTGCGACTTTTAATGAAAATTTTCTTGCCTTTAAAGGCATACCTACTTAACTTAAAAACCCTGGTGAGCGCATATTGGTCGAATTGGGTATTTATGTTATATTTCGTTCTAATTTTTAAAAAGGAAAATAAATGCCTTATTTCTATGAAAAAAATAGTCAAATCTATTCAACAGGTTCCATTGACGAATTGATTTATCATTCATTCCCCTCTGATGTACAATCACCGGATAAAATAGCTCATTATAAGGCTGTTGCCCCAATTATTTTTTCTCCGCAATATAAGATATCTCGTTCAGCTACGATAGAGGACATCAATTTAGGTCAAGATTTTATAGATTTTTTAGCACATCATAAATTAACTTCAGCAAACAAGTATAATGGCGTTGATCTTTTATATCTTTTATCCTTAAGTCATGATACAGCTTTGCGTGCCGGAGTTTGGAAGTTAGGCTCTCAGTCTCATTTAAAAGCGACTGATATTATCAGTAGCCTATCAAAATTAGATGCTATCGATCGCGTACCTCTTATGAAAGAATCCATAACGGCATGGAAAGAATTTTTTCTAAAAGCTCTATTTGAATTGCAAATACAAGAGACAGAGGCTTGTCCTGATAGCACTCGAAATATGTTGGGTCAGATGTCTTTATATTCCTCTGCAAAAAATGATAAAAAGAATTACCATGAGCACTCTCAGAATGACCAAACAAGATTAGAGATTGAACAGGAACAGTTTCGTTTGCTGGAAAGAGCTTATCACAAAAAAGAACAGGATAGGGAGAATGAAATGGAATCCTACAATTATGAAGATGAGGAATACTACGCTCCACAACCGCAGTATTACTACAATTAATAATTCTATTGTAGAAAATTTCTATTAAGGAAGAATGAAATTTTCTACAACATGTAATGCAGAACAATTTGTTGAAACCGAGTTAACCAATAAGATTTATACTGTTCGTGAAAATTCTTGTGATGCTTAATAGTGAGCTTGTAGAGATTCATGGGATTGAAACAAGGGAATTTAATCAAGTAGTCAAACGTAATTTAGTACGATTTCCACAAGAGTTTAGTTTCCACTGGCAGCAGTGACCTTAAAAAGCCTGATTACTTTTGAAAAGTAAACCTTAAGCAGAAATTGACCTCAAAATAAACAATCACTTGAAAAACAAATTTATTTAGACTCATAAGCAGCAACGTTCACAAAGTCCCCATTTTATATACGCATATCACTTCATGCTGTCTCCTATATCATTCCTATTAATGAACAATAATTAATTACAAAAAATAACTTGCATATGAAATATAGTTTCACTATAATTTCAAATGAAAGGGGCTCGGAATGAAAACTTCTAGTAGTACACATCATAAAGAAGAAATTGTTTTGTCGAAGGCTTTATGTAACTTGGCAAAATTTTATTCTTTATCCGGAAAAGACTTAGGTAAAATCATTGGCATAAGTGAACCCAGCGCATCTCGTCTCAGTCAGGGGAAAAAATTAATTTCACCTCATACAAAAGAAGGTGAAATCGCTCTATTACTTTTAAGGATATATAGAGGCTTAAATGCTATGGTTGGAAATAATCATGAAAAAGCTAAATTATGGCTCAATAGCCAAAATAAATATTTTAAAAATAAACCTATTGAAGAAATGAAAACTATTTCTGGTTTAATCAGGGTACTTAACTATTTAGATGCAATGCGCGGTAAATTATGAGTATTTGGATCGAATGTGAAGGTCTAAAATTTTGCAAATATTTGGAGTTGGAACCATGGAGAATAGTTGAGGATCAATATAGTTCAAGCTCTAGAGATTTAGTTGAGAGCAGCGAAGAACACGATCTTTTAGAAAAATTACTAGATGATTCAAAACCTCAAGCAGCCAATAATAAACACTATTTAATTTTTACTCCTTTTAGATATCCTCCACTTGAGTATGGATCCCGGTTTGGTAATACTTATGAACCTTCGCTGTGGTATGGCTCTTTAACTCAGAAGACAGCATTTGCAGAGGTAGCATTTTACCGTTTGAAATTTTTTGATGATACTGTAGCAAATCTAGGGTACATTGAAATTCGAATGACTGCATTTAAGGCTTATATACAAG
The DNA here is from genome assembly GCF_001648595.1 of Legionella bozemanae. Classification (GTDB taxonomy): domain Bacteria; phylum Pseudomonadota; class Gammaproteobacteria; order Legionellales; family Legionellaceae; genus Legionella; species Legionella bozemanae. Next base: position 82,061 of record NZ_LBAW01000017.1, on the reverse strand, counting down.
CAAAAAATGGAATCGACTTAACAAAGTCACCATTTCAAAAATATCAAGATAAAATTTCAAGCAAAACAAATTACGAACAAAGTCAACTTTTAGGTACGGAGATGAGAGAGGCAAAAGTTGAGGCTTTTATATTTGCTTCAGCAAGAGATAAAAATGCGGGGGAAAATGTTGCAGCATTCACACCAGACGTATTTAAAATTAAAAATAAAGAATATATAACTAATATGCAAAATTGGCGGTGTATAGCAAACAAAAATGTTATTGAATTTAGTCGCGATGATATTTTACAGAGAAAAAATCTGGAATTTTCTAAAGCTGAATTTGAAGTCATGTGAATTAAGGGTGTCAGGAAAGGTCTTAGAGTATGTATCCTAATACCAGCAATTTCTTTCTCAGGTTTCTAGTTAGACTAATACTTAACCCCGTTTACCAAAGTAAATGAGGTTAAGGCTTTGCTAGCTGAGATTGAACTCTTCCGGGAGGTGGCAAGTTAGTCTTCATAATCAAGTTCTTCGCTCTTCCTTCTTAGGAAATATTTTGACTATAATAGGTTTGGGCTATTCAGCAGGTGCAACATGGGGTTATTTATTCAAACTATTAAATCCCTGGCTAAATTTATTCGTTTTGTCTTTATTATTTTTTTTCTCATAGCGACAACATCTTATATTTTAAGTTTTTTACTTGCTTCTAAAGAAACAAAAACTTTAAAAGTACCGAAGATAAGGGCAACAGAAAACCAATTAAAAAATTTTACTTCAACTACTTTAAGTAAAGGATGGTTTGAACATCTTAGTGTGGTAAATACAAATATTTTTTATGCAAGTGGAATTAATTTAGTTAATAAAAGTCCTTACTCTTTTTATAAAAGTACTGATGGGGGTTTAACTTGGGATTCTATGAAAACACCATTTAGTACGAGTATTTCCGTAATTAATGAAGATATTTTATATGTCGGTAGCTTAAAATTTGGTGTTGGAAAAACAGTAGATGGAGGTAAAACCTGGAGTCCAACGAATTTGTCAAATGTTGATATTCTACAAGTCCAAGCTTTGGATTCTAATTCAGTTTATGCTCTCACAAGTAACAAGATTGGTTTTGGAGGTAGTCTTTTTCAAACAAATGATGGAGGAACGACATGGAAAAAAATTTATTCTTCAATATGGACCGTCCCTCTAACATTTTATGCCGTAAATTCAAAAATAATCTATTTAGGTTTAAGTCATGGTTTTATTAATAACAGTAAAATTCTAAAAACGACTGATGGGGGTTTAACTTGGGAGACTGTCTTTGTAGGTACAAATAAAACCTCTATTGATACACTGTATTACAAGGAAAATACTTTGTTTGCCACAACTTCCGAAGGCCTACTTAAAACTTTGGATGGCGGTAAAAATTGGTATTTAATAACCAAGGGCTTACCAAGGGTATTTGAAAGTAAAATATATTACTTTCCAAAAATTACGGCGCTTAATTCTCAAGAAATCATCTTATCTTCTCCCGCATTACAATCAATTTATATTACTTATAATGGAGGTAGCTCATGGCAAAATATTCCAATAAATAAAACTGTCCATGACATCACAACTTTTAATAATATAATTTATGTCGGGACCCAAGGTTCTCTTATTCAACTTCAAGAAAATCCATAATTCAAAGAATCAAAATTCTCGAAACTTTTAGCGCACTTAGGTTCCGTTTTAGTTTGAAGTCTGTTTACTGTGAAGTAGACTTAATGCAGAAAACTAACCTCGAAATAGTTCAACACTTGAAAAACCGTTTTGTTTAGCCTCATAAGCAGCAACGGTCGCAAAACCCCCGTTTTATATACATGTCAAATGCGAAGAAGAGGCACAGGTTAGAATGTTAAATTAGGCTTGAGTGGGATTAGTTTATAATTCCATGACTTTTGAAAACATTTCTAATAAAATTGCTTCCTTTCAAATATTCTATGTTTCTGTGTCGTTTATTGTTTGTCGACCTCTAACTAGGAGTAATTAATGAAACATCAGTTGACCCATCTTTTTAATCTTAATGAAAATGAATTTTTAAAAACTTTGACTCAAGTCCCTAATGGATGTATTTCACTTAACTTAAGCAGAAATGACTTTGGTAAAAGAAGTGGAAATCTTTTAGCATGTATCGTATTCCCTCCAAATTTAGTCTCATTGGATTTAAGCCTTAATCATCTTATTAATAAGTCTGGAGCTAGATTAGCTCAATTTTTTGCTGTATTACCCAATTTAACCTCACTTGATTTAAGTAAGAATTCTTTAGCTCGAAAATCAGATGTGCAGTGGAGCTTTGAATTTAACTTTTTAGACAAATTCTCTACCGAAATCTATAAGTTGGGTAGTGAATTGGCTCTTGCCTTCGCAGCTCTTCCTCAAACTTTAACTCATCTTGATTTACGTGAGAATGAATTAAATATTCTTCCTTTAGAAGAAATGATCCTTCTTAAGGGTAAATTACCGCAAATTAGCACAGTGAATTTATCCTATGAAGAAATGAATGTGATGACAAAGAAGCAACGTCAAGCTATTCGTGATATATTTCCAAATATTAAAACTATTTTTATATATAAAAACGAAGAGTTGTGCGAGGATAACGAGCAGCTATATACAGAGGAAAATGCAGCTGACCTCCGGAGCATATCGAACTATTCTCGATGGAACAATTATTGTACTTAAGCTCATCCTAAGAAATATGACAATCTTAATACCCGTAAAATGAGATAGAGGAGTAGGTTCTTAAATAGCCTATTAGGTTTGATTACTGTGAAAACCAAACAATTCTCTTTTTCTAAGCTACTTATATCAAATCGTTAATTTAATCATCATTTCTTTGGTCCGGGAATGTCATTGTGCTTATCCCGGGTTCCACTTAACTCAATGTTATTCTGTAATTCAACGTATTCTTTTAGCCTTGAGTAAATCCAATCTCTACTGCCGGCTTCTTGTATGCTCTGGTGCTGCTCTGCTTCTCCTTACCTCCAACTTCTGCTGCGAGGTTGGAAAAAGCTCTAATGTGTTCCATTTATGTCCCCGTGTAATTCATAAAGCATTTTTTTTGGTCTACATGTTGTTTGCCGACCAACAGAATTAGTATATAATTACCAGGTTTTTTAATTTGAGTTCACTATTTTATTTAGGTTGGTAGCCGAATGGTCATCTTTTTTATTACTCTTAGCATTTTGGTGTTAAGCCTGCTTTGTGTAGCCGTGATGGTTTTCAAGCTCATTCGCCAGCCCGCTGAGCCTCTCTCTTTGATGCAATACTTGAAATTAATTGTAAGCGGAGTGATTGCTTTTATCGCCGATACTTTGGGCGTTGGAAGTTTTGCTGTTAATGTGGCTTTGGCAAAATTGACGGGTACGTTCCGTGATGACGAAATGCCTGCGGTAAATAATGGAGCGCAAGTGATCCCAGGAACAATTGAATCTTTGTTTTTTATGGGGTTGGTTGATGTTGATTTAACTACGCTTCTGACCTTAGTTATGGGTACTTGTGTTGGTGGTCTACTCGGTGGTTTTGTTGTAAGTCATATGAGTAAGCAGACAATTCGTTTGGCTATGGTTTGCTGTTTTGCTTTAATTATTCTGCTCTTAATTTCACATCAATTTCGCCTGTTACCTGTTGGCGGTGAATTAACTGAATTGCATTCATGGAAATTAATCATAGGTTTTTTAGCGATGGTGGTTTGCGGTGCTTTAACCTCAGTGGGAATAGGTTTATTTGTTATGGTACAAGGCGTACTGTTTTTAATGAATGTTTCGCCTGTAGTGGCATTCCCAATTATGACTACTGCAGGCGCCATGCAGCAACCATTAACTACTTTTGTATTCTTGAAACATAATAAAATCCCTTTAAAGAAAACCATGATTCTAAGTCTCTCAGGCTGTTTAGGTGTTTTTATTACTATCCCTATTTTTATGCAGTTAACCATTACCTGGTTGCACTTACTTTTATTATTCATCCTGACCTATAATTTTTTTGCGGTGGGCCGTTCGTATCTACGCTCCAGACCCAGAAAACATTATACACAAACGCCAACACCTGCTTCCCTTGTCGCAGCTGAATAATAGTCTATACTTTACACGCTCATTTTGTGAGCGTGTAAAGTATATAATATGATTAGCTAATTTTAAGGTTAAAAAGTACATACTATGGATGAGCCAGTCAGTAAATCACAAAAAAAACGAGATGCCGATTTTTTACAAAAAATGGGTGTAAAATTGATTGACTTGAGTTTGTCTAAGCTTGAGTTACTTCCACTTCCTGAAAATCTCTACAAAGCAATTATTGATGCAAAGTCTATTAAAAGTCATGGTGCTAAAAGAAGACAATCCCAATTAATTGGAAAGTTAATGCGTGCTGCTGATCATGAAGAAATTTTGGCAGCTTATGAGCGTTTGCTTGAAGAAGATAAAGCGGTAACGGCGTCATTTCATGAGGTTGAGCATTGGCGTGATCGCTTGCTCAACGAAGGTAAAGAAGCATTAACTGCATTTATTGAAGCGTATCAGCCTGAAGAGGTCCAGCATTTAAGACAATTAATAAAAAAGGCGGTTGATGATCAACAGAAAGAAAAAAATACAGGTGCTGCCAAAGCTCTTTTTCGCTATTTGAGGTCATCCATAGAATGAAATATTCTCTATTTATAAGCTGCCCGCGCGGACTTGAATATTTATTGGAAGAGGAATTAAAAGCCTTAGGTTTATCGGTTACGCGCGTCAATCCTCAAGGAGTTTATGGAGATGCCGATTTACTGACTCTTTATAAATTATGTCTTTGGTCACGAATAGCAAATCGTGTGCAATTAATTCTTTTTAGTGGTTATGCGGGTAATGAGCAGGCGCTGCATCAACTGTGTACAGAATTTCATTGGCAGACTGTATTTTCCCACGATAAAACGATTGCTATTGAATTTCATGGATCTTCTGAGCACATTCGCAATACGATGTTTGGTGCACAGGTTGTTAAAGATGGAATAGTAGATCATTTTCGTCGATTAAATCATTCGCGCCCATCAGTAGATAAAGAAAAACCACAAATTCTTATTCATGCCTATTTGAAAAACGATGTGGTCACTGTGAGCTTTGATCTCACTGGATACAGTTTGCACCAAAGGGGATATCGTCATAAAGCGGGTGTTGCTCCTTTAAAGGAAAATGTTGCTGCGGCACTGCTTATGCGCGCGAAATGGCCGGAATTAGCTGCTAAAGGGTATGCTTTGCATGATCCTTTTTGTGGTGCGGGTACTTTAGTTATTGAAGCGGCCATGATGGCAGCACATATTGCTCCTGGTTTATTGCGCCAGGATCAAGCGTTACAATATTGGGCACAACATCAATCTTCGTTATGGGAAAAATTACGGGTAGATGCTCTGCAGCACGTTAAAACCCTGCCCCTGACCTTATTGGGTACCGACGCAGATAACAAAATAATTGCTATAGCGCGCCAAAATGCTGAACGTGCTGGTGTCGCGCCATTGGTTGATTTTAAAACGCAAACATTAAATGAGGTTAAGGCTCCAGCAAAAAAGGGATTGGTTATATGTAATCCTCCTTATGGCGAACGCCTAAGTGAGGTGACGCACTTGGTTCCGCTTTATCAGCAACTGGGTAAGATTTTGCATGCACATTATCAAGGTTGGCAGGCTGCAATTTTGACCTCCAATCCCGTTTTGGCCAAGGCCTTAGGACTTCGTGCTAGGAAACAATACACCATATATAATGGCGCATTGGAATGCAAACTGTATTGTTTGGATATTCATGTAACAAATGAGCTTAAAGGCATCATGAGCAGTACCTTATCTGAAGGGGCGCAGATGCTGTTCAATCGACTGGAAAAAAATTATCGCCACTTACAGAAATGGGCGAAAAAAAATCATATTTCGTGTTATCGAATATACGATGCAGATTTGCCTGAATACGCATATGCCATAGATATATATAATGATTGTGCTGTACTCCAAGAATACGCTGCCCCTGCAAGTATTCCAGCGCATAAAGCAGAGAAACGCAGTTTGGAAGTAATGCAGGTTGTTCCCAGGGCGCTAGGGTTGGAAGCGAATCAATTGGTAGTAAAGCAACGCAAACAACAAAAAGGCAGTGAGCAATATCAAAAACTAGGGCAAACTCGAAAAACCATGGTTGTTACAGAGGGGCAGGCTAAGTTTAAAGTTAATTTATATGATTATCTGGATACCGGTTTATTTTTGGATCATCGATTAATGCGCTTAAGCTTCGCCAAATTAAAGCCAGGAACACGATTTCTCAATTGTTTTTGTTATACTGCCAGTGCCAGTGTTCATGCGGCTTTAGCTGGAGCATTGACAACAAATGTTGATCTTTCCAATACTTATTTGCGTTGGGCTGAAGAGAATTTCAAGTTAAATCATCTTGATTTATCGAAGCACCAATTCGTGCAGTATGATTGCCGTGAATGGATGAGAATTGCTCGCGATCGTTTTGATGTTATTTTTTTAGATCCGCCTAGTTTTTCCAACTCGAAGCGCATGGCGGATACTTTGGATATTCAACGCGATCATGTTTCTTTAGTGAACTCAGCGATGCGTTTGCTAAATCCTAACGGAGTTTTATATTTTTCTACTAATTTTCGCCAATTTAAATTGGATCCCCTGCTTCTAGAAAAATATTCAGTGCAGGATATTAGCGCGCAAACAATAGATCAGGACTTTAGACGAAATCAAAAAATTCATCACTGTTTTAAAGTAATGATGCCGCAATTTGCCGGTACTTGAAACAGGAACTGTGACAGGATGTACGAATGAAAAAACAAGGAAAAAAGAAAAGAAATATATTGCATCCTGCAAATGTATATCTGCATATGGTGCGTAACGCCTGTTTTGGGTTGTTAATCACCGCGTTAGCGCTTTTTGTAGGTATGTTGGGATATCATTATTTAGAGAAAATGCCCTGGGTTGATGCATTCATGAATGCCTCCATGATTCTTTCAGGCATGGGACCTGCGGCCAATCTGGTCACGGCCTCCGGGAAGATTTTTGCTGGGTGTTATGCGTTATTTAGCGGTTTGGCATTTATTGCCATTATGGTGATTATCCTTTCGCCCCTGATTCATCAGTTTTTTCGTAAAATTCATTTGGAGAGTAAGACGATCTATTCTGACGATCAAGACTAGGTCTGTTTACATTTCTACTATCCTGGTCAAACTGTCCCGATTTTCTGTGCTCCGATGCTCACATACTCATGTATGCTACGCTTCGGTGCTCGAAAATCAGGCCATTTTGACTCAAGCTAGCGAAATGAAAATAGACCCTAAAGAGTATTTTTATCTACTCCATATATTTGTTCTTTTAATGAGTTCATGAGCCCAGCCATAAAAAATAGCTCTGCGACAAGAAATAAAGGGGCTATGAACGCTTGGCTCAAGTTATCCATGAATGCCGGTTTTTTACCTTCCAGATAATGACCGTAAAATTGTAATCCCCAGCCTATAATAAAAAAGATAACAAACGCCCAGACCCCTAATGTTGTCGGGCCATCTTGGCTAAACCAATTTGCTATCAATAACAGGATGAGCATAATTGGAGTAAGTACCAAAGCGAGTTGCCAATTTAGGCGGAAATAATAAATTAAGGCAATTACCGTAGCGAAAAAAGCAAGATTTGTTGCAAAAACACCAGGCATAATTATTTTTATAAAACCTAACAAGATCATTACTGATAAAATAATGAGAGGAACTCCTGCCATATGTGTGTAACGTGTCTTGATATTTTGATGATATGCCGCATAAAACTGTGCTTGTTCAATAAACGATTTCATATTAAAAATATTCTGATTATGGTTCTATAGAACATAGCACATTCTCTTAAAAAAAGCAGTTGCCTGGGTAGTGCATGATTCAGTAGTGGGATGGGTTTATATCTTTAAAATATAGTTAATCGATGCAGCAAAGCTAAATTTTCTTAGAACAGCACAGAACATGCTCTCTATTTATCAAAAGCATATGTTCCTACCAGATAAAGCACATTTCCATTAGTTGATGAGCCAGGAATGTACGCCGCTTTTAAGGACAGCTTTTTATAGAAAACACCTGCCCAAGGGACAGCTCCCGGAAAAGGAACACGATGTAGGATATCAGGGCGTGACGTAATCAATACAGAAAATCCTAGCCCTGCTTTAAAATCTTTACTCAAATTTGCGACTTTTAAATAGGCATATCCAGCAGTTGGTTCAAGATTGCGATGAGAGTCGAGGAATGCAAACGCATAAAGGCCGTGCCAATTTCCTTTTTCATCAAAAAAACCTTTACCGAATCCACCTCCCCAAGCGAGTTCATTGTATTTTTTTTCTCGAAGTTGCTTTGCAGAATAAGTAAAACGGTTGTGCCATGCATAACCTGAAAGATACAGTTCGGTATTGCCTTCAGTCCACGTTTGATGCAGATGACGACAAAAAGGTTTAAAAAAAGGAAGCCAATATTTACATCCTTTGGGTTCTTCAGTATTAAAAACAGGAATATCCTCTTTTTTCATATCGTTTTGTACTGCTGGAATTGCAGGAGAATTTAAATTTTTTCCGTTATTGGATAAAGATGTAGAAGAAGTCCCAGAAAATCTGCTGCTGTGAGTATTCAAAGAAAACAGTATTAATAGACCAATAATGATCATTCGTAAGGTTATTTTTTTCATTTACTTTAAACCTATGCGGGATCTAGACTATAAAACATATAGCTTGTGATCTATTTTCCTATTGTTGATTGGCAGCATTCTTGCTTGAAAATAGAACTATGAGGTTTCAAACTTGTGAGCATACCATGGACTTGTTTCGTAAAAAAGAGATTAGTACATCATTTGAGAGCGAATCTCACCTCGTTAAATGTCTTACCGCTTTTGATCTGACTTTTTTAGGAGTTGGAGCTATTATCGGTGCAGGAATTTTTATTTTGACAGGAGTTGTTGCTGCAATAGATGCTGGTCCTGCAGTTGTCTTTTCCTATGTGTTAGCTGGTCTGGTTTGTGTTTTTTCTGCGTTATCTTATGCTGAATTAGCTGCATCTATTGGGGGATGTGGAAGTGCTTATGGTTATGCATATGCTGGTTTTGGAGAGTTAATTGCATGGGTTGTTGGTTGGGATTTATTGTTGGAATATGCTATTTCTGTTTCTGCGGTATCTGTTGGCTGGAGCAGTTATGCCAATGATTTTCTCAAGGCTATAAAAATAAATATACCAACAATACTTATGTATGGTCCAAAGGATGGCGGTGTTTTTAATTTGTTGGCTTGTGTGATTATTGCCATTTTAACGGCGTTATTAATTTGGGGAGTCAAATCAAGCTCTCGCGTAAATAACATTATGGTTATGATCAAGCTTTTGGTTGTTCTTCTTTTTATTATTGTGGCCACCAGGGAGATTGACCCATCTAATTGGTCACCATTTTTACCTTTTGGTTGGCATGGTGTTATTAAAGGAGCTTCCTTAATATTTTTTGCTTACATTGGATTTGATGCGGTCTCTACAGCGGCTGAAGAGGCTATCAACCCACAGCGTGATTTACCCATAGGAATAATAGGCTCATTATTTATCTGTACGATAATATATATTATCGTTGCTGGATTATTGACCGGTATAGCACATTACAGCACCCTTAATGTGGCATCCCCCATCAGTCATGCCTTATTAGCTTTAGGTTATAAAACAATAGCCAGCTTTATCAGTGTTGGTGCTGTAGCTGGATTGACTACCGTAATGCTGGTATTATTTTATGGTTTAACACGTGTTATGTTAGCAATGACACGTGATGGTCTATTACCGAAAGTTTTTTCTAAAACAAATCCGTATACTCATACACCCATACGCGTTATTTTATTGTGCGGTATTTTAATGGCATCACTAGCTGCTGTCGCCCCAATACATGTTTTGGCTGAACTGGTGAATGTCGGTACTTTATTTGCGTTTTTTATTGTCTGTGCTGGTGTAACCTATTTACATTATAAACAACCACAGATGCATCGACCGTTTAGAACCCCTGGAATGCCTTATGTACCTATTTTGGGGATGATAAGCTGTTTTTATTTAATTATTCATTTGCCTGTGATTACGCTCATTCGTTTTGTTATTTGGATGGCCATTGGGATGGTGATTTATTTTGTCTTTAGCTATAAGAATAGTTCTTTGGCAAAAAAATAGCCTAGCTTGAGTGCTTCATTAGGATCTTGCTGTATATAGTACTATATATGACTTAATACTAATGCAGCGGAAATTATTGCAGATGCAGGAATTGTAATAAGCCAGGAAAAGAAAATTTTCTTGATGACCCGCCAATGTGGTCCGGCGAGACCATTAATTAAGCCAACCCCGGCAATTGCACCTGTAACGGTATGGGTGGTTGAGATAGGAATACCACATTGAGTTGCTATAAAAAGCGAAATGGCGGCGCCAGTTTCTGCAGCTGAACCCTTCATTGGGTCGAGTTTTGTTATTTTAGTTCCCATAGTATGGACGATACGCCATCCCCCTGCCAAGGTTCCAAGACTAATCGCTGCCTGGCATGAAATAACTACCCAAAAGGGAACATAAAAAGGACCCTCAATCCATGCAGCTGAAAACAATATTATAGAAACAATACCCATTGTTTTTTGTCCATCATTACTGCCGTGGGTTAAGCTAAGCAATGCAGACGAACACAATTGGAAGATTTTAAATAGTTTGAACTCAGTTTTTTTTCCATTGCGCAAAAATTTATAAAAAAAATAAATAATAAGCAATGCAATGAGCAGTCCAAGTGCTGGCGAAATAAAAATCCCTCCAATCACTTTGGCAAAACCTGAAATTTTAAGCGATGAAAAGCCGCCTTTGGCGATTGCAGCACCTGCTAACCCACCAATCAGTGCATGTGACGAACTGGATGGAAGCCCGTAATACCAAGTAGCGAGATTCCAAAATATAGCGCCGACCAATGCGGCTAAAATAAAATGCGCATCGACAATATCTGAATCAATCAGGCCGCTACCAATGGTGTGTGCAACAGTGAGATTGAATACTAAAAATGAAATGAAATTGAAAAAAGCCGCCCACACTACTGCTTGTTTTGGGGTTAAAACTTTAGTAGTAACAATAGTAGCTATAGAATTTGCCGCATCATGGAAGCCATTGATAAAGTCAAAGATGTAGGCTACCAAGATAACAAAAAGTGTAAACAAAATGGCTGAGTCCATATCAATAGCTCCTTGTGCCATAATTTTGTAATCTGGACGAACGTAGCGAATTTAGGAGATCTACCTCAACTTCATTCTGCTTTATTTCATTAGACTACTATACGTAATAACTACTTTTAGTCATTAATTTAGATACAACACGCATTAATTGTTTCACTAGATAAGGTAGTTCTATAGCTCCAGCGTTCAAAGCTGCAGTTGCATGTTGTTCTTCATCTTCTTTCATTTTAATAAGAATTGCATGTGATTTTTTATCTTTTGCTGGTAATTTTTTTAAATGGCGATGCAAATGGTGAGCGACTTGTCGTTCAGTTTCTGCGACAAATCCCAAGCTGACTTTGTCGCCAGCTAAACCAGCAAGTGCTCCTAATATAATCGAACCGCCATACCATAAAGGATTTAATATGCTGGGTTTTGAACCCAGTTCTGCCAAGCGCTCTTCACACCAGGCTAAATGATCTGTTTCTTCAGCCGCAGCATCACTCATTTGCTTTTTAATATGGGTTAATTGTGCCGTTAAAGCTTGACCTTGATAAAGTGCTTGGGCACAGACTTCTCCTGCATGATTGACACGCATAAGTCCGGCCACATGTTTTTTTTCTTTTGTAGACAGATCCGTATCAGCAAGTGATTCTGCGGGGGATGGACGATTACTCGTTCGCTGTGCAGGGGGAAATAAGGTGCGCAGAGCATTGTCTACTTCAAAGATGAGTGAATCAAGCATATTCATATAAAGGGACTGTCTTGTTAGAACATTGTTTTGTCTATGGTAGCTTGATTATCATTAGGTTTGAAGTCATCACCTGTTTTTTCTTTAGTGTTTGAACGACGCTTTCCTAACGGAGAGTCGAATAAATAACTTTCTTCTTCAATAGAAGGAGCCACGATTGCAAACCCATTATCAAGGCTATGATTACTCGAGCGTCCTAAATGGTGGCTCACATTGCTTCCTGTTTGGGATTGGGGGCTTATTTCATCCATCTCTTCAGATGGGTCTTCTTCCGGATAAATTGTTTTTCTGCCCAGCAGATGCAGGACTCCTAAAAATAATGTTCCTGTAACAAAAGTCAGCATTGCTCCTGTAGCAGCTGAAATTGATAAACTCACTAAAGAAAATAATTGGACAAAAGGATAGGCCAAAGTGCCAAGCAAGGAAAGTGCTCCAGGCCCCATAGAAGGCATAAGCGCTGCAAAAATTGGCGGTGCAAAGAACGCAAGGGCAGCTATTGCAGCCCCAATAATGCATACAGAGGCTAAAGCACTAAGATACCCTAGAATAGGATGAACCTTCCGGGCAGCTTCATAACTGACTCGAGGTGAAGTAACGGTTCGAAGCAGATAATAGGCGCCTTTAAACAGGTTTTGCAATCCCATGGTTGAAAGTAACAAAAGAGTACGTATGCTTTGAGTTATTCCATGAGTAGGTGCCCAAGAGAGCACTTTATTTTTAAAAAAGGAGTATGTTTCACTGAGAAAATTAAGCGGGAACTCAGTGATTAGTGACAGCAAATTGGTTAATGGAGCAGTAATAAATTTCAGGGTCAGGAAATAGGCTATTTTAGAAGCGTTTGACTTTGAAGGCCACCCCAAAAAGTAATGCCCAAAATGATATGTATTTTTTTCATGTTCTTGAGCAAGAGGTAGAAAGGTATCTTGCCAAGCCTTTTTCAAAAAGAGAAAAAAGGAACTATGATCTCGCGAATTTTTATTTTCTTGAATTGAAAGATCGTCTGCCATAAGTACTCTTAATTCGGTTGTATATTTATATAGAGATTGTGATTTTTAAGCGCAAACTGCTCATTATTATATATTCTGATCAATATTAAGGCAATATTAAGTAATTAGTTTGCAGGTACTTTAGGTTAAAAGCCATGAATGACCATCAGAATCTGGATCCCGCGGACAAGCCCGCGGGATGTCGGCAGGGAGTGTTCTATAAATGCATCTAATTGCGTGATATAAAATCATAAAGCTCACCTTTCGCGCTTTATGTCCGGAATCCAGCTTCGGTTTTTCAGCAAGGTCAAAGAACGCAAACAGGTAAAAAAAGAGCGATTTTATCTTCAATAAATAGATGCGTTTACCCTATATCCTATATGTTGTACGATTTAGTTCATTGGCTCATTGTTGAAGCCAATTTTGTAATGCGGCTACGGTTTCTTGATGTACTTGGAGAAGTTGTTGGTAAAGTACTGTAGGGTATCGTTCCGGATTGTTTTGAAAATGTTTTTCTAAGGCTTCACATGCATGGCGCATGCGAAGAGTGCCGCAATAAAGCGCACTACTTTTCATTTTATGTGTTAGCTTATGGATTTCAATCAGGTCTTGTTTTTCCCAAGCCTGAGCTGTTTTTATTAAATCTTTAGTATTTTCCTCGATAAAGAGATGCAGCATTTTTTTGAGTGTTTTTTCCGATCCCAGATTATTGATTCCATGAGTACTATCAAATAATGGATATTCATTAATCGGGAGAAGAGGGTCAACCTTTGCAGTGGGTACATTGTGGATTTGTAATTTAGAGGTGCTGTATCGAGCCAGCAATGCCTGCAGCATACTGCTGCGCAGAGGTTTGGTAATTACTTGATTTATCCCAGCCGCTACACATTCATTTTCAACATCAGTTACTGCATGGGCTGTTAAACAAATGATGGGGGTAGGGATGAGACTCCGGCTTTGTTCATAATGACGGAATTGTTTTGCTAATTGTATCCCAGTGGTATCAGGTAGGCCAATATCACTTAAGATCCAATCAAAGGTATGTGTTTGAAACAATTCCATTGCTCTGGTACCTGTTGATGCGGATAAAAATCGGATGCCGAGTTGTTGTAAAAGATTTTCTATCATTTTTAAGGCGATGGCATTATCTTCAATAAGCAGCACAAGAGGTGAATCATTTGTTTTTTCTAAGATTAGTTTTTCAGGAGGAAGGGATGTTGATTTTTGGTGGTCTATAGGTTTTTCTATATAATGGACAGGGATGGTTAGCGTAAATGTAGTCCCTGTATGTATTGTAGAGTCAACGCGTATCTTTCCTTTTAAAAGCTGGGTATAACGTTTCACAATATGCAATCCTACACCATGACCTGAATAAATCCCTTGATGTGATGGGGTTGCCCGGTAAAACCGTTTGAAGATTTTGTCTTTATCTTTAGGTCTAATTCCTGGTCCGCTATCTTTGACAAAAAACTCCAGGAACATTTTTCCATGGTGAGGCGATTTAGGCCTAACTCCAATTTCAATAAATCCTTTTTCAGTAAATTTAACGGCATTGCCTAAAAGGTTTAATAAAATTCGATGAAGTTTTACGGTATCTGTAGTTATCCATTCAGGGGTATTGCAGTCAATACTGATTAATAAATCCAATTTTTTCAAAGTGATGGTTGGAAGCTCCAGATCGGCAATACTGCGAATCAAATCATGGACATTGCAGGCTGTTTCATTGATTATATTTTCTTGTTGGCTTCCTGCAGCGATAATATCGAGCACCCCGTTGAGCAGCGCCAGGAGTTGCTCCCCGCTTATATTGATCATATGAGCGTATTCTTTTTCTTGGATATTTTGAACTTCTCGCTCAAGGATGCTGGACATGCCGATAATCCCACTTAAAGGGGTACGAATATCATGACTCATATTACGGATGAATTCATCTTTGGCATGGTTCGCTGCTTCTGCTTTTTCTTTCGCCTCTTTGAGCTCGGATTCGACTTTTTTTAGATAAGTAATATTAATCGTATTACCAAGAATGCCAATAACTTTCCCTGATTTATCCAACAAAGGTCTTTTGGTCGAAAGCAAAACCACTTCTTCACCTGATGGCAAAAGAGTTATTTCCTCGCGTGATAATTCAACGTTCTTTTCAATCACTTCAAGGTCATTAGCTCGATAAACATCAGCGGTTTGTTTACCAAATAGTTCATAATCTGTTTTACCAAGAACTTCGCTTTCATCACATTTATTAATAAATTTCATATGATGAAGACTTTGAATACATCGTTGATTAATTCCGGACCAAACACCTTTTAGATCTTTCCAATAGACATCTCCAGGCAAGACATCCAGCAGATTTTTTAATTGGGCATATTGTTCTTCCAGCTGATTCATTTTATTTTGTAACGTATTAATTGTTTTTTCTAAATCGGCTATCAAGTTCGCAGTGTTGGAAGTTTCATTTTTTGCCATTTTTTTCCATAATAAATTAAAATTCTTGATTTAGAGTATATTTTGAATGCCTAAATCTAAAGAACATGAATTATCCTGTATTTTAAGGCTTGGTCAATCGCGCCCATAGGACACAAAAACTAAAGAAAGCCCTTTTTACTTTTAAGCATAGCATAGGGTCTGTTTACATTTCGCTAGATTGAGCTCAAATGATCTGATTTTCGAATGCCCAAGCCTAGCATATATGAAGTATGGGAGAGCGAAACACAGAACATCATGTCATTTGAACCAGATCATAGATGTCTAGATAGATATAGAATTTTTATTGAATTAGTTGTGCTTATAATCGATATCATGTTTTATTTGCATTCTGTTATAATGAGTGAAATTGAGTATTTGGTAATGCCATGTTAACTCCTGATGGACATTGTGCTAAAAAAATTGAAAAAGTGATGCTGTTAGCATTATGGGCCAATACTCTAAGGGATGAAATTCAAGCACAAGGTTTAGCCGAAACAAAAAAATTGATATTTGCGGGCCTTGGAAAACCAACCTATCCTATTAATTCAAATACTATTGCCTCATATCTTTCATATTGGCAAAAATTGGATGATTTAACTAAAAAATGGAAAGTAGATCCGCAGCAGGTTGAAGAGGATATTGCCATTGATTATGGAGATCCTCGAGGTGACTATGCGCCGCGAGCATTAATGGCCGATATCATGTCACGATGGTATGAAACAGAAATTAAAGCGGAAAACATATTATTTACTGTGGGTGGTATTGGGGCTTTGCGCGTGTTATTTGAAACCTTTAATACTCATTTTGAAGAGGTGCCAGGGTATCGAATTATTACCCCTTTTCCTTATTACAGCGCATATTCCAACAATGCGTTGCATTGTTTACATCCAATTTATGTGATGGACAAACCCGGATATAAACTCACGGCGCAAGCAACGGAAGAGAGTATTAAAGAGGCTTATACTTTAGCCGAAGTGGATCATGGTTGGCCCAAAGCCATATTAATTTGCAATCCATCAAATCCCTTGGGAAACATTATTGATAAAGACGAGCTAATAAAAATTGCTGATGTTTTGCGTCAGTATCCTAATTTGTACATCATTTTTGATGAAGCTTATACCGAGATGAGTTTTTCAGATGCCCCTTCTTTTTTAAAAATTGCTCCTGATCTAAAAGAGCGAGTAATTGTCTTACGCTCAGCAACAAAGGCTTTATCTGCGGCGGGCGAGCGCATGGCAGTGCTTTTAGTATTTGAATCAAGTTTGATGAATGAAATGCTCAATAAAAATATAAGCTATTTCATTCATGCACCGCGCTCAGCGCAAGCTGCCTATGCACAAACCATGGCGAATTTTGGCCCCGAAGAAAAAAATAATATAGCAACCTTCTATGAGAAAAAAGTGGATTATGTGGTTGCACGCTTAAAAAAAATGGGTGCAGCAATGCCTGATCCTTTATACCGCGTAGAAGCTACTTTTTATGTTCTTGCTGATTTTAGTGATATGTTTGGTTTGCCTTTACCCAAAGAAGCAGCGCGAGTTTTGCAGAAAACTGGCATTGTGGAGACGGACGAAGATCTTGCATATTATTTATTGTTTGAAGATTACTTGATGGTTACACCTTTATCTTATTTTGGATTGTCCAAACATGATGGTTTTATGCGTATTACTTGTAGTGGTCGAGAAAATGAGCTCTGCGATCTAATGGACAGGCTCGAGAGACGGTTATTTGAGTCAAGGAAAAGAATAAAAAACTTTCTTCTAGAAAAAATTAATCACAGGCTTCCGGAATTAAAAAAAATAGATGGCCATATGTTTGAACTCATCTGTCAAAAACTGCAAACAGGAAATAAAGAAGAAGATACCTGCTTGAATTTGAAGTTAAAAAATCAATCATTAAAAAAAATTAATGATACGATCGTCGATTTTTTTGCAATCATGAAGTCGGAAGAGATCTAGCTAGGAGCCGGGATCACAAATTTTTTTGCCTACGTACCGCGCATAAAGCATGGTACGTAGAAATGAAAAAGTGACCACATCTTAGGTTGGGTGTCCCGGTTACACTCTATTCTCATTAGGTGAACGCTTATACTGAATTCAAACTACGAGGAGATTAACCCTGAATGAATTGCTTGATCGTAAGCGTGAGCCGATTAACTAATTCATCAATCTCTTCTTCATTAATGATGAGGGGAGGTAAGAGTCTCACTACAGTATCTGCAGTAACGTTAAAAAGTACACCGTTAGTAAGTCCCAGTAAGCGAGCATCATTAGCGGGTCGATCTAATTCAATACCAATCATGTAGCCTTTTCCACGAATTCCTTTTACGCCAGGATGTTCCCCGAGATTTTTGATTAATTTCTCCATCAATAGACTGCTATTTTTTGTGACTTTTTCACAAATTTTGTCGCGTTCTATAACTTCCAATACAGTTAGAGCTGTAGCGCAAGCCAGAGGATTGCCACCAAAAGTTGATCCATGATTTCCAGGTTTAAATAAATCTTTCGCGCGTTTACTCATCAGGCAAGCGCCTATAGGAACACCATTACCCAAACCTTTAGCTGTAGTAAGCACATCAGGTTGAATGTCATAGTGCATATAGGTAAAAAGTTTTCCTGTACGGCCGTTTCCAGTTTGGATTTCATCCAAGATAAGCATCCAGTCATGTTGTTCACAAAGTTTGACCAGAGAACGAAGATAACTTTCTTCTGCCGCATGGATCCCACCCTCTCCCTGAATTGGCTCAAGCATTACCGCAACAACATCTTCTCTATTTGCTGCAATAGTATGAATGGCATCCAAATCATTAAAAGGAGCGCGAATGAAGCCTGGCACCAAGGGTTCATATCCCGCTTGTACTTTTCGACTTCCTGATGCGGTTAAGGTTGCCATAGTACGGCCATGAAAGGCTCTTTCCATAACAATAATTGAAGGAGTTTCAATTCCTTTTTTGTGGCCAAAAAGACGGGTCAATTTAATCGCTGCCTCATTGGCTTCAGCACCAGAATTAGCAAAAAAAGCCTGCTCCATACCCGTCATGGTTATCAGCTTTTCAGCGAGTAATTCTTGTTGTTTGATATGAAAGGTGTTTGATGTATGGATTAGCTTGGCTGCTTGTTGTTGTATGGTTTTTGTCACATCCGGATGAGCATGTCCTAATCCGCACACTGCTATCCCGCTTAAACCATCAAGATAGGCCTTGCCCTGCTCGTCATACAACCAAACTCCTTCTCCATGTGTAAAAGTTATTGGCATAGGATTGTAACTAGTAATTAAAGCCATAATATTTTCCTTAAAACTGAAGGATCTCCACCCAAAAATATCTCTCCTTATTCATGGAGAGACAGGGGTGGCCACATTATAGCCATAACTTTCTTTGCTGCGCTATACGAATGGAGAAATCCTCAGTAAAAAGAATTGTTTTATTTCATATTGCTGGTTGCAAAATCCCAATTTACCAATTTCCAAAATGCAGAGATATAGTCAGGACGTGCATTACGATAATCAATATAATAAGCATGCTCCCATACATCACAAGTCAATAGTGCATTTAAGTCTTCAGTCATTGGAGTGCCTGCATTACTGGTACTGATTATTTTTAAAGCCTCCGTATTATCCTGCACAAGCCATGCCCAACCCGAGCCGAAAGTAGATATTGCAGTTTGTGTAAATTGTTCTTTAAATTCGCTAAATGAGCCAAAATGCTTGTTAATTGCGTCAGCCAATTTGCCTTTGGGCTCACCACCACCATTAGGACTGAGGCAGTGCCAGTAAAAAGTATGATTCCAAACTTGTGCAGCATTATTAAACATGCCACCTTTTGATTTTTTAATGATCTCTTCCAGTTCCATGGATTCAAATTCGGTGCCAGGAATTAATTTATTTAAATTGTTAACGTAAGTCTGATGATGCTTGCCATAATGATATTCTAGTGTTTCACTGGATATGTGGGGCTCCAATGCATTCTTGGCATATGGTAATTCAGGCAATGTAAATGTCATCCTAATCTCCTATTATTTTATTCTGTGGGATAAGTTTAGCAGGAAGGACATGATATTCAATGAAGATTAATTATAATCCTCATACTAAAAGGTAATTTTACCTATGGAATACTGGATCACTGCAATAAAAATGCATGTTTGTACTTGGAAGAATGCTATTTTCAACTGTTTTTTGATTATTATTAGATCAAATGGGGCATTAGTTGGCTTTTAAGGTAAGATCTGCTATCCTATTCTACTAAAAATTTATTGGTTGCGGGCTTTACAGGTTTTCGCGATAATGGTGATAATTAATTTATTATTTTAAGGTGTGTGAGTGGATACTTTAGAAAAAATTAAAAAGCAAATAGCAGAAAATGCCATCCTGCTTTATATGAAAGGCTCGCCGAAGATGCCGCAATGTGGATTTTCTGCCCGTGCAGTACAATGCATAGAATCTTGTGGCGTAGATTTCGCCTATGTCGATGTTCTTGCTAATCCTGATATTCGCCAAACATTACCGCAGTATTCTGATTGGCCTACTTTTCCGCAACTCTATGTGAAGGGCGAGTTAATCGGTGGTTCTGATATCATTGCTGAATTATTCCAGCAAGGTGAATTAGAAACAATGCTGCGTGATGCGATTGCCGCATAATATAATGAGTTAATACCATAATAATAACTATAATGATGGAGATCATAGAATGAGTGTATTAGTGGGACGAAAAGCCCCTGATTTTACCGTTGCGGCTGTTATGCCAAATGGTGAGATTATGGATAAGTTTAATTTACACGAGCATATAAAAGGTAAGTATGGCCTCGTATTTTTTTATCCTCTAGATTTTACTTTTGTATGTCCTTCTGAGTTGATTGCTTTAGATCATCGTATTGATGAATTCAAAAGCCGTAACGTTGAAGTGGTTACTGTTTCTATTGATTCACACTTTACTCATAATGCATACAGAAGTACTCCAATTAATAAGGGCGGTATTGGTCCTGTTCGATACACTATGGCTGCAGATATGACTCATAGTATTTGTCAATCCTATGGAGTTGAACATCCATCTGCAGGTGTTGCATTCCGCGGTGCATTCATTATTGATACCAATGGAGTAGTTCGTTCACAAATCGTTAATGACTTGCCTATAGGTCGTAACATGGACGAAATTTTAAGAATTATTGATGCAGTTCAGCATTTTGAAGAAAATGGTGAAGTTTGCCCTGCTGGTTGGGAAAAAGGTAAAGCGGGAATGAAGGCATCTACAGAAGGTGTTGCTGCTTACCTAACAGAACATTCTGACTCATTGTAAAATTTAACCCGGGCAGCGCGAAGCGTAGTCCGGGAAATTTCTGCTTTTTTATCTGAATTACTCTTGACCCAAAGGTCTATTTACATTCGCTAGCTTGAGCCAAACTGCCCAGATAAGAAAAATGGAAACAGACCTAAGTATTTTCCTGCATGGTTTTCCACATGTTGGTCATGTGGCAAAATAAATCGGCGGTTTTTTCTGCATCATAAATGGCTGAATGTGCTTCCTGAGCGTTAAAAGGAATTCCTGCTGCTTGTGCCGCTTTCGCTAATACAGTTTGCCCATAAATAAATCCACCTAAAGTTGCTGTATCAAAGCAGGTAAACGCGTGAAAGGGTGATTTGATTCCAGTTCTTTTTATGGCTTCCTTGATAAATAACAAATCAAACCATGCATTATGGCCGACTAAAACAGCACGCTGGCATTGAGTTTTTTTAAGTGCCGCAAAAATGGGATGAAACAAATTTTCTAAAGCAGTTTTTTCATCTAAAGCAAAGCGCAGTGGCTGATAAGGATCAATTTGATTGAACTCTAGAGATTTTTGATCCAGCTCAGCTCCAGGAAAGGGCAAAATATGTTCAAAATAACTTTCTCCACGGTAAAGATTGCCTTGTCTATCCATAAAAACTAATACAATGCACATTTCTAACAATGCATTTCTATAAGGATCTATGCCTGCGGTTTCTACATCAACTACTACAGGTAAAAAACCACGAAATCGTTCTCGTAAATTCATATAAAATAAATTATCGCTTGGGTTCATGAATGCTCCATTGAATGATTTCACCTGCAGCGATTGGAACAACTTGGCTGGAGCCTAATGGCAAATAATTAGGTATTGTTTGTGGGGATTTAATCAATTCAATGTGGTGTTGATTGATGGGTAGTTGATAGAAGTCCGCACCAAAACGACTGAGAAAATGGTTGAGTTGTTTTAATTGATTCAATTCATCAAATACTTGTGCATATAAAGCAAGCGCGAATGGAGCGGAATAAATTCCTGCACAGCCACAGGCACTTTCTTTTGCACTGACACTATGAGGCGCGCTATCTGTTCCGGCAAAAAACTTTGGATTTCCGCTGCAAGCAGCATTTTGTAATGCTTTTTGATCTTTTTCATGCTTTAAAATAGGCAGGCAATAATAATGAGGCCTAAGTCCGCCAACGAGTAATTTATTTCGATTATATAATAAATGATGGGGAGTAATCGTTGCAGCAACCGTTGCAGGGGCTTCTGTAACATATTCGACCGCAGCTTGTGTCGATATATGTTCGAGGACTATTCTTAGTTTGGGAAA
The DNA here is from genome assembly GCF_001648595.1 of Legionella bozemanae. Lineage (GTDB taxonomy): Bacteria > Pseudomonadota > Gammaproteobacteria > Legionellales > Legionellaceae > Legionella > Legionella bozemanae. The sequence goes on along the minus strand of NZ_LBAW01000017.1, from coordinate 60,094 downwards.
ATTTTTAACGATTGGTTTTAGATACTCATCAATAAATAAGGATTCGCGTTCAAAAATATCACTATGAGTGACTTCCCCATGAATTTGGAGTACTAGGTTATTATTTTGTAATACTTCAAAAAGAGGATAAAGATCTTTTAGTGATTTTGCTCCTGCTTCAGAGTTGGTTGTGGCGCCGGCGGGATAAAGCTTTGCGCCGAGAATATAAGAAGTATTTGCTGCGTGCTGTAATTCTTCGGCACTTACAGAATCATTTAGGTAAAAAGTCATATAAGGTTCAAAAGCATTGCCTTTAGGCCGTGCAGTTAAAATCCTATTTCTATACTCATTAATGGATGCCAATGTCGTTAGTGCTGGTTTAAGATTCGGCATAACTAACACACGCGCAAAATGTTGCGCGCTGTCTGCCACTGTATGTTGTAACATCTCATTATCCCTAAGATGGACATGCCAATCGTCAGGGCGATTAATCATTAGCGTTTGCATAATAAAGATTCCTGCATTTTTGCCGATAACTAAGAATAACATGAAATAAGTCGCAGGAATGAATAAAAGATGGCATTTGGGGAGCAGAAGGGACAATTTATAGCATGTATTGCACTAAGTGCAGTACTTACAATGGACACTGGATACACAATGACCCAAGTTCATTTTGCAAATCCGCTAGGCGCAAAGGGATGGCGCGTGAGCCGTAACCAAATTCGTTGTGGATTATCCCTTACGATTCCTAATTATGGTATTGCCTATTTTGAACAGTATGCAGCAAAACCGCCTCATTTTATTTTACGTACCTGGGATGAGGTACAACGATTTTTACCTGCAAAAATTATTGTAACAACTCCTAACTGGAAAGCGGAAAGGCCACCTATTCTAGTAGGGCAGCTTACGGTTAAGCCTGGGGAGTATGGAATTTATCTAAGACGAGATGGCGCTTTAAAATTACTTACTTTTCTATCACAAGGCTACGAGCCAAATTTTACTTATCGTGCGGAAACCGGATTTAACACGATGGTTTCATTGTCACCCGTTGGTTTTCAAAAACCATATTCTCGCTATCAAGAATGCATTGGAAATCTATTACCATTTGGTTATGAGCAAGTTAGAGAAAGTATATTTCATTATAAAGAAGATAGCAGAGAATTGACTGATGAAGATAAACAACAATTACGTCGTATTGCTCGATATGTAGAGGCAGATGCACAAATAAAAGAAATACGAGTTATTGGTTATGCTGATGCAAATGGTCGTAAAGGTTATAACAATGCAATATCTGAAGAAAGAGCACGAACTGTTGAAAAATATTTACTAAAACTTGGTGTACCTAAAGAACAACTCTTGGTGACCTGGGTAGGTGAGCTCTATCCTATTGCGAGAAATGATACCGATGCAGGTCGGGCTGCAAATCGAAGAGTCGTGATTACTCTAATAAAGAAATAAAGTTGATTAGCGCATTAATGGAAGCTGGCCTAACTCATTAAATGTAAGGTTGCAGATTTTAATAGATATTTTATATTCCCGAATATATTATTCTTGTTCTTCTTGAAGAGTAGTGAACACAAATCGTTTTTTGCACCCAAAATCAAAAGAATCACCATCCTGCCCAAAAAAGATATTCTTCGTGCAAAAAAGGCATATCTAATTGAAAAATATTAATTTTTTTTTGCAAAATTTCTTGACTTATTCTATTCCACTGCTAATACTCACACTGTTGCATGCATCGACCCTGAAGCGACGAAGGCATGCTAATGACAACTCCTAGTAGAGAGTTATCAATTAAAGAGGAACTAATAATAATTTATGCGGAGACATAAGCATGTTAAGTTTAAAAAAAACCACTTTAGCAATTTTAGCTTTAGGCAGCAGTGCAGTATTTGCTGGCACCATGGGTCCAGTTTGCACTCCCGGTAACGTCACTGTTCCTTGCCCAGCTACTGGGTGGAATGTTGGCGGACAGGCATTAATTTTACAAACAATGACCGATAACGATATTTCATTAGATATCGCTAGTACTCCAACAGGTGTTGCTATTAATACTGAATTGGATGCTCAATGGAACTGGGGATTCCAGATTGAAGGTTCTTACCATTTCAATACTGGAAACGACATCAATGTGAATTGGTATCATTTAGATACAGGTTGGAACAATACTGAATTCGCTCCTGCTTTTGATCCAGAGACATTAATTGGTTTTGGTCACAAAAACAGATGGGATGCAGTAAACGGTGAATTCGGTCAATTTGTTGACTTCAGCGCGAATAAGAAAATCCGTTTCCATGGCGGTTTCCAATTTGCCAGCATCAAGAGAAGCGTACATGCGTTTGCAACAGACTTTGATGGCGGTATCCCTGACTTCACAGATGGATTCAATGGTAGCACTCAGTACAACGGATTTGGTCCACGTACTGGTATTGACATGAACTACGTATTCGGTAACGGCTTTGGAATTTATGATAAAGCAGCTGCTGCAGTATTAGTTGGTTCACAAAAACATGGTTATGATGTTGGCTTCGTTGATCCAGATGCTTCTGTTGCTGGCGTTAGTGTTTTCACAGTTGATGTGAGTGGAACCAGAACAGCAATCGTTCCAGAATTAGAAGCTAAATTAGGTGCTAGCTATGCTTATCCAATAGCGCAAGGTGACTTAATTCTGGATGCTGGGTACATGTGGTTTGACTACATCCATGCGTTAAACACAACTGTGTTGCCAGTTACTTCAACTGACTTCGCTGCTGCTGGTCCTTATTTCGGCCTGAAGTATGTAGGAAATGTTTAATTTCTTAATTGATTAAGATCTTATGAAAGCCCGTCTTCATGATGGGCTTTTTTTTTCTAATGGAGTATTCATGTTTAAGAAAGCAACTATAGCTGTATTGGGATTGGCAGCAAGTGTAGCTACTGCCGGAAGTATGGGGCCAGTTTGTACCCCAGGTAATGTTACAGTTCCATGTGCGACAAATCTTTGGGACTTCGGTGCGCAAGCACTCTATTTAAGATCAATTTATGGCGCTGACAAAGCATTTCAACCTGGGACAGTACCTTTAAATAAAGAATTAAAAAATGATTGGAACTGGGGATATTTTTTAGAAGGTTCCTACCACTTCAATACAGGAAATGATATCACTATCAACTGGATGCACTACAGCACATCCGCAGGGCCAACAGAACTTTTCGGGTTTTTAACTATCCCAGCAGTAGATGTTCCAGAAATACCAGCGCCATTTGAATTCATTAACCGAAATAGAATTGATCAAGTTAATGTAGTGATGGGCCAACATACTGATTTTAGCATAAGAAAAAAAATACGTTTCTATGCTGGTTTGCAATATGCAAATGTACAATCAACGGGTAAAAATTATTATGTGACCTCAATAATTCCTTCACTTGCAAGCAATCCATTTAGTAAATTTGATAATACTGATTATAAAGGTATTGGACCTGTGGCGGGAATTAATTATGCCTATTACATTACGGACTCATTAAGTGTTACCGCAAATGGAGGGGGCTCTATTCTCTATGGAACAAATCGCTATCATGCTGGCTTCGTCGCCTCTCCCGTTCATGCTATTGTTGAACAGGTATCCTTCCGCAAAAATGGTATTGTTCCAAGCTTGGAAGCAAAACTTGGTGTCAATTATGCTCATGCAACTCCTATAGGTCTTGCTAATATTCAAGCAGGTTATCAAGTTGTCAATTATTTTCATGTGTTGGAAGAGCAAGCACTTCCTAATCTATTTGGACCTGTTCGCGCAGTTGATTACGGGGTCTATGGCCCATACTTTGGCCTGAAGTTAATCGGCAACGCATGATCAAATCATCATAGGCAGTATTCACTAGAAAACCCATACTTTGGTATGGGTTTTTTTATACAAAAAAGTTACAAAATTTAAGCAAATTTGTAAAAAAGAGGCTAGCCACTCCTTGTTTACCAAGCTATAATTTTCTGCCATTCCGATGTGGAAGTAAAAATAATGAACAGGAGTACCGCATGCAGTATAAAAAAATAATATTGGCCCTAGTCTGTTTGTCATCGCCACTCTATGCGGAACATGATCAACAGTTGCAACGTCAAATAGCTCATTTACAAAAACAAGCACAACAATTACAAGCTCAACTAGACTCGTTACAAAGGGAAATGGTTTCTCAGAAAGTGAAACACCAACCCAAGTCGAGCAAAAAAGAAACAAAAAAACAAGAGTCCAAACCTCATGTAAAACATGGAAAAAAACATGAGCATGACCAAATAATACAAGATAACATGGTCAAATATCATTCATCGACGCTGTCGATACATACACCTGAAGAGCATCCAGAGTCAGTAAGATTTTATCCAACTGCTTTAGTGGCTGAGGGACGGGTTGTTACCTATATTGCGGGAACACCGGTGGTCGCTTCTCCATACTTGGGGGATAGGCCCGCATTTGATGGATCAGATTATATTGTTAATATCTCGAGTATCAATCGCGATATCCGTTTGATGCAACAACGTCGAAAATTATATAGAGCATATCGGAATATGGGCTACCCAATTCCTGACAGACCAATCATTGCACTTAGTGGTAAAGCCGAACCTGTAGGCATGCTCAATAGTGATTATGTTGGGGGTACAAATGTTGATTTAACTCTTGGCTCTAGTGAACTCGATGTTGCTGCTGCATTAAACCAAAACGTTGAAGCCTACATAGCAATCGCATATGATGCAAGCCCCCCGGAGGTTGGTCCAAGAATTAATAATTCCGCATTTAACCTCAATATGGGTTTTGTCAACATTGGTAATTTGGACAAAACACCATTTTATTTTACCGCAGGGCAGTTGTATGTACCTTTTGGTCGTTATTCCAGCTCTATGATCAGCTCTCCATTAACTTTAGATATGGGGCGAACAAAAACAAGGCCTTTTATAATAGGTTATAAGTCTCAAGAAGATACCGGACCATTTGTTTCAACATACATTTATCGAAGTGATACCACACTGGGAAGAGCTGGAGTTGGTGGTGTGAATGGCGGTTATGTCTTTGGATTTGACAGAATGAGTGGTGAAATAGGTGCCAGTTATATCAGTTCAATTAATGATGCAGCTGGAATGCAAAATACTGCAGCAAACCCTGGGACTTTTGGTGGCTTTGGTTCTTTACTCAATGGAAATGAACTGGTGCGTAAAACGGAAGCTGTAGATGTATACGGCAATATGGCTTACGATCGATTTAACTTTGCCGCTGAGTGGGTTGGAACTATTGAGGCATTCAGAGCTCAGGATTTGAGTTTCAATGGCCATGGTGCAAAACCACAAGCATTACAAACAGAAATTGATATGACATTCAGGGTATTCAATAGACCTGCGTCTGTTGGTGTTAGCTATCAACGGACTCGAGAAGCACTTGCACTCAATTTGCCAGAACACCGATTTATTGGGGTATTTAATATTTCTATTTGGAAAGATACTGTAGAAAGTATTGAATATCGGCATGAAATTGATTATAGCTCCAATGATTTTGCCAATGGCGCTGCGCCTCCTGGCCTTGTAAATGCGCCAACCATAGGAACTGGAGGCAGTGCGGATACAGTTTCTGCACAAATTGGTGTTTATTTCTAAAAAGCAATCCTTATGAATCTGAAGAGGCCCGGGTAATGTGAAGCGGAACCTGGGCTAATCTGCAAGAAGTGCCCAAGTGATACTTTCATTCATGCAGCAAATACATGCATTTATCAGCCCAAGAGCTTACCCATAAATGAGTAATAAATAATGCAAACTGTGCTATCTTTTATCATATAACGTATTTTCATAAAGGAAAGGAGCATGTGTACACCTTACAGCATGCCAAAGTCCATATTCTCACCAGCTCAGAACCTATTTTTATCTCGATTAGGTGTACTTCTTATCCTTTTCGTCATTTATGCTTCCAGTTCTTATGCAGCAAAAATCATCGAACTTAAAATCAAAGGAGCAATCGGACCGGCCACAGCGGATTACATTATTCGTAATATTGATAATGCACAAGATGCAGATTTAATCCTGATTACTCTTGATACTCCTGGTGGGCTTGATGAGGCTACACGAGCAATTATTCAAAAGTTTTTATCATCCAACGTTCCCATCGTGACTTATGTCAGCCCAAATGGCGCGCGTGCTGCAAGTGCGGGAACTTACTTACTCTATGGCAGTACCATAGCAGCTATGGCACCAGGGACTCAATTAGGAGCAGCAAGTCCGGTTAATATTGCCTTGGCTGGTTTTGCTGAGGAAAGCAAATCAAATAAGCAGACAACGATGGAGAAAAAAATAACTAATGATGCGGTGGCAACCTTAAGGTCTCTGGCGCAATTGCGGGGACGTAATCCGGACTTTGCGCAAAAGGCAGTTTTGAACGCTGAGACTTTAACATCCACAGAGGCTTTAAAGGAAGGAGTTATAAATTATATTGCACATGATGAGCATGACTTACTTTCTCAGTTGAATGGCATATCAGTAACGCAAAATAATCAAAAAATAATACTCAACACCAGTAATGCACACATCGAGTTAATCGATCCGGATTGGCGCACACAATTTTTATCAATAATTACTGATCCTACGGTGGCTTATCTCCTTCTTTTATTGGGGATATATGGTATTTTCTTCGAATTAGTGAACCCAGGTCATATATTTCCTGGAGTAATCGGCGCTATATCAATGTGTATCGCGCTCTATGCACTGCAATTATTACCGATTAGCTATGCAGGTTTCTTCCTTATTATATTGGGAATAGGATTTATTATCGCAGAAGCATTTGTCCCTGCATACGGTTCTTTAGGTATCGGAGGCACAATAGCGTTTATTATCGGATCCATTATGTTAATTGATAGCGACAATCAGACCTATCAAATCGCATGGTCGGCAATTGGGGCAATGGCTTTAGTGAATATTCTTTTCTTTGTGATCGTACTTGGGATGGTGGTAAAAGCGCGACGACAAAGTGTGAAACATGGTTTAATTGTTTTGATAGGGGCCAAAGGCCGTACGCTTGGTGATATTAATCTTGACGGGCAGGCGTTTATTCGTGGTGAGATTTGGAGTGTACATTCGAAAAAGTTTATTGCAGCAAGAAAGCCAATAAAAGTAATCGGAACCTCAGGACTCGTGTTAGAAATTGAAGAAGATTTAGATAATCAAGGAGGGTAAAATGGGACCTTTTTTCACGGTGATCATCATTGCAATTGTATTGCTTTTGATCTCAGCAATTAAAGTATTTAGAGAATATGAGCGCGGTGTTGTATTCATGTTGGGGCGCTTCTGGAAAGTTAAAGGACCTGGATTAGTGCTTATTATTCCAGTGATCCAGCAAGTGGTCCGGGTCGATTTACGTACTATAGTTATGGATGTACCAAGCCAAGATGTTATCTCCAAAGATAACGTTTCAGTAAGAGTAAATGCAGTTTTATACTTTCGTGTTGTGATTCCAGAAAATGCAATTATCCAAGTAGAAAATTACTACGAAGCAACCAGTCAATTGGCACAAACGACCCTACGTTCCGTGTTAGGACAGCATGAGTTGGATGAAATGCTTTCTGAACGTGAACGATTAAATAGTGACGTACAAAAAATATTGGATTCACAAACCGATACATGGGGGATTAAAGTGTCCAATGTTGAAATTAAACGTGTTGATTTGGATGAAAGCATGATACGTGCAATCGCAAGACAGGCTGAGGCAGAACGTGAGCGACGCGCGAAGGTGATTCATGCTGAAGGGGAGCTGCAAGCTTCCGCTAAGTTATTACAAGCATCACAAGTTCTGGCACAACAACCTCAGGCAATGCAATTACGTTATTTGCAGACATTAGCCGCTATAGCAAGTAATAATAACTCCACCATTGTGTTTCCAATGCCAATGGAGCTGGGCGATATTTTGTCAAGTATGGCTGCAAAGAAAAAATAGATAAAATGATAAAGCGCCTATTTCTGGACAAAAACAAAGCATTCTTGCTTTTTGTCCAGAATAAGCATCATGGACTAATACACTTTTCGGCATCTTAATATAGGCATCTTAATATAAAAGAAATTCGCAACAAGAAGATTAGAACCGTCCCCTTTCTTGAAAAATATGAAAATTAATCCACAGAAAAAACAGGATTATTAACTTAAACTTTCGTTTAGTTCGCTTTTATGATAGAACACTTATTTTCAAAGAAGTCATGAGGTTTTTATTGTGTCGATTAAATCAGATAGATGGATAGAAAAAATGGCGCTTGAACATGGAATGATATCTCCATTTCAACCCGGACAAGTGCGTGAAAATGACAATGGAAGAATTATTTCATATGGCGTATCCAGCTATGGATATGATGTTCGTTGTGCTAATGAATTTAAAATTTTCACCAACATTAATTCTGCTGTTGTGGATCCTAAAGCTTTTGATGAAAACAGCTTTGTTGATGTGCAGTCAGATGTGTGTATTATTCCTCCCAATTCTTTTGCATTAGCAAGAACCGTGGAATATTTTCGTATTCCACGTAATATACTGACTATTTGTCTTGGTAAATCGACTTATGCGCGTTGCGGCATTATTGTTAATGTGACTCCTTTGGAGCCCGAGTGGGAAGGTCATGTAACTTTGGAGTTTTCAAATACGACGACGTTGCCCGCCAAAATTTATGCGCATGAAGGCGTTGCACAAATGCTATTTTTAGAAGCTACGGAAATTTGTGCTGTTTCGTACCGAGATCGCAATGGAAAATATCAGGGACAAACAGGGGTTACTTTACCTCGTACTTGATATGGATGATAAAAAAATTGATGCCTGGGGGACAGCGTACTCAGGTTTTGGTATGAATTCCTGAGTGCAACAAAGCAGTACCCAGGAACTACCCCATTCGTAATGTGCTCAACCCCAATCGTTCGAGTAAATATTCACATGGGGCCTGAGTTATTACTCTCATTCTTCATCAGGTAATTTATATTTATCACGTGATGCATCGACGCGTTCGCGTAATTCTTTTCCTGGTTTAAAGTGAGGACTGTATTTGGCCTTTGTCACAACTTTTTCCCCAGTTTTGGGATTATGAGCGTTGCGGGGCGGTCTATAATGGAGAGAAAAGCTGCCGAATCCCCGAATTTCTATCCGTTGATTTTTAATGAGTGCTTCACTCATTAACTCCAATATTCTATTTATACCATCAGCCACTTGCTTTTCAGTAAGATGCGTCATTCGAGCAGCGATGTGTTCAATGAGTTCCGATTTGATCATACCCACCTCGTGTTGTCGCGTGTTTCAAAGTCTGCTACCAATACAGATTAGGTGCTGACAATTGTCCTTGTTTTATAAGTATAGACTGGGAAAAAAATTATTCAATATTTTCAAGACAGTTAGTCGAAAGTTGTTTTTCGCGTATGGACATAAGCAAACACAACGCCCCAACTCATTTCAACTTTAGTACGTGTCGTTACAGTAAAATGAGTACTGGATAATGTTTTGCTGGTTGTAATTACTGTGTTGAGATGAGGTAAATGATCCAGTTTAGCACATAGTTTTTCCCATGTTGGACCAAAAAAAGCAGTAGAGTTGATAAAAACAAGCGTAGCATCATCTAAATTCACCTTGAGAAAATCCCCCAAAATAAACTGAATTTTTTTGGTTTGTTCGGCATAGTTTTTCATAGCGGCCAATTGATCACGTCGTTTGCAGGAATCGAGGTAGAGCTCTGGAAATAATTCGATGCCAATACTTTTGCATATTGGGAACACCATACCGCAGGCTAATACTGCTTTACCTGTTCCCGAACCTAAGTCATAGAAAACGGTATTTTTATTGGGGTTCGTTAGGGATAGAAGTGCAATAAATGATAAAAATTCGATCTCTCCATAAGCATATTCCATGGCATCATGTACGTGGCGTGCATTTTGAGACAGCATAAAACCATTAGCATCGGTGTAAATTTGGCGGAAAACTTGCGCGTGTTCTTGTAAATTTAATAATTTTTGCCATCGGAGCACATTGATTTGTTTTCTTTTAAATTTTAAATGAAGAAGTAATGTGAAGAGCACAAGGAGCAAACAAATAAGAAAAGATAGCAAGTGGCTCAAGAGTAAGTCCTTAATTTATGTGCTTGATTTAGCAGTGAACCACCATTTTACTTTCTTGACATATTGAGAAGCTACCTTTTTTAAAAAATTAGGAGCTGTTTGTGGTATCTCTTGAATGCAACCGAATCATTTTCTTGATAATACTCTATAAACATTTCCTTAAGTTGTAAATTCCCTATAAACTTCATGGAGTCATCGCGTATAAAATATAAGCATTGTCTTATCGCAGGGTAATAGAGTAAAATTATTGCATGTAGTATAGAATTATAATGTTAAGTACTATTTTATTACTATAATTGGTTTGAAAAATGGGGTTAACTGTAAATTTATATTTCATAATGTTACTACTAGTTAATATTTCCTTAATTTTGTTTCATTAGAATGAAGTTATATTGAGGTTGGGAGAGCATCATGGCGGGTTTTTTTAGTAATAGAGCTTATGTACAGCATGAACCTAGACCACGTGCAGAATATAGTTTTATCAATGTCGGTAATGAACAATTTCATGCCGTTGCTGTGGCTTTGATTGATTCCTTGCAGAGTAGTAGCCAGCGTGGCAATGATGCAACGTTGAAAAAAATTTTGGAGCGCTTTTATCAGCACTTTCCCAAGTATATAAGCAACCAACCGTATTTAACACTTCCTGAGCGTATGAGCATGTTACTTAATAGTTCTCGTAAGTCAGAGTTAGTGGAGTGTATGGCGTACGTATTACGCCAGTTGGCGGTGGATGAGTTATATACCCATCCTTTAAAGTATATTGAAGTATTTGATGGGTTGAGTGCGGAAACACCCAAAAGTTATTTACGCGATCCTGAAGTCAAGCTACCACCAAGTGCTTTAAATGCCTTGGCTCAGACACTAGGAATTACGGTTACTCTATCTTTTAAAGAACTTGGCAAGGAGCTAAGAAAAAGAGAAGTATATGATGGAGAAGAATAATGGCTAATAAAGTTCATTTAAAGATTCAGATTCAAGATGATAAATATTTCCCGGCTGTAACTGATAAAGCAAGGTTTGCCTATGTTGGTCAATTAGCCATTTCTGGACCTAAGCCTGTTGAAAATACAAATGAACAAGGGGAAACCCTAGGTAGTATTATTAATATGATTGCGGAATATAAGAAACATCGTGCGCAATCTCACGACCAATGGTGTAACACTATTTTAAGCATGGTTGCCGCGGGTGAATTAACGCGTGAACAACTCATGACACTCTACATTAAATTCTTACCTGTTCAATTGAAGAATGCCATATCTGTATCTGACTTAACCCAAACAAGACACAATTCTGCTATTGCGGGAGAGCCACAAGAACAAGAAAAATACACAATTGATCTTTTGGCAGACTCTATTGCGGCGTGGATTGTCACAGGGCAAGTTGAGCCTGATGACTTGTTTGATCAATTGGAAAAAGAAAATCAATCAACTATGTCATTGAGATAAACTGGTAGGCCAATGAAGCAGAATCAATTCGGTTGCTGCAATTCTGCTTCGAATGTTCTTACAAAAACCCGTGTTTTTTCATCCATTCATCATTAGCAAATTTAGACATGTAATTACGAATTGAGTCAGGTAAAATAACCAGGCATTTTTGGCCTTTACCTAAGGATTTTGCAGCATGCAGCGCAGCCCACATTGCCGATCCTGAAGACCCCCCGACTAATAAACCTTCTTCACGAATTAAATCTCTTGCAGTTCGAAATGAATCCAGATCATTCGTTTTAATGTATTGATCAATTAAACTATTATCTAAAACTTCTGGAAAGAAATCATAGCCTATCCCCTCTACTGCATAGGGCTTAATTTCGGTTCCACCACCAAGAATCGAGCCCTCGGGGTCAACGCCAATGATTTTAATTTGCGGATTATATTCCTTAAGCCGTTTGGCAACCCCGGTAATTGTCCCGCCAGTTCCTACTCCGGCAACAACCATATGCAAGTCTTTGCCAAAATCATCAATAATTTCTTGGGCTGTGCCGTGGTAATGGGCATTGGGGTTATTAGGGTTAGCATATTGATCAAGAATATAGGAATTGGGGATTTCTGCATTCAGTTTTTTAGCCAAAGAAATATGGCTTTCTGGATCATCATAGGCTGCTTCGGTTGGGGTACGATAAATCTTTGCTCCTAAACGCTCAAGCACCGATTGTTTTTCTTGGCTCATTTTTTCAGGCATGGTAATGATTACTTTGTAGCCTAATACAGCACCCGCTAAAGCAATACCTATTCCTGTATTTCCAGAAGTAGGTTCAATCAGTGTATCACCAGGCTTGATATGACCATCGCGTTCTGCATTGACCACCATTTCATACCCGATGCGATCTTTAACAGAGCCGCCTGGATTAAAAAACTCGCATTTTGCATACAGCTCGCAATCAAGATCATGGCCGAGACGATTAATTTTTACTACAGGAGTTTGTCCTATGGTGGCAAGGATATTGGGATAGATCATAATAAGTCCTTTATTGAAGAGTGGTTTGATTTGATTATATGTTTTTTTAGGTGAAAAAAAAATTCTTAGTGAATTTGGGTGGTGATTTTAAATTTTTTAATTTATATTTATCTTTTGAACTAACAAAGCAGGGAGCTAAATATGAAACTAAAATCACTTAAGTTGGTTTTTGGTATTGCTTTATCCTTAGGATTGGGTGCATGCATGGACATGCAACGTTCAGAACAAAATACCCAGGGCTATGAGAAAATAAATACTCAGGGTCAACAACAAGCAACAAATAAGTCTAAAGCTAAAGCGCAAAAGACCTATGCCTCAAAAGATCCTACTCAAAGATCAACTCCTGGGCCTAAACGCAATAGTGCACCCCAAATCCCAGTAATACAATAATTTTTTAGTATCTGAATTGGCTTTCCTGCTGCAAATGTGGGAAAGCAATGTCGTCGCTTTTTCATGTACTAATGGGTTCAATGTACGAAGTATTTATTAATGCTTCAGTAGAATTGGGGGGAGCAGGACTCAACCCCCGCATACTACAGAATTACCAGGGAGTAAAATTTTTTGTTTCATCTTCCCTGGCTTTATGAACTTCTTCCATTTCTATTTTTACTTGCATTAAATCCAGCCCGTCTTTAATCATTTCATCCCTCACAAATTGTCTGGAAGCACGATCCCCAAAAAAACTCATTTTTTTATTACTTGCTTTTTCGAGGCGTTGATGCGATGTTCTTGCGTTTTTATGATCCGTTGTTTCAGATTTTTGTGCCAAATGAATAATTATTTTTTGCTTCATACGTGAACCTTATTTTCCTATAAGCTTTTTAAGATGTTCGTCCTTGCATTATTTTATAAAAAGCAAAAATCCAGTTTTGCTCCCAAATGAGTTAAATTGATTCAATTTAGTAACTCTCTCTATACGAGAGAGCATACTTTTAAATTAACAGGACCCACTATGCAATAAAACAGCATAGTTTTTCAAGAAATTTTCCTATTGTGGTCCAATCATCTCTTCTGGTCTTACCAGTTCTGCAAAGCGTTCTGCGGTTAAAAAGCCAAGTTTGACTGCTGCCTCCTGCAAGGAAGAATTGTCTTGATGGGCTGTTTTGGCAATTTTAGCTGCTTTGTCATAGCCTATATGTTGATTGAGGGCGGTGACCAGCATTAAGGAGTGATGTAGATAGTAGTCAATAACTTTATGATTGGCCTCGATTCCTTCTGCGCAAAATTCCTGGAATGATCTGCAGGTGTCTGTCAGTAAATTAAGCGAATGCAGTACATTCAAAATAATCACCGGTTTAAACACATTCAGCTCAAAATTACCTTGGCTGTCGGCTATTCCTACAGTTGCATCATTCCCCAGAACCTGGGCACAAACCATAGTCATCGCTTCACATTGAGTTGGATTGACTTTTCCTGGCATGATGGACGACCCGGGTTCATTTTCTGGAATGATTAACTCACCAATGCCACAGCGTGGCCCCGAAGCTAACCATCGAATGTCATTTGCAATCTTCATTAAGGCACACGCCAGTGCTTTCATGGCACTGTGGGCATTAACTAAAGCTTCGTGGGAGGCCAGGGCAGCAAATTTATTATTTGCAGTAATAAATGGCAATTGAGTGATATGGGCGATGTGTTCTGCTACTTTGGTTGCAAATTGGGGATGAGTATTTAACCCAGTTCCTACAGCAGTTCCTCCCGCTGCCAATTCATATAATTCGGGTAAGGCATCCTCAAGTCGACGGATACAGGCATCAAGCTGGGCAACATAGCCGGAAAATTCCTGACCTAAGGTGAGCGGTACAGCATCTTGTAAATGAGTCCGCCCTATTTTAACGATATCTTTGAATGCCGCCATTTTAACAGCTAGGGCAGCGCGTAAGCTCTTTACTGCAGGGATTAGTTTATTATTGAAGGCAATTGCTGCTGCAATATGCATAGCAGTAGGGAATGTATCATTCGAAGACTGGGACATATTCACATGATCATTAGGGTGAATAGGTGATTTACTTCCCATGGTTCCACCGGCTAATTCAATAGCACGATTTGAAATGACTTCATTGGCATTCATGTTGGATTGAGTGCCGCTTCCGGTTTGCCATACATGTAAAGGAAAATGATCGTCCAACATTCCCTTGCTGACTTCGTCAGCCGCTTGAATGATTAAATCTGCCTTATCCTTCGGTAATTTACCCAAGTCTAGGTTTGTTAAGGCAGCAGCCTTTTTCAAGATACCGAAAGCGTGGGTGACTTCACGCGGCATAATGTCCTTGCCTATATTAAAGTGATGTAGCGATCGCTCGGTTTGTGCACCCCAATACCTATCAGCAGGGACAGCGATTTCACCCATGCTGTCAGATTCAATACGTGTTTTGCTCATTATTTTTAATTTCCTTACAGTGTTTAGGCTCTGTTTACAATTCTACTCCCTTGGCCAAAATGCTGCGATTTCCTGCGCTCCGATACTCACATACTTTGTGTATGCTCCGTTTCAGTGCTCTAAAATCGCAGCATTTGACTCAAGCTAGCGCATTGTAAACAAGACCCTAGTGAAATAAAAAATTCTACCACATAGGGTAAAAATAAGTAATTTTTGTTATAGTATTGGGCAAGTACAAAGAGGTAGTTGAATGCAGCTTCGCCGCACTCCATGAGGGTTACACTACCATTAGTTAAAGCAATGCGCCCTACGTCTCGCGGCTTGTCCGAGATATTATTTCTGGATTCCGCGGACAAGCCGCGGAACGTAGCGAGTAAGTTCAAGAACCATTTTATTTAACGTAGCCTCACTACGTTATAGGTCAAAAACACATGAGAGCAGTACGCATTTATCAACCTGGAAACTACCATACAGGTCAACTTTTAGAATTGTCCCCGGAAGCGAGTCAGCATGTCGGTGTTGTTTTGCGCATGCAGGTTGGTGAGCATATTACTTTATTTTGTGGTGATGATCGTGAGTTTGATGCAACAATAGAAGCCGTGAAGAAAAAACAGGTTACTGTAGTCATAGGCTCAATAAAAGCTGTAAGTCGTGAGTCGCCATTAGCTATCCACTTGGCACAGGCTATTTCTAAGGGAGAGCGCATGGAGTTTGTAATGCAAAAGGCAGTTGAGCTTGGTGTTACCAGTATTACCCCCATTATTACGGAGCGTTGTGTTGTGAAGTTAGATAAGGAACGAATGACAAAAAAACTTCTTCAATGGCAGGCAATTGTCATTGCCGCGTGCGAACAATCGGGTCGTAATACAGTCCCCATAGTCCACCCTTCTGTTACCCTAGAACATTATGTCGGTGAGACTCAGGCTCAATTAAAATTAATTTTGCATCCAGGCGAGCATAAAAACTGGAAAGATTACACAATTGGCCCCTCTACAATTGCTCTGCTTATCGGACCTGAAGGAGGGTTTAGTGACTGTGAAGTTCAATTTGCTAGCAAGTATGGATTTCAGCCTTTATCCCTAGGTCCAAGAGTTTTACGCACCGAAACAGCTGCAATTACTGCATTGAGTCTGTTGCAAGCAGTGGGGGGTGATCTATAATAGGAGTTGCAGCCAGTTTCTCTTAATGCAAAAATCTAAGGGCAGTGGATTTGAGTGCAGCTTGAATGAGCAGCCTTTTGACTGAATAAGTATGGCGTGCGTTTTCAGAGGATTTTTCATTCAAGCTATGCCAAATAGGTATTTTGGAATGCAAAGTGAGTTTGGCAATTAACGAATTTTAAACAACCGAGGTTGATACATGAGTGATCTTATTAAAACGATAACAGATGCAAGCTTTGAACAAGATGTAATCAATGCAAATAAGCCTGTATTAGTTGACTTTTGGGCTGAATGGTGTGGTCCATGTCGTGCATTGACACCTATATTGGAAGAAGTAGCTGCTACTCATGGTGAGCAAGTAACTTTTGCCAAAATTAATATCGATGAGCATCCACAAGCCCCTGCAAAGTTTGGGGTGATGAGTATTCCTACATTGATTTTATTTAAAAACGGCCAAGTCGAAGCAGTTAAAATGGGTTTGCTTTCAAAATCTCAATTAAGTGCTTTTGTTGAGAGTCACGTTTAATTTTTTATTTTTCTACATAAAAATGTTGTATCTTTTAGTAAAGCTGTGATAGCCTGTCTGCAATATGTGATATAATGTAAATATGTCACATAGGCAGCAGAATCCTTAGCTGCATTCTTAATAATATTTTTCCCGGATATCCAATTCAATTAATCAACAAATCAAGTGAGAAGTATGAATCTTAGTGAACTTAAGCAATTGCCTATTGCCGATCTTTTTAACATCGCACAAGAGATTGGTGTCGAGAACCCTTCCCGTATGCGCAAACAAGAAATTATTTTTGCCATTCTTAAAGCGCACGCCTTAAAAGGTGAAGACATTCACGGTGATGGTGTTTTAGAAGTCCTGACTGATGGTTTTGGTTTCTTGCGTTCTGCCGATGGCTCTTATTTGGCAGGCCCTGATGATATTTATGTGTCACCTAGCCAAATCAGACGTTTCGGTTTGCGTTCTGGTGATACTATTTCAGGAAAAATTCGTCCTCCTAAAGACAGTGAACGTTATTTTGCTTTGTTGAAAGTTGATGAAATCAATTATGATTCACCTGATAGTGCCAAACGGAAAATTTTATTTGAAAACCTTACTCCTTTATTTGCTACAGAGCGCTTGGTTATGGAGCAAGGAAATGGCAGTACCGAAGATTTAACCGCGCGGGTAGTTGATTTGTGTGCTCCTTTTGGTCGAGGACAACGTGGTTTGATTGTTTCCCCTCCCAAAGCGGGTAAAACATTAATGCTGCAAAATATCGCACGTTCTATAGAAAAAAATTATCCCGAATGTTATCTCATTGTATTATTAATTGATGAGCGTCCTGAAGAAGTAACTGAAATGCAACGCTCTGTAAAAGGAGAGGTGGTTGCCAGTACTTTTGATGAACCTGCAAACCGCCACGTTCAAGTTGCTGAAATGGTGATCGAAAAAGCCAAGCGTTTGGTGGAACACAAACGTGATGTAGTGATTTTACTTGACTCGATTACTCGCTTGGCGCGAGCTTACAACACAGTGATTCCTTCATCAGGTAAAGTACTGACCGGTGGTGTTGATGCCAATGCATTGCAAAGACCTAAGCGTCTGTATGGTGCTGCACGAAATATCGAGGAAGGCGGCAGCTTGACGATTATCGCTACAGCTCTGGTAGACACCGGTTCTAAAATGGATGAAGTGATTTACGAAGAATTTAAGGGAACAGGTAATATGGAAATCCACTTGAGTCGTAATATCGCTGAGCGTCGTGTCTTCCCTGCGATTAATATTAATCGTTCTGGTACACGTCGTGAAGATCTGTTATTGAGCCCAGAGGATCTCCAACGTACTTGGATATTGCGCAAAATCCTGCAATCTATGGATGAGTGCGATGCAATTGAGTTCTTGCTTGAGCGCATGAAGAATCATAAAACCAATGCCGAATTCTTTGATGCAATGAAACGTCAAGAGTAATTTAAGTATTCTAACTGTCTTAAATACAGCCTGGGAAAATTGATGCGAGCCCGGGTTAGGCTGTGCTCACTGCCATTAAGTTTAGGAACTTTGTCATTCCCGCGTAGGCGGGAATCTATCCCTAAATTGGCTTCGGTATTCGATAAAAGTTGGATCCCCGCCCGCGGGGATGACAATTTTATGGAGACATAAACTGAACTTAATTGGCAAGGCGTCTGTGCCTTCACCCAGGCTACTCTAGGGGATTATTAATGAAATACTCTGATCTAAGAGATTTTATTGCACAATTGGAATCACGTGATTTATTAAAACGTATATCTTATCCCGTATCGCCTTATCTTGAAATGACAGCAGTCAGTGATCGGGTGTTACGTTCAGGCGGCCCTGCTCTTCTCTTTATCAATACTCCAAATCATCAAATGCCGGTTCTGACCAATTTGTTTGGTACCGTTGAACGTGTGGCTATGGGAATGGGTGAAGAAAACATCGGTGCATTGAGAGAGGTGGGCAAATTATTGGCTGCTTTAAAGGAACCTGATCCACCCAAAGGATTCAAAGATGCATTTAATAAGCTCCCTTTGTTAAAACAAGCATTAAATATGGCACCAAAATATGTAAGCGGTGCAGAATGCCAAACTCATGTTTGGGAAAAAGATGAGGTAGATCTGAATTCTTTACCCATTCAAACCTGCTGGCCTAAAGATGCTGCGCCATTAATAACCTGGGGGCTTGTAACCACTAAAGGGCCTCATCAACCACGTGAAAACATGGGAATTTACCGGCAGCAAGTATTAAATAAAAATCAATTAATCATGCGTTGGTTATCCCATCGTGGAGGAGCATTGGACTATCAGGCATGGCAAAAAGCTTATCCCGGCGAACGTTTTCCAGTTGCAGTGACATTAGGTGCGGATCCTGCAACTATCCTTGCTGCGGTGACCCCTGTCCCGGATACTTTGTCTGAATATGCTTTTGCTGGATTATTACGCGGCCAACGCACGCGTCTGACGCGATGTATTGGGCACGAGCTGCATGTTCCAGCGAGTGCGGAAATTATTTTAGAAGGTTATTTAGAGCCTGGAGTAGAAGCACCCGAAGGACCTTATGGGGATCATACGGGCTATTATAATGAAGTACAATCTTTTCCAGTGTTTACTGTGGAACGTATCACCCATCGAGATAATCCCATTTATCATAGTACCTATACTGGTCGGCCTCCTGATGAGCCCGCTATTTTAGGTGTTGCGTTAAATGAAGTATTTATCCCCTTATTACAAAAACAATTCCCTGAAATTGTTGATTTCTATTTGCCCCCAGAAGGATGTTCTTATCGTTTGGCTGTAGTCACAATGAAGAAACAGTATCCTGGGCATGCGAAACGAATTATGATGGCAGTCTGGTCTTTTTTAAGGCAGTTTATGTATACCAAATTTGTCATTGTTTGTGATGATGACATTGATGCGCGTAATTGGAAGGATGTGATTTGGGCAATGACTACACGTATGGATCCTGCACGGGATACCGTCATGATGGAAAATACACCGATTGATTATCTGGATTTTGCTTCACCTGTTTCAGGTTTGGGTTCAAAAATAGGAATGGACGCAACCAATAAATGGCCAGGTGAGACACAAAGAGAATGGGGGGAGCCCATTGTGATGGATGAAGAAATACTAAAAAAAGTCAGTGGTTACTGGTCTTCTCTGGGGTTAGGTGAATGAAGAAAAAAACAATTAAAGCGCTTGTAGAAGACATTTCACCCTTGACAGACAGCATCATGCGTTTGATTTTAACTCCTGAAAAATACATTGATTATCAAGCAGGACAATATCTGCAAATTCTTTTTGGTGAAGAAGCATTTAGTTATTCTATTGCTAATGCGCCATTAGGATCTCATAAATATGAGCTTCACATTCGCCATAGCTTGGAAAATCCCTACAATCAGCGATTATTTGCCCATATCAAGAAATATGGTTTTGTGAATATCTGCCTGCCTTTTGGTGAATGTTCCATTAAACATTTGGATCCGCGACGCCCTATATTATTTATTGCTGGTGGTACAGGGTTTGCACCTGTAAAAGCGATGATCGAACAGTTATTATCTACTGCAGACACTCGGAATTTTGAATTATTTTGGGGCGCACGTTTGCAAAATGACTTATACATGGATGAAAAAGTAACAAGTTGGCAGACCCATGTGAGCCATTTTAAATATTTTTCTTCGGTTTCTGAAGACAATACTGTCCCTCTCGCTTCTATTGTACTAAGCAAGCATCCACAGGATCTTGGTGAATGGCAAATAGTTATTAGTGGACCTTTTGATATGGTATACAGCACTCGTGATGCATTATTAAACAGCGGCGTTTCCTCCGCCCATTTATTTTCAGATGCATTTAGTTTTGAAGCAAAATAAGGAAGAGTTTTATGGAAACTTTATATCAAATTCTAGGTCTTATGGGTGCCGGGCTGATCATTTTCATTTTGTACCGCGCAATCAAAGGAAATCCTGGGCAATTTAGTAAAGAAAATTTGAACAAAAGTTTTTTTACTATGGGGGTTTTGGCTCTTGTTTTGATTGGTTTTATTGCACTCTTGGTTTTAATTGTAAGGAACACGTAGATACTGTCTCATGATTAAAATGCTGCCTATTTTTAAGAACTCAAAGCGGATATGAGCCGGTTGCGTATGACAGCGGTAAAAAATTATTTTAAATAATAGGCTTATTATTTTTTTGCGTACAGCGGTAATAAGGGACAGAGCCCCAAGTCCCGCTTTGTTGCTTCAGAATGTATTCATCAGAAATTAGTGTTTAATGGGTAGGACTTACATTACTGTAATGTCCTTCTTTTTCTTTTAAATAAAAGCGAATATGTGGGTTATTAATTGGCCTTTGGCTTGTGTCCGCAATGAGCATGCACTCTTCAACATAGGTGATTTGGCTACTGTCATCAATCAATAAGCGATACCAAGGATTTCGTGTAGCAAATTCACGTTTATGCGCTTGTGGATTATAACGTCCGGAAGCCTGAAATAAAGGGTCAACATCCACTACGATTGCTCTGTAGCGGCTGTTTTTGTGAATCACTAAATCTCCAATATTAAATTGCGCGATTTTATTCATATAAGCCTCTTTGTTGAGCATCTTGAATAATATATCGGTAAAAGTGAATTAAGCTTGAAGCCTATAGAAAATTTAAAAGGAAAAAATAAAGGAGAGTAATAAATATGAGTTAAATAGATGGGTTGTATCGCGAAAAAACTCCATGATAGAATTTTCATTATATTAATTTTCAAGTTATCTTTATGAATTTTATTAAATTTTCTTTAATAAGCTGTATGCTTGGGGTTGGTTCTTGGTCAACAGCAGCACCTGTTCCAGGTTGGACCGGTTTTTATGTTGGAATTAATGGAGGTTATTCAAATACACATAATAAGGATCATACTGATCTTTCCACGGTTCGTACTTTACCCTCTGCTGCTACCACTTCTGCATTAGCAGCTGCGACGTCAGTAACTGCCGCAACATCTTCTTTCTCAGCAAATAATGACAATTTTATCGGTGGAGGACAAATTGGATATTCATACTCTTTGAATCAATTTGTTTTGGGAGTGGAAGCTGATATTCAAGGTATAACGCCTGAAATTGATACGGTTTCTTCACAACAAGTCGTTGCGATTCCTACTTTTAGGACTTCAAGAATTGCTTCGAATCTGTTTCTGGATCAGAGTATTGATTATTTAGGGACAGTACGAGGGCGTTTTGGGGTGCTTGCTACTTCCTCACTACTTTTAGCTGCAACAGGTGGTTATGCTTATGGAGGGGTTCGCTCAGACACTGATCTAACCCAGAGTTATCTTGGAACTGCGAATAATTTAGTGAGAACATTTACCAGTGATGGAAGCTCTTCCTCAACACGGAATGGTTGGACTGTAGGAGGCACTTTAGAATGGAGATTTCAAGGGCAGTGGAGTACAAAATTGGAGTATTTGTATTATGATTTAGGCTCTTTTACCTGTAACGCTACTCCCCTAACCAGCCTGATTAATGACGGCCCTGATGCAGGAAAACCTTTATTTGTTAATGCAGTAAGTACGACTTCACGTTTCGATGGCCACATTGTCCGTTTAGGTATTAATTATTTATTTGCTTAAATTGCAAGCTGACCCAGTATTCCACTCAGCACGAAGGAGTCACTACAAAGTGAAGGCGTGTTCATTATGGAGGCGTTTTCTTTGACTTTGCCATTCAGGATTTGATTGAAAATCAGTGAGCGCAATCGAGTTTATTCCTTTTGCAGCATAAGATTTTTGAACGGTTGTCCATACTTCATCATAAGAACTCATGTTGGGGATAATCAGGTAATGCACGCAGGGATCAAGTACACTTACCTTTTCGCCTGCGCCTGCCAGACCTTCGGCGGCTTGTTGCACACAAATATTGCCGCAGATCCCGGCAATCAATAGTTCGTTATACGCTTTATTTCGGAAAAATTGGAGGAAAGACAGGGCATATTCATCATAAATATTATTCATCTCTTTTAAAAAGCATGGCTCACTTAAATCAATTCCTTCCTTAAGTTTCATTCCAGCTTCAGGAGCAGAGAAATTAATTTTAGCAAAGCGGTAAATCGAAATTTTTTCTTCCAGAATTTTCAGCCGTTCCTCAATAGGTTGGGAAATGGCGGCCCCTATTGTGCCGCATAGGCAATGGATCCCATATTGTCCATTTTCTGGATTAAGTTGTTGTAATTCATGGTGTTCAATTCTGAGGATTCTCTGCGTATGTATTTGTCCATAACCTTGCTTCATAATTTGTGTATCAATATGCTCCTGGGTTCGTCCAAAAACATGGGCATCCTGAGTGGTAATAAGCTCGATTTGCTGACAAAGCTCAGGGTAGTTTGCAATAAGTTCAATCAGTGCATCAAGTAATGCCATATTGCTGATCAATGTATTTTCGCCAGCGGGGGCATATAAGGCAAAACCATGCAATACGAAGTCATTTTGTATATCGATTAAAATAATGGCTAATTGATGAGTTGCACATAATTTTTTGAGAATAATTTTTTTTAATTCTTCTTTTAAGAGAGAAGCTGATTCAGCATATTTTTTATTGATTTCATTAAAGCGGTGAGCTGTGCTTTGGCGTAGTTGCTCTTGAATTTGCAGATGTGCAGCCAGTCTTAATTTATTGGATGTATTCATTTTTGTAATAAAAAGCATTTTACAATGAATAATACAATATAAACGCTTTATTACCCACGAAAAATTGAATTAAATCAAGCATAGCTCCTAGTGTGGATGATGTTACAGTGACATCTGGTCCCTGAGCGCGCTCCACGCGAAATTTACCCTCTACGTACCGTGCATAAAGTGCCGTACGTAGAACACTGAGTATCGTTCATTTAAAAACATAAAGTGACATTCAAATTCCGCGTGGATCGCTCAGGTTTTGTCCGCGGGACTTCGGAATAAGGCCGGACTAGTTTTTCAGCGATATGTAGAAGATTCAGCCCGTAAGCGGGGATCCATTTTTATAGTGGCAATGTGTTCCATTATAAATGGATCCCTGCCTGTGCAGGAACAACAACATTTGTTGCTCCGCTTGGCAGGTATGCCGCTTTATCCAGACTATGCATTTATTTAGATTGTATTAAGACTTAAAAAATTACCTATATCTTCCAGTACTTCATCAACAGGAGCTTCGATTTCTTTTTGATCTTCGGTTTTATCAAAGAAGAAAGATGCTCTTCCTGTTGTCGCTTTCGTATAAATCAATTTACCTATTGTCACGAGACTCAACAAGATATTGGCTACAACTGTTGGCCAAGACGTATATTCGCTCATCACATCATCTTGACTGTGCAATCGTGCTTTAACTTTCATTTTAAATTTTTGATATGCCTCTTTACCTGGAATCTCATCCCGATTTTGATAGACGAATTGATCTACATCTTTTTTAAGATCATCAGCAAGCTGATTTATGATTTCTTGTTCATGTTCAGATAAGGTTTCTGCATAAGTTTTTATGCCGACAATTTTGTCATATAAACCCCGCATTTTCAGGGCATATTCTTTATATCGGCTTTCTTTGCTTTCAAACGTTAAAAGTACTTGCTCCACTTTTCCAGGCAGATCTTCTACCGCCTCAGGTTTTGCATCTGCTTCCATTAACTTAACTACGATTTTACTCAGAGTGGCTTGCATTTTGACGCCTGGAAATTTATCCACTTCTGCAGTAATGTTCTTAAGCACCGCCTCGCTGTTTCCGGATTCCACATATGCTTTTAATAGGCCATTTTTCGCATTACTAATTTTTTTAATGAATTGATCACGAATATCTCTATCATCAGAAATAAATAAATCCTTAGCATAATAATGCTTGTTACGCTCATTGATGTACGCCTCAAGCATTCTTCTAATCTCTTCAGCAAGGACTTCACGTTGTTCTATCCTTTCTTTTTCTTGTTGTTGTCTTTCTAAAGATATTTTTCGATTGTGCTCTTCCGCTTTTTCCCTTCGCTCCCTTTCTTCTTCTTGTTTTTCTAGAATTTTAATTTGTCGATCCAGTTCTGCTGCCTGGTCTGTAAGTTCTTTAATGGTAACTGTTTCTTTTTGGGTTATCTGTTGAGTAAGTAAAACAACTGTTTCAGCGAGGCTGTTTCTTTCATCATAGTTATTAGATAGTTTTAATTTGAGTTCTTCTAATGCTTCTAAAGCAGATGAAATTTCCCTTAGTGTCAGCTCATCTACCCCAAGTGTAAATTGAATGCTTTTCGCTTTGCGAGAGACAGCGTTTGATAAGTTACGTCTATCGGTTGAGTCTAAGGTCCAAGTATATTTGCTTTTCTCTTCCTCAAGGATCTCCAGTAATAAATCAAATCCTATATTTTTAGGACTCTTAGTACTCGTAATACCTGATTGATTAGCAAATTCTGCAAGTATACTTCTGTCATAACCGACAGTTAGGTGCTGTTCAACATTTTGCAGTAATAAATTTAATTTGTTTGTTTTCTCAAAAAGTTTTTTATTATTTTCTTCTGCGTTACGCAAAGCAATCTCTTGGTCTTGGACGTAGAGCAAAACCGCTTGTTTATCTTCTTTATTTAAACTTACTGAGGTACTGGCATTTATTTGCGCTAGCTTTAAAGCTGCTGGTACTTCGTTTTCGATGATGGCTTTATTTTTTTGATTAAGTACTTCTATGGTCTTTTCTTTTTCGCTTTTTTGTTGCTGCAATTGCAACAGCTGCTCTTTTTGTGCCGTGATTTGTTGCTGTTTTTCCAGATATTGGCGGCTTAACTCTTCTTTACTTATCATTTTTACATCTCACATCTAAATGGTTAAAGCATGAGCATCATAAAACACATTGTCTGATTATTAAATAATCAATTTTTTCAATTAAAAATCAAAAAGTTAAATAAAATAAAGTGCCAAAATAATCCCTATTTCATAAAGAAAACAAAGCGGCAGGGCGAGCATGATTTGTGAGAAAACATCCGGAGGAGTAAGTAACATCCCTATAATAAAAGCCCCAACAATGACATAGGGCCTGATTTTTTTTAGCGTTATCACTTCAATGATTTTTAAACGCACCAGTACAAAGCAAATTAAAGGTACCTGAAAGCAGAAACCAAAAATCATAAGCATTCTGGTGATGAAGTCCAAAGCATAAGCCATATCAGGCATATAGCGCACTCCTTTAGGTAAGGCGTGTGCAAAAAAGTGGAACATGAACGGTAAAACCAAATAAAAGCAAAATAAAACTCCAACGAGAAAAAGTACAAGGCTGAAAATTAGAGCAATACGTAGTGTAGTTTGTTCTCTTTGGTAAAGGCCAGGGCTGATAAAACGCCAAAATTGAAATAAAGCGAAAGGAGTGCTTAGTAATATGGCTGCATCAGCGGCAAGTTTTAGGGGAGTAAATACTGGAGAAGTTACTTGAGTAGCAATTAGACCTTCTTGAGCTGAAAGTGTATGCAGCAGTGGACTAACCAAAGCTTGATATAAATCGTTAGCCAGAAAAAAGAAAACAAGAAATAAGCTGCCAAACCATATTAAGGTTTGCAATCCACGGCGGCGTAACTCTAAAAGGTGATTTAACATGGCTTCTTTGAAAATGGTGAAACTTTTATTTTAATCTCTCAAAATTTGTAATGATTCTTGACCTTCCTCCTACGTACCGTGCATAAAGCACAGTACGTAGAGGGATTTTTTAAACTTCAGCAAGTTCCTTAATTTCTTTGGTTTTAATGCCAACTTTTTCGGGTCGAATTTCTCTTAAGCGGTTGAACTGATCAACAAACACTACAGTAGGAACTATATTGGCACATTCTTCTTCCAAGACTTGGGTAAAGGAAGCGATAATGATTAAATCTCCTGGCGTTACCAAATGCGCTGCTGCTCCATTCACGCAAATTTCAGTAGAACCTGGCCTACCCGTGATGGCATAAGTCTCAAATCGAGTGCCTCCAGTGACATTCCAGACATTGACTGCCTCATAAGGTAATATGTTTGCTGCCTTTAGCAGTTCCGGAGAAATAGTAATACTTCCTTCATAATCCAAATCGGCTTCAGTGACACATGCACGATGAATTTTGGATTTTAACATTTTTCTATAAGCCATAACGATCTCAGCCTTGTTCATAGTGGCCGAATTTTACACCAAATTGAGAAGCTTATGCTATATAAATTTGTCACTTGAGTTGCAGGCATATAACGCAACCAGTAAAGGAAAACCAGAATCCTCCCTCGCTTCACCTGGGCTACTTTTTATTGAGGATGCGCGTTATAATTGGCTTTTATTTTATGGGATGGACAAAGGTGAGGCATAGCCCACGCAAGCGGTTTGGCCAGAATTTTCTACAAAACCGCCATATTATTGATGACATTATCCGAGCAATTAATCCGCAAGCAGAAGATAATATGCTGGAAATTGGTCCGGGTTTGGGGGCGCTAACTGAGCCATTGTTGCATCGCTTAAATCATCTATCAGCAGTTGAAATCGACACCGATTTGCAGCAATACCTGTCAGGGCGGCCTATGGCGCAGAATAAGTTGCATTTAATTGCTGCCGATGCATTAACTCTTGATTACAGTCAATTTGGTCCCCATTTACGTGTGGTAGGGAATTTACCTTATAATATTTCCACACCGTTACTCATTCATTTATTACGCTTTGCGCCATATATAGAAGACATGCATTTTATGTTGCAAAAGGAAGTAGTAGAACGTATGGCAGCACAACCAGGCTGTAAAGCCTATGGTCGGTTAACGGTAATGCTGCAATACCATTGTGCTGTGGAGCATTTGTTTCATGTTCCTCCAGAAGCTTTTGAGCCACAGCCTAAAGTAGATTCAGCGGTGGTTCGCCTTACTCCCCATCGCGTTTCTCCCTTTGAAAAAGTTTCTGTAGCGCAGTTGGAGCGTCTGCTAGCGAGTGCATTTGCCATGCGCCGTAAAACACTTAATAACAATTTAAAGGGAATAGTAACGATTGAGCAATTGAGCACTGTTGGTATTGATGGAAGTAAAAGGCCAGAACAAATTTCTATTGCGGAATATGTTCAACTAGCGAAATTTATTTCCAATTAGTGTAAAATTAATCATCATGGACATAATTTATCAATTTGGAGTTATTAATTATTATGGAGATGGCCTTGTTTCATCGTCAACGTCAGCGTAAAGGTTCCTTGTCTACACACGGTAAATCTTTAAAAGATTTAACACGCATTGTTAATGCGAATCTTTTTTTGTCGGAGGACAAGAGACAAATATTACTAAAAAAGATGAGAATGTTATCTGGCTTGGAAACTGCGCGGTATGATAGCTTATGCAGCACTCTTATCAATAATCTAGTTCACTATTGCCAAAATTTACCTGAGACAGCAAACAGTTATTATTCCCAGCAAGGTGGCTTGGTGGATCATGCATTAAACCGTACAGAAGCCGCGCTGAGCCTTTTTCAGGAATTTATGGTGCAGGATCAGCCTGATTTATTATCTGAAGAACAAAAGCTTTGGCAATATGCACTTTTCTCAGCAGCAGTTCTACAAGGAATAGGTAAATTGTTTGTTGATTACCGTGTTAGTTTTTATGATACAAACGGTCAATTTTTAAAAGAATGGAATCCTTTACTTGAAAATATGACGAGCACCGGAATTTATTACTTTTACGAGTTTGAAAAAGAAGCTGAAATTGAATTTCGACGTCGTCTTAATTTATTGATGGCAAAAACATTAATGCCCACAAGTGGATTTGCTTGGATAGCCTCTAATCCAGAAGTTCTTTCAATATGGCTTGCGTTATTGAATGAAGATGAGCGCTCTGCGGGGACTTTGGGAGCTATATTAATTCGTGCTGAAGCCGTTGCAATTCAACGTTATTTACTTGAGTTTATGGTGAAAGGCACTCCAGCTCATAGTGGGGGGCGTTATCGTGCAGGGACTTTTTCTGGTGGCCAGCCAGAGACCTTATTAGAGAAAGAGCAGGCTGTTGGCATGGAGTTTATCCAATGGATGATTAAAGCATTAGATGGCGGCAAGATTATGATTAATAAAGCCCCCTTATTTATGGTTCCTGGGGGTATGTTGATGTGTGCTGAAATGTTTCAATTATTTGTACGTGAACATCCTGAGTATAAAAATTGGCAAGCAGCACAAAATGGATTTTTATCTTTGGGTTTACATAGTCTCGCTGCGGATGGCGGTGTGTTAAGTCGATTTGAGACAAGAAATCAAATGGAGACTGGAATTGTATTTTCCAAGTATGCCCTTGCTTTACCTGAGTCAGTAAAAGTGGTGCACCCAAGTACTGGAAAAGTAGAATCGATGTCCGCTACGGAATTGATTCATAAAGCACAATTTAACAGCCAGTTTATCCAGAAACAAAACATGAGTTTGGCAAGTTCGTTGCAAAAACTGGATGCAGCAGGGAAATGGCAAGTGGTTGAAAACGAAGGGAGTGCGCTAAGGCCAGGAGCAAAAAACGGTGCCTGATTATGCAATTGGTGATGTGCAAGGGTGTTATGAGCCTTTGCAACGGCTGTTGGATTTAATCGATTTTGATGACAAAAGAGATCGTTTGTGGTTTGTTGGCGATTTGGTGAATCGAGGCCCTGCATCTTTAGCTGTCTTACGTTTTGTCAGCGCCTTACCCATTACGCCCAGGGTGACTTTAGGCAATCATGATTTACATCTATTAGGCTTATTATTTGGTGACAGACCGTGGAAAGGGCATGATGACACGCTGCATGAAGTAATAGACGCTGTTGATGGTGAGGTTTTGGGGCATTGGTTAAGGAAACAATCCATTTTGTATCACTCGCCAGAACTTAATGTGGTGATGTGTCATGCTGGAATTTGTCCTTTATGGGACTTGTCACAGGCGATGGAACACGCTAAAGAACTTGAAGAGGTACTTTCAGGGGACAATTATCGTGATTTTTTATCGCATTTATACGGTAATCAACCCGATATATGGTCTGATGATTTAAGAGGGATGGACCGACTGCGGGTAATTACCAACTATTATACACGCATGCGTTTTTGTGATGCGCAAGGACGGTTGGAGTTGGGTTATAAAGAAACTATTGCTCAAGCGCCAGCAAATCTTTATCCTTGGTATGAAGTACCGCATCGTAAAGAAATTGATGTGGATATTGTTTTTGGGCATTGGGCCGCTTTAATGGGGAAATGTCCCAATCCTAAAATTCATGCAATAGATACCGGATGTCTTTGGGGTGGCCAACTTACTGCATTACGCTTGCAGGATATGCAACGATTTGCAGTCTGGAACAAAAAATAATGATGTTAGTAAAAAACTTTAATTCCATACGTTCATCCTGTATGCTTTTTAGGAGCCGGAAAGGTATAAAAACTTTGTTTTTTTGTAATTATTTATCTCTAAGCTACGTCCCGCGGCTTGTCCGCGGGATCCAGGAATCTCACAACATCATTGGATCCCGCGGACAAGCCGCGGGACGTAGGCGAGGGAGAGCAGTTGCGTTTTTCCTAGTCTATTACCTATTTGGCTTTAATGCGTGGTCACTCCCTACTACTGAAGATTTACAGGTCAAACAAGCAGAAGAGCGCTTGCAAAAAGCGATAGAGAATCCTGAGTTTATGCTGCATAACTGGATAGAATTGCCGACTTCTCCTGCAGCCCGCAATAAAACCGTACATCATTTAAGTTTAAGAGAAGCGATTTTATTGGCTTTACGCTATAACCCTAATATTCAAAATGCCGAACTGGATCGAATTGTACAACGTTATCAATTGCGTTTAGCGCACAATCAGTTTGAACTGCAATATGCTTTGGGAGCTTCTGGGGTAATCCAGAAAAGTAAGTTTAATGGGGTTGGTACCGATACAACACGTACATTCTTAGCCAGTCCCGAGTTTAATTTGAAAACAAAGCTAGGAACAGAAGCTAATTTATCGATAAACAATAACGTCAATGACAATAACAATTACAATCCAGTATTGAATTTTTCCTTAACCCAGCCTTTATTACGCGGCTTTGGCAAAGCAGTAAACGAAGCAGCGCTTTTAGATGCCCAGGATAATGAATGGTTAAACAAATTAAACTTGCAGCAATCGGTCGCAGATCAGGTTACCCAAGTTATTATGGCCTATCGAATGCTTATTTTAAGCGGAAATAATTTACAGAATCAGCGCTTGCAGTTAAAAGAAGCAAAAAAATCATATGAAATTAATGAAAAAAAGATAAAAGCAGGTCAATTAGAACCAACAGGCAACATCCAGCAATCCTATCAAATTGAATCTTTAAGTTTAATGGTGGAACAGGCGGAGAATGAATTTCAAACCGCATCACAAGATCTTTTGCAGACTATTGGCCTCGATCCAGAAATGCATATATCAGTTCCTAGCGATGTTGTTTTAGACAAACTTGCAGTTCCCGATTTGCAGCAGTCTATTGAGCAGGCTTTGAATCATAACACTGTTTATTTGGCACAAAAAATGACATTACGCGCGGATGAGCGCGCTTATAAAGTTGCCAAGAATCAACAGCTATGGCAATTGGATGTGTCAGGGAATGTGCAAAGTGGTGTTTTAAATGATGTGACAGGCGCTAACGGAGGAGTTAGGGGCATTTACAATGGAAATAACATCACCGAGGCAGCCCGTTTGACATTAACTGTTCCTTTGCATGACATCAGTCGCCGCAGTCAGTTAATTAATGCTAAAGTGCGCTTGGAAAAAGACCGTTTAAATTTACTTGCAACGAAACGTGCATTAATAACGAATATAACCAATACCATAAACAATATAAAAAGTTTGGCAAAACGTTACCAATTAGCCTTAAAGCAAGTGAAACTGGCAGAGCAATCTTATGCTTTGGAAAAGAAAAAACAACAAGCAGGTATATCCAGTGCGTTGGATGTAAACAACACGCAAAACCAGCTGATACAGGCGCAGTCTGGATTAATTAATGCAAAAATTGCATATCTTAATCAGATATCAAACTTACAAAGGACTCTGGGAACAACGCTGGAGCATTGGCAAATTAAATTAAGGTATGGTGGATGAATAGGTATTTAAACACATCAAAAGTTGTCATTTTATTATTAGCCGTGTTTCTTTTCTCCTCATGTGATCGTCATGAAAAGAAAAAAACGGTTGCGTTACACCAATATAAAGTCGAGGATCAAACAATCCATAAAACCTTGCATTTTACAGGAACGGTTCAGCCTTTACATGAAAATACTATAGCCAGTCCAATGGAAGCGGTGGTTGAAACAATGAATTTTCATTATGGGCAAATGGTCAAAAAAGGTGATGTGATTTTAACGCTAAACTCAACTGAGTTACAAAGGCAGTTTAATGACACATTAACGGAGTACTTAAAAGCCAAAGACAGCTATACCATAGCAAAAGCCAAGTTTGTTGGGACTCAGGATTTATGGGACTCTGGTTTATTATCCAAAAATAATTACATGAGTGAAAAATCAAATGTGGATACAGCTAGGGTAACTTTAATGCAGTCCACACGTAAACTGACAGAAATGTTAGAAAAACTTGATGAAAATAGCCCCAAAAATTTATCGGCATTAAGTTTGGCTGATTTTGATAAGATAAAAAAAATTTTGGCATCCAAGCATAATGTGATTCATTTAAAGTCACCTAGAGATGGAGTGCTACTATACCCTCCTAAAGCAGGCGAAGATAAAAGTGTACGTGTCAATGTGGGATCTACAGTGAAATCGGGCCAAGTCATTGGATTGATTGGTGATTTATCTGGGATCAGTATCGAAATTGATGTCCCGGAAATTGATATAACCCAAATTCAAGCGGGCATGAATGCTGTAGTGAGTGGAGTCGCTTTTGGTAAATATCCATTAAAAGGGCAATTGGTTGCAGTGAATGCCCAAGCATCAAACAACAATGGACTTCCCTTTTTTACGGCTGTAGTAGAAGTTAAGAAATTAACCCCGGAGCAGCAAAAATGGATCAAAGTAGGTATGAGTGCATCCATTGAATTAAGTGTGGATAATGGCAAGCAACTCATCATACCTATTGCTGCGATAAAGCGAGAAAAAGGACAAAGTATTGTTAATTTGCAAAACGATTCAGGTGCTATTGAAAAGCGAGTTATAACAACAGGTGCGGCGCAAGCAGATTCAGTTGTCGTTGAGACCGGTTTAAAAGCTGGCGATGTGGTGGTTTATGGGTGATCTCGTAATCAATGCAAATCCTTTGTCTGAGGATGCAAGTATTCTTGAACGAATTGTGCATCCTGCGATAAACCCACGGCATAAGGGCAATGTTAAGAAGACTCAGCAATCATTAATGGTGCTGACGGATATTGTAAAAACGTATCATCTCGAAGGAATTAGCAGTACCATCTTAAAAGAAGTATCACTTACGGTATATGAAGGAGATTTGCTTGCTATTGTAGGCGCGTCTGGCTCAGGTAAATCTACTTTGATGAACATTATGGGGCTCCTGGATAAAGCAGATGCAGGAACCTATCTATTGAAGAATCGCAATGTTGCTGCTTTGACCGATGATGAAGCAGCAGAATTGCGGAATCAAAATATCGGTTTTGTTTTCCAGCAATTCAATTTATTACCAAGGTTTAGTGCCATGCAAAATGTGGCATTGCCTTTAATCTATCGCGGCGTTGGACCTGCCGAAACTAAAGAGAGAGTGCTTGCTGCTCTTGAGTGGGTAGGCATGCGTCAATATGCACACCATCGGCCTACACAATTATCCGGCGGACAGCAACAACGGGTTGCCATTGCCCGTGCTTTGGTCACAGAACCCCAAGTGATTTTGGCAGATGAACCTACTGGGGCGCTTGATTCACGTACCGGTAATGAAGTAATGAATTTATTTTTAAGTTTGCACGCCCAGGGGCGTAGTATCATTATGATTACTCATGATGAGCAGATCGCTGCATTGTGTCAGCGAAAAATTACTCTTGTGGATGGTGCGGTCATGACGGAGACAGGGGCATGAATCTTGTCGGACATTGTCAGCAAGCATTGGTTAATTTAACCGCTGCCAAGTTGCGTTCCTTTTTAGCCGTTCTAGGCATTTTAGTAGGTACTGCCGCTGTTGTTGCCTTAATTAGTTGTGGTCAGTTAGCTACAGAAAAGGCATTAGCTCAATTCAAAGCTTTAGGGACGGATTTATTGGCAATTTCTGTTTACCCGAAAACGACAGATAAATCTTCTGGAAGTATGGAATCAATCTCTGCAGATCAATGGGAGCAGTTGCCTGAACGAATACCTTATATTGTCGATATGGCCCCTTACAGCACCGCATATCAACCTTTGAGTTTTCAGGGAAAATTAATGCAGGGCGCAGTTATAGGAGCCAACGAGCATTTACCAAAAATTGTTCATATTAAACTCGCTGCCGGACATTTTGTTTCTTTTGTTGAGTCTTATGAGCATTATTGTGTGATTGGCGCAGGTTTAGCGCGGCAAATCAAAGAGATAAGTTTTGATGATCCCATAGGAAAACAATTACGTATAGGACAATCTTTATATACGATTATTGGAGTGGCCGAACCTTGGAAGGAAAATGGCTTTTTCAATGAAGACATCAATCAGGCGGCAATTATTCCCTTGGCTGGGATTAGTATGATTAGCAAGGATGCCAAGGTAAATAACGTGGTTTTGGAGTTGAAACCGGATAGCCCCATAGATGAAGTGATTGAAGAAATAAAACAAATTATTGGCTCAATGGCTCCTAAATTGAGTGTTTTTTCTCGTAGTGCAAAACAAATTATTGCGAGCATGGAAAATCAGGGACAAATTTTTACCTTATTGCTTGGTGTGATCGGTGGTATTTCGCTTTTGGTTGGTGGAATTGGTGTAATGAATGTCATGTTGGTTTCTGTGAGTGAGCGCAAAAAAGAAATTGGCATCCGTAAAGCAGTAGGCGCTAAAAATAGCGAAATTCAAGCTTTATTTTTAGTTGAATCGGTAATGCTTTCTTTGTTGGGAGGCATACTTGGAGTAATCTTAGGATTAATTTTTACGCGTATTTTGGCCTATTTTAGCGATTGGAATTTTTCAATCTATCTTCTTCCTCCCGTAGCAGGATTTTTGGTATCGGCAGCTACTGGGATTTTCTTTGGTTTTTATCCTGCACGACGTGCTGCAAAATTGGAACCGGTAGTTTCCTTGCGCAGTGAGTAATTGAGTTTTTCTCTCTTAAAGCAATTTTTTTCAATGTTTTAGTTTCTACTGTGATAGCGGGATATTTATTGTACCGTCATGCATCAATAATGCCTGTGGCCGTATGGTATCTGGCTATGATCATCATATGCTTTTCTCGTTGGATTAATAGTAAAAAAGTATTAGAGATTACCTTGTAAACATTATATGAAGCGAAAAGAGCAATTAAAATAATTCAGAATATCTAAGAGAAATTTTCTTCATAATGTCTTCAATGGGCAAACCCATCACATTGTAATAGGAGCCTTTTACTTCTTTTATAAATGTATCATATACATTTTGGATACCATATCCTCCAGCCTTATCAAAAGGATCTCCTGTATCAATATAGTTTTGTATTTGTTGCTCTGTAAGTGTGTGAAATGTAATGTTGCTGGTGACACAATCAATCCACCACTGTTGGTCTGGTAGAAAAATTAGCGCATAGCCTGTATAGACCTCATGAGAATGGCCGCTTAACATGCTTAACATTCTATATGCATCTTGATGGTCGCGGGGTTTTTCTAAAATCTGATCCTGGTAGGCTACTGTAGTATCTGCTGCTAGAATGATGTCTGCGGTACCTGTTTCGACTTGTGCCAAAATAGTCTGTGCTTTTTCTCTAGCAAGTCGTGTGACATATATTTTAGCTTCCTCGTCTTTTTGTTGAATTTCTTCAATGTTGGCAGGCATAACCACAGCAGGCAAACCGTGTTCTTGCAAAATGTGCAAACGTCTTGGAGAGGCGCTGGCTAGAATAATTTTTAATAGATGATTCGGTTTCATAAAAAATAGGTATGGTGTTTTAAAGCTAAATTCTAAAATCACACAGTATTTTGGCTTAATCTAGCGAATTGTCAACAGAACACGAATCAGGCTTAAAAATTTATTATTTGGGGTTTTGTTGTGTTGCTTCCAGATTACAGAGATCTGAATTTTTTGATTCTATTGCACTGAATTTATAAGTATTTTATGATGAAAAAATTCTTTTCATCTAAATGGATTTGCGTATGTTAAAAAAATCTTTGGGAGTGATGGTCTTAATATCAGGCATTTGTTCTTTTGCTTTTGCTGACACAGTTCTGCCACAAACTAATCCTTCTAATACGTCGTCTTCTAGTGCATCAGTACCTTCAAGTTATTTACCTGTAGTGATTCATGAGACTTTTGCAAGCATTTTGCAGCGTATGAGCAGCGAAAAACAAGCGATTAATGAGCGGCAGCAAGAACTGTTAAAACAACGTTATGATTTGAGTAATAAGCCTTCTCAAACAGCAAAGATGTCTAATGGCAAACCTGTGCAAGAAGGAGTTCGAGTGAAGTTGCCAGAGGGAGTAACATGGGACCAGCTTGCCAAAATGAGCCCAGAGGAGATTAAAAACAAAGGCCTTTTCCCTCAGGGTTTCTTACCATTGCCCCATCCTAATCATCCTGAGGGAGGGATGCTCTTTCCCAAATTTTCTATTAATGAAATTAAAAAACAAGAAGACAGAGATTTGACACGATTTGATTTGGATTTTGATATTCCCGATCATTTTTTACCACCTCATCCCGCGCCGATTTTTTTAACTACCAGACCTGATCTTGGCGATGTTTCCCAAGGTAAACTGGTTACCATTGAAAATTATTATGAATTGTTTAACGGCCTATTGAATCCCAAACAACTGGAAGGTTTGCGTCTGCTAGTTACTCCATTCCCACAACAACAATTTAACCAGACTGAAGACCGCCGTACTGTAAGACCCAGTCGTGGAGTAGCTTGTTTTGATTGTCATGCGAATGGTCATACGAATAAAGCAACCCATTTGGTTGGTGATATTAGACCCCAGGAGTTTCGTCATCGAATCAATACGCCAACATTACGTGGCGTGAATATCCAAAGGTTATTTGGATCTCAGCGTGCATTAAAAACAATAGAAGACTTCACTGAGTTTGAACAAAGAGCAGCCTATTTTGATGGAGATCCGGTAATTGCGACTAAAAAAGGCGTTAATATTCTGGAGCGTGGCAGCCAAGTTCACTTCATGGCTGAGTTTCAGGAAATTCTTGATTTTCCTCCCGCACCTAAATTGACCTGGGAAGGTAAATTGGATCCCGCTAAAGCGAGCCCAGCAGAGTTACGTGGGCAGGAGTTGTTTTTTGGTAAGGCAAAATGTGCTACGTGTCATGCTCCTCCTTACTATACTGACAACACCATGCATAATTTACAAACCGAACGATTCTATCAACCACAAATGATTAATGGCATGAAAGCGGTTGGTGATGGGCCTATAAAAACATTTCCTTTGAGAGGAATTAAAGATTCTCCACCTTACTTACATGATGGCCGTTTGTTAACTTTGGCAGATACTGTAGAGTTTTTTAACTTGGTATTGCAATTACAGTTAACTCAAGAAGAAAAGGCAGATTTAACAGCATTTATGGAAGCGCTTTAATACTCACTGTATAATCTCCTTTCGTAGTAGCCTGTATTTACTGTAACCTGGGTAGCGCGTAGCGAAACCCGGGTAACTGCGTTGTACAAATTTCCTGGGTTTCGCTACGCGCTACCCAGGCTACCACGAGGCTACTTGTTTTATGATAAATGGTCTATCTTTAAATATTGAGATGGCAATCAAGGTAATAAAAAATCAGGGGGAAAGGCTATGAAAAAATGGGGACTTGCGATAATCGCATACGTTCTGGTACATCATGTTGCCTTCGCACAACAGAATTGGAATGCTTGGGTCGCTGGAGTTAGAGCAGAAGCCTTGCAACAAGGAATATCACCAGAAGTTTTTGATGAGGCGTTTGCAGGAATCCATGAGCCAAGTCATCAAATTAAAGGATTTTTACGTTCTCAACCAGAACATCGTCTCACGTTCATTAAATACCGCAACACACGTGTTGATAATTACAGGATTGCTATAGGACGCAAGGAATTCAAAAAGAATCAGGCAGTATTAGAAGCTGTAGCCAAGCAATACGGAGTAAACCCTTGCTTCATCGTTTCATTTTGGGGAATGGAAACCAGTTATGGTACTTATATGGGGAATTTCCCTGTAGTGAAAGCGTTAGCTACCTTGGCATATGACTCCAATCGCAAGGATTTTTTCCGTAAAGAATTATTTATTGCCTTGCACATCCTGAGTGAGGGACATGTGAGTCTCGCTGATTTTAAAGGTGAGTGGGCCGGCGCCTCAGGTCAGCCGCAATTTTTACCTTCAAGCTGGGTGAAATACGCTGTTGATTATGATGGTGATGGGCGAAAGGATATTTGGAGAAGTAAACCGGATGTCTTTGCTTCAATTGCAAATTATATGAAACAAAATGGATGGCAAACAGGTGAACCCTGGGCAATCCAAGTCAAATTACCTCGTAAATTTGATATGGCTATGGAAGGAAAAAATATTGTAAAACCTGTGAGTGAATGGAATGCGATGGGTGTGCGTACCGAAGAGGGCGAGTTATTGCCTTTCCAAAATCTGCAAGCGAGTATTGTTCAACCATTAGGCGGACCAACTTTCTTGACCTTCCCGAACTATAAGATGATTTTACATTATAATAATTCCATCTATTATGCAGGAGCTATAGGTTATTTAGCAGATAAAATCTGCCAAGGACAACATAGGTAGGTATCATGAATGATTATCTTGATAAAACTGCCAGTTTAACCCCTTTAGCAAAAAGGATAATCTGTGATAAAGCCACAGAGTATCCTCATACTGGGGCATACAATGTTGTCATAACGCAAGGGACTTATTTATGCAGACGTTGTGGTTTGGCCTTATTTCGTGGGTCAAGCCAATTCAGCTCCGGGTGTGGCTGGCCAAGTTTTGATGATAATATCGTTCATGCAGTGAAACAGCTCCCAGATCGTGATGGCCAACGTACGGAAATCCTCTGTTCGCGCTGTGACGCACATTTAGGTCATGTCTTTACTGGAGAGTATTTTACCCAAAAGAATTTGCGTCATTGTGTCAATTCTGCCTCCATTGATTTTGTTGCAGACAGTCAGGTGTTGGATACTGAAGAAGCAATAATGGCTGGTGGATGTTTTTGGGGAGTCGATCACTTTTTAAAGCAAATCCCCGGAGTTCTTCGTGTTGAAGTGGGGTATACAGGTGGTGTTACTTCAGAACCCAGTTATGACCAAGTGTGTCAGGGCAATACAGGGCATTATGAAGCAGTACGCGTTATTTATGATAAAGCTAAAACTGACTACCACCAAGTGCTAAAACGTTTTTTTGAAATCCACGATCCCACACAAAAATCGGGACAAGGTCCAGATATAGGTCAGCAATACCAGAGTGCGGTATTTTATTATAATCAGGAACAATGGGAAGAAGCGGAAACCTTAATCCAAATGCTGCAAAAAAGAGGCTATCAAGTTGCGACTCGCCTTTTGCCAGTACAATCATTTTGGCCAGCAGAAGAATACCATCAGGATTATTATGCCAAACATCATAAAGCACCTTATTGTCATCAACCCGTAAATCGCTTTGATTAAGGTTTTAGGTTGTGAAGGGGATAATATGGAATTTACTTTTCGAATTGCTAAGAAAAAAGATAAAGAAGAAATTTTTGGTTTAATCAAGAAGCTTGCCCAATATGAAAGAAAGAAACCTGAAGAGATTAATTTGACCCTGGACAAAATTGAATCTCATGGTTTTGGTCGAAATAAATATTTTTATATTTTATTAGCTGAACATAAGAAAAATCCCGCGGGTTATGCTTTATATTTTTTCTCTTATTCCGCTCCATCTGGAGCACCTGTTCTTTATGTTGAAGAGCTATTTGTAGATGAACCTTATCGAAATTATGGCCTGGGTACGGCATTGTTATCTAATCTTGCGCAGTTGGCAATTGAGAAGGAATGTTGTCGTATGGAAGGGCATGCCTTTACTTGGAATAAAAAAGCCATTGAATTCTATGAATTTATAGGCGCTCATCCACGTACGGATTTGTTGCAATTTCGTTTATCAGATGAGCATTTAAGGAGTTTGGCGGAACAAAAATAAAAATTGATACCTCATTTTCCGGCGGAGAATTTCTCAGGACTTCTCTCTGGTTATTTCAATTTTTTCATGACAATACCCAAGAGAGGAATCGCCAGCAATTGGATTCCAATCGAAAAAATCACTAGGGCAGTAATAGAAATATCGTAGAGCACTCCCATTACAACACTACCTAAAAACCAGAAAATACCAAACCCGGTATTGAAAATTCCATAGGCCGAACCACGTTTTTCTTTGGGGATCATACCGGCAACGATTGCACGCATTAGCGATTCATGTGCGCATACGCCAATACTCCATAAAATAACACCGAATAAAGCCAGACTGGAATTACCAAAAAAGACTAAGGGAGCAAAGAAACAGGTTAACAAAGAAACGATGACTAAAATAATAAAGCCATAACGATCATAAAGATGTCCAAGGAGCGGGGCGCTTACTATATTAAATCCTTTTGCTATGGCATAAGAAATTGGAATCCAAAGCGGAGATAAAAGATCTTTCTTTTGAAAGTGGTAAGCGATTAATGGAAAATCAGCATAGCCTGCAGCAATAAGTGCTGCTCCTGATAAGTATATCCAAAAAGCTATATTCATGCTCATCCCAGTGACTTCCAAGGTATCGTGATGTACTTCCAAATCTTGCGGGCGTGGATAGAGCCATCGTGATAGCAATAAAGTGCTTAAGGCAAACAACGCGGGTATTAACAGTAAGGCGAAACAGTAACGATATTCCACTTTAAAATAAAGCGCTAGGGCAAGAATTAAAGGGCCTAACATAGCGCCTGTTTGATCTAGTGCTTCATGTAAGCCAAAAGCCCAACCCATTCCTTTTTGATGTCCTGCATGGGCAAGCATGGCATCGCGCGCAGGCATGCGAATGCCTTTACCTGCTCGCTCAGTGATGATGAGCACGGCAGCCACCCACCAATGCCCTGCTATTGCTAACAAAGGAACAGCTAATAAATTACAGGTATAGCCAAAAATAGTAATGGTCCAATATTTATGGGTACGATCAGCGAGATAACCGGAAACCATCCGTAGTGCATAGCCTAATAGTTCGCCAAAACCGGACACAAATCCCACAACAGCAGCATTAGCACCTAATAATGCCAAATAGGGTCCGGTGATACTGCGTGCCCCTTCATAAGTCATATCCGCAAAGAGACTTACAACACCTATGAGGATGATGAATTTGAGTGCAGCATCTTTTGATAGGCTTTTTTGCTGGCGCATAGGTTTGTCCCTAGAGGAATATAAATAGCCTGGGCGCAGCCGAATACGATTAAGTTAATGATTTTTGACTTTTCTCTACGTCCCGCGAACAAGCCGCGGGACGTAGGTAACTTACTGGAAGTGCGGCTATGTTTTCAACAGGCTACAATTTTACAATTCATAAGCCTATTATAAACATCCTAATGGGTATTTAAATACATATGTTCAAATCCTGAAAAAGACAAACTATGATGCTTTCTTTGGGCAGGTTTGCTTGCATCAAGGCATAAAGAAGGGAATTGTGTCAACAGGGCTTTAAAAATATAGCGCATTTCAATACGCGCCAATTTTGCACCAAGACAAAAATGACTTCCATAACCATAACTGAAATGCTGCGTTTTTTGCTTTTTTTCGAGCGTTATCGTGTCTGGATGATTAAAATAATACGGGTCACGATTAATTGCATGCGTTGATATAAAAATTACCTTCCCTTTTTCAATCAGCTGATCACCAAGCATGGTTTCATTTTTAGTGACTCGAAAAATAAAAGTTACTGCCGGATCAAGACGGTTGCATTCCTCAATATATACATCAAGAGCATCGATGTTACTTTTTATCTGCTTCCAGAGTCCTGGCTCATTAAGCAAAATAAATAAATTATTACACAGTTGATCGGTCGTTGTTACTTGACCTGCAACCAGCATCATAATGGCCTGGGAAATGATTTCATCATCAGTTAATCCAAAATGAGCTTGATGTTCCAACAAGATACTTAAAAAATCTTTCCCAGGCTTTAGCCGGCGGTGCGTCATGAGATCAGAAAAGTAATTATATAATTGTTGGGCGCTATGATTTACCTTGATGCCATCTTCATCTTTATAACTGGTTGAGCCGCCAAAAAACTGGGTCATATTATTAGACCAATGATAAAAATCATTACGTTCACTGTCCGGAATTGCAAACAATTCTGCAAGTGTTACTGAGGGAATGTTTTGGGCAAGTTGGCTTACAAAATCAAAAGGTTGATTTTCAGTAAATTCAGCCAGACAATTTGCTATGGTGCGCTGAATCAATGGCTTTAACTGTTCGAGGCAATGGGTACTCAGTCCATGATAACAAATTCGTCTGCGGTCCGTATGCTCTGGCGCATCACTCATCACCATCATTTGACTAACCACTTTGAAAAAATCAGTGATTAATGACAAATTCATTTCGGGCATACGGGAGATAAAAAAAGGCGAGCGGTCACAACTGAAATCTTCGCTTGTGAGCACTTGTTTGGCTAGTTGATAAGAGGTGATAACAAAAAATTTCCCGGGGTCCCACCAGAATAGCTCCCCCATTTCCCGTAAGTGATGACTGAATTGCTCTGGAGTTGTCGTTTGCTTGAGCTGCATTAACGTATAGGATTTCATAATATTTGGATCCTTCTTAAATGTCTTGGACTATGGTAGTGAAATGAATTGCGGCCATGTAAAAGCGAGAAATTATCCGCGAGTAAAAAATCACCTTCTTGCCATTCGTGCTGGTAGAGGTGTTGAGGGATTCGCATGCTCTGGCTTAAAGAGGATAAAATAGCATGTGATTCGTCCTCGCTTTTACCAATTATTTTGACGTGTACAGGATTTAAATAATCTTCCCCTACAGGTTCAGCAAAGCGTAAAATCACCTGTTTCGTATCGGGATGAATATTGATTAAATGACGCGTAATGGCCCCCCCATAATGTGCTAACTTCTCAGTATGAAATGAGAGAGAATAGTGTTGCCATTCATTTTTTTGTGATTCGCTTGCGGTCTTCCAAACCGTCTCAGTGTTTACAAATACGGTTTCGCCACCGTTTCCAACCTTAGGTGCTTGCAGACAATTAAAGAATAAAAAACGAGGCTCTTGATGAAAAGCTCCGTCCCAGTGCAAGGGGACATCCCCTTCAGTAAATAAATAGTTTTTGGGCTGTTTGTCTACTTTCATTTCCATTACCGGCCCAAAATCCCAGGAAAGTAATTGTGCTTGGCTTTGGCAATAATTAAGTAACGCATCGCGCTCAAGAGGTTTGAAACCACGTAAAAGGACAATTTTATGATGAGTTACCTGATCTAAAAGCTTTTTTAACGGTAGAGCAGTCAAATTTGCATTTGTTTCTGCTTGGATCAGATAGGGGGTAAATAATTTTGCATTATTCATTAGCATGCCTCCAAGACATAATGATCATCATTTAATCGAGCTCCCAGCCGCTCCGCGTCCTCTCTTTTTACTAATTGCCATCCTTGCGCGTTTTTAAGTAAAACACTATGCCAGGGAGTGCTCCAACGATTTGTTACAGGAAGAAAGTGAATTCCCATTTTTTCTGAGCCGCAAGGTTGCGGGTGAATCGATAAACGTACGGATTGGGGAAAATAATGGGCGAGCAATTGTGACCATGCATTCGAGCGGCGGATTACCTCATAAGCAATGTGTTTGGCTTCCTGACGTATTCTGTTTTTCGTTTGTCCTGGCTTCAAGGCAAGTTGATCTTCAACAATAAAACGATGAATACCATTAAATTGATAACGCGCACTCTGTGCGGTTGCTATATGTTTTTTTAATTCGCCTAAAGATTGTCCAAACTCGATCATTAATGATTCACGCATGATTTGATAGTTATGATAGGGATAGACATCATCAAGTGAAAAAGTTGCTAAATGGTTTAGTTGATAATCCGCAATGATGTGTTGAATTCCTTTTTGGTACACATCCACATGCAAATCATTCACTAAAACCAAATCATTAAATACACGACCATCAGAACAAATAATTAACTTTACCCCTACTGGATAAACTTCCTGCATG
Organism: Legionella bozemanae; assembly: GCF_001648595.1. GTDB lineage: Bacteria > Pseudomonadota > Gammaproteobacteria > Legionellales > Legionellaceae > Legionella > Legionella bozemanae. The sequence goes on along the minus strand of NZ_LBAW01000017.1, from coordinate 16,355 downwards.
CTTTGACAGAGTTGGTTCAGATTGCTTAAGCCAATAATTTCACCTCGATCGGGTTTCTCTGACAGAGTTTTCTGCCTGTTGGCTGATTTTGCGGGGAAGGCAGGAAGAATTAAAGTAAGTATTCTTTGCTCAGTGACTGCTTGTTGAATTTTTTGCTGTGGATGGCGCGTGCATTCAGGACATAAAATTCCAGAGCACTGTTTTTCGGTTAATTCACTAACTCGTCTTTGATTGAATAATAAGTTTAATAATGCAGTTGTTGTCTTTTGAACGGACCTCATTGACATATTTTGCCTCCAATTGCTTTCCTTGTAGCCTGGGTGCAGCGAAGCGAAACCCAGGGCGTGGGAGTTAGAGTCGCAACCCGGGTTCCGCTTCACTGCCACCCAGGCTACGTTTTCCATTGGAGTAAACAGATTAGGCAAAATCTTTATAAATTGATAATATTAAGTTTTAATAAACTCTATAATATAAATTTATGGATATTGATTTTGATGCCCTGCGCGTTTTTGTTGTTGTCGTTGAATACGGTGGGTTTAACGCGGCAACGCGCGCTTTATTTAAAACCCAACCGGCAATCACTTCGTCGATAAAAAAGCTGGAGGAACAACTCAATTTGGTATTGTTTGATCGCAGCCACTATCGACCTGTATTAACGGCAGAAGGAGAAAAACTGTTTTGTCGCGCTCAGTCTTTAATTGGCCATTGGAAGAACATTAGCCAATTTGCAGAACAGCTCCAGTCCGAGGCGGAAAGCGATATTACGATTGCTATCGATATTTTTTTCCCTTTAGCAAGCTTGAAAAATCTATTACGGCATTGGATTTACAGTTTTCCTAATACACAATTTCATTTTCTAACAGAATCACTTGGCGGTGCTTGTGAGCGCTTATTAAGAAATCAAGCAGACTTAATTATTAGCGAAAATTTGATCACCAAGAAGGCCGTCGAAGTGATACCGCTGCGTTCTGAGTTCCTAATCGCAGTAGCATCTCCTGAATTTATCCATTATTACGGCAAACAATTAGACGATCTGGATACTCTTTCTGAATGCATGCAAGTTATTCTGCGCGATTCATCACAGTCTGATTTTTCATTTGGGGTTGTTGAGCATGCGCGCCGCTGGACAGTAAGCGATGTTATGGCCAAAAAAGATATTATCGTGGCAGGCCTTGGTTGGGGGCGGTTGCCATTACATATGATTACCCAAGAATTAGCAGATGGTCGACTGCAGTGCTTGCAAGGAAATCATTTTGATAGACGATTAATTACCATGGGTGCAATACGATTGCAAAAACCAGCCCGCGGTCCGGTTGCAGAAAAGTTATGGCAGGATTTGAACAATAAAAATATTGTAAAATTTGAACAGTGAACTATGCTGCCTATATTTTAAAATACTTCAATCGATGAGCCCCCAACGGGAAGCAGAGGCCAAACTCTGAGGGATCCAGTTTTATTGCAAACTTTCTAGATCCCGCGGACAAGCCGCGGGACGTAGGAAGATAAACTGACGATACCCTCAGTGCGAAGCCTCAGTAAGAATAAATTTAAGGTGCTTGTTCTTCTTTTTTATATTGCTCATCTGCTTCTTTTGCCTTGCGTTGATTTTCTTGCAACTGCAGAGCATTAAGCTGCTGTTGCCAGATCAAAGCGGCCTGGGCTTTGAGCTGGTTCAGTTTTCTTATTAATAACCCCAAATGTGTTGCCAGCATGAGAAGTTTCTTAGGCCCAAATACAATAAGGGCAACAATAAAAATGACCAGAAGTTCACCACCGCTCATAAGGATTTATTATCCTCTTTTGGTGGTTCATTTGTTTGCTCTTCATTCAAGGCCTTGCGGAAATTTCTAATTGCCTCACCAAGATCTGTGCCTATAGTTTTTAATTTGGAAGTACCAAAAAGAGCAATAACAATAACCAGAATTAATAATAATGAAAGAGGGCTGATGCCGCTTAGTCCCATGTTAGTTCCTCGCACTACGGTTAAAAAGTACAAACAGCCCCGTTAAAATAGCCCCGGCAAGAGCCAGAGGAGCGAGCTGTTTATGGTGGATAAAATGCAAATAGTCCAGCAGGCTTACTAAAAGAAAAGAAAGTCCTGCACCAATTGCAACGCTGTTCCAGTGTACTGCTGGTTTTTCATTTTCTGACTGTGCATTAGCACGCTCTTTATTTATTATTAATTCTTCTTTTTTAAGCTCTAGAAAATCAAAGAGCAGTTTGGGCATATGCGGTAATTGTTCCGCAAAAAAGGGTAGATTCTTTTTTAATTGCGTAAAGAATGCTTTGGGGCCGATTTGATCTCTCACCCACTTTTCGAGAAAGGGTTTGGCAGTGGCCCATAAATCCAAATCCGGGTAGAGTTGACGTCCTAAACCTTCTACCGCAAGCAATGTTTTTTGCAATAAAACCAATTGGGGTTGTACTTCCATATGAAAGCGTCGAGCAACCTGAAAAAGGCGCAATACAACTTGCGCAAATGAAATATCTTTTAAAGGTCGTTCAAAAATAGGCTCGCATACGGTACGAATACTGCTTTCAAATTCATCAACCCGGGTATCACGGGCAACCCAACCGGACTCAACATGCAACTCGGCTACACGTCGGTAATCGCGATTAAAAAAAGCTAAGAGATTTTCAGCTAAATACCGTTTGTCATTATCGTTTAATGTGCCCATGATCCCAAAATCGATGCAGATATATTGCGGTTCTTTGGGATTTTTATAAGAAACAAAAATATTTCCTGGGTGCATGTCTGCATGAAAAAAACAATCACGAAATACTTGCGTAAAGAAAATTTCTACGCCGCGTTCAGCCAGTTTTTTGATATCAACCCCATGAGCCTGTAAACTGGCTATATCGGATACAGGTATGCCATGGATTCGTTCGAGTACCATGACGTTGGAATGGGAATAGTCCCAATATACTTCGGGAATATACAATATGGGGGAATGTTCAAAGTTACGCCTTAATTGAGCGGCATTGGCTGCTTCTCTTAACAAGTCGAGCTCATCAAGTAAGGTGTGTTCAAACTCTGTTACAATTTCCTTGGGCTTTAAACGTCTAATCTCAGGCCAATAGCGATCCGCCCATTTTGCAATAGTATGCATAATGCTCAAGTCTTGCTCAATAATGCGTCGCATGTTAGGTCGAAGCACTTTGACAATCACCTCTTCCCCTGTTTTCAAGGTTGCCGCATGTACTTGCGCCATAGAGGCCGATGCCAAGGGGATTGAATCAAATTCGGCAAAAACTTCATAAGGCGACAAACCATAGACCTTTTCAATAATCGCCATTGCTTTTTCGCTGGAGAATGGCGGAACTTTATCTTGTAATTTGCTGAGTTCAATTGCTATATCTAGAGGTAAAATATCAGGACGTGTAGAAAGTGCTTGACCGAATTTGATAAAAATGGGCCCCAGCTCTTCCAATGACTTACGAAGTGCTTCACCGTGTGTTAGCTGTTCTTTGCGAAACCAGTTCCAGGGATTTAAATATACAATAAACCGGAGGGGTGCAAACAATCTTAACGACACTACTACATTATCTAGCCCATTTTTGGCCAGGATGTAATTGATATGGATAAGACGAATGAGTTTTTTAATGGATTTCATAGCGGCTTATTAGTTGATTTATATGAGCCTGCAAGCGCTCGACACTTAAGGATAACTCATCGACTTCAACAAAAAAATCTTCCAGTTCATATTTTGTAGGAAACAGTCGCAACTCTTCTTGCAAGTATTCAGACATATTTTGACGCATGGAATCATCCAATCTCTTTTTGAATGCCATTCCTTTACGGACAAAAGAACCAATCTGATGAGCAACCACATCACCGGTAAAGTGAGCCAGATGCCCTTCCCAATCGATATCCATTTCATCAAACAGTTTTTTTACGTGTTGCCCTAATTCGGTATCGCCAGTCATGCGGATCTTATCATTAAATAAAGAGCGTGCCTTAGATGCAGGTAATAAACTTAGCCTGATTAAACCTAAAGGATTGCTATGAATGATTGTGTCTGCTCCTCTATCGTAGCTATCCAGCAAGATGATTTCCCCGTCTTTAAAAAGGATAAAAAAATTGACATTTAACGGGCTTATAATCATCTCAAGAGTTTTATTATCAAGCGCTTGCAGCTTGGCCGGCATGTGTTCATCCAGTCTTGCGGCTTTGTTAATGGCTATTTGAAGCGCCTTTAGAGAATATTTTTTTAACATAATGCACTCAATATTTATAGGCAATGTGCAAGGCAACTATGCCGCCGCTTAGATTATCATAATGACAATCTTCAAATCCCGCATGTTCAATCATTTCTTTTAGTTTGGTTTGATTCGGGTGCATGCGTATGGATTCAGCAAGGTATTGATAACTGGCTTTGTCTTGCGCAATAAACCCTCCTATTTTAGGTAAAATATTAAACGAATACCAGTCATAAATAGGTTTTAAGCCGGGAAATGTGGGGGTTGAGAATTCAAGAATCATTAATTTTCCACCGGGCTTGCATACACGATACATCGAACGAAGCGCTTCTTCCTTATCCGTCACATTTCTTAAGCCAAATCCCATGGTAATGCAATGAAAACTATTATCAGCAAAAGGAAGACATTGTGCGTTACCTTGTACGTAATCAATGTTTTTATATAAGCCTTCATCCAATAGGCGATTACGTCCTACATTAAGCATGGCAGAATTAATATCCGCTAGAACAACACGGCCTGAATCGCCGACTTTTTTGCATAACAAACGGGTTAGATCCCCACTGCCTCCTGCTAAATCCAAAACAAATTGTCCAGGGCGTACTTGGCTACGCTCTACGGTATAGCGTTTCCACAGATGGTGGATACCTAAAGACATTAAATCATTCATCACATCATAGTTTTTTGCTACGGAATGAAAAACTTCTGCTACTTTCTTTTCTTTCTCATCCCAGGCAACCGTAGAGTAACCAAAATGAGTTTCTTTTTCTTGATCAGCCATATAGGAAACACGAATTTGTTATTTAATGCTCCATGTTAACTGATTTTAGTCAAGATACCCAGCCCTATGTCTTAGTGTATTGGGTAAAGTCACAATGGGTTTTGATTTTTGTGCTGATTTTTGTAATGAAATTTCTTTTCATAGAAAAGAATCGGTTTTAGGTATGTATTGCTGTAGTTAAAAATATATGGAATATTTTTTGAATAGATATTCATTTTTTAATCTAATTTAAATATTATTTGCTCAAGTTTTGGGGTTTTTATTTTTTAAACAAAGGCGAGGGTAACATTTTATGAAATCAATTATTGAACTCATTTCCATGATGACTGCGGATGGTTCTTCGGCGATTACCGATGTTAAAATCAGAATCAATCAATTAATGGGATTAACTGAAAGTGGATTTAACATAGGCGAATCAACGAGTCGTTCCCATGAGGATGGGGCGTTAACTGATTTGAGGACTGCACATCCTTTAACAACCTCAGACCCTAAGGCAATAGAAATAAGAAGACGTTTAACCTTATTACAAAATAACTACAATCTCATTAAATTTGAAGAAAAAATTAATGACGAGACCAATCAATCTACATTCATTATTACCGATGTTGCTTATCCTGAATTTCTTAATAATACTAAAATTAATTTTCAACTTCCTACAGAAGATATGCATTCTCAAGAGGTCAATTCTGTTATTATCAGAACAGGATTACATAATATTCGTTGTAGCTATATTAAAGTCCTTGTTGGTCAACAAGTAGTGCATCCCATTCAGGATTTGCAAATGCTCAAAGAACCGCCTTCCGAAGAGGATAAAGATGTAATCACCTATAGCAGAAATAATTCTGGTGATAATTTTTCTATCATAGACTTCATTGCATCTCAAGATCAAAAAGATTTTCATGAGATTAAGAGTATGCTAAATCAATTTTGTGATTTGCCGATGACTAATGAGTTTGCACTTTATTTTCAATCCAGTAGTCCAGAATTTCCAATCGATCTTAGAGTTATTCTCGATAAAGAGGATGTAAAAGGAAAAAATGCTCAATTAAAGCTTTCAGGTTTTGTCCAATTTGGAGGCAGTTTAATTTATGAGGTGAAGTCCTCTGAAGATTCTAATCAAATAGCGATTATTATAAAAGCAATTAATAAAGCTCATTTAGAGAAGTATTTTACCAATAAAGAAAAAGTGCGTTTAGAAGGAGAGCAACTTGAAAGAGCTTTTGCTTTAATTAAAGAGCATTTTCCAAATGATAAACACATTCAGGATTTGGTCATTGTTAGTGGGGAAGGAAGTTATACGAGACCTTTTCCGCATATCCGCACCCAAAAGTTTTGGTCTGTATCAATGGTTGATCCAAAAACAATTGCGGCGCTATCATTCCTTGAAGAGTCTGGTTGTATTGATTTTGATCAGAGACCGGAAAATAGATTTACGGTGGAAAAACGCAATAATGCACGTTACCTTAAAGTAGGCGCCGCTCCTGTTAACTTCCAAAATGATAACTACCAATTTATCGTTGTACCTAAAAATCTAAGTCTTTTGCAAGAAAAACTTGATAGGTTAGCACCAAATACATCACTCACATTCAGTTGAAATACTATTTAGAACTATTATTAGGCTCTCCTCGGTTGTTAGCTGTTATATCATTGTGGAGAGCAGCACATGAATTAATATCTATAATTGAATATATTTTTATTGATAAACGATAAATTTTTGTTATAATTTAACAGGAATTTATCAATAGGTATTTATCATGAAAAAAATAAAAAACACCAGTCATATTCTTTACCTGCTATTTCGTACTCTTTGTTGGCTTATTCCTTTAACTACAACGTTCTTAATCTTATTTGAGTTCGATTGGATGTGTTATATAGGATCCTGGTCTTCTTTAATTTCTGCAGAACAAATTCGTGACCCCTCTCATTTTTCCTGGATGCATCGGGTCGTCATATTGGCGATCGAATGGATGCCGTTGACCATTACTATTTTAATCTGCCATAAATTAGCCAAACTATTTTGGCTTTTTGAAAAGGGAAACCTGTTTGAGGAGGAAAATATCAAATTAATTAAACAAGTAAGTATTTACATGATTTTGGGGGAGGTCGTGCAGCTATTTTATCAACCTTTAATGACTGCAGCACTTACCTTTAATAATCCTAAAGGTGAACGCATTGCCAGTATTACCTTGAATTCAGCGAATTTATCTACTTTAATTACGGCTTTTATCATTTTAGTTGCTTCCTGGATTATCCAAGAAGCACATCAACTAAAATCAGAAACGCAATTAACAATTTAAGGAATATTTTCGTGTCAATTATTGTTAATTTGGATGTAATGATGGCAAAACGCAAATGCCGGCTTAAGGAGTTGGCAGAGGCAATAGGGATTACTGAAGCGAATTTGTCTATTTTAAAAAATGGCAAGGCTAAGGCAATACGCTTCGCGACATTGGAAGCGATTTGTGCTTATCTCAAGTGTCAGCCTGGAGATATCCTTGAGTATCAAACAGAACAGCACGATGATTTAGCAGGGCATAAAGAAAACTCATCTTTTCTGTTGATGAAGGAGGGTTAGCATTACTGCCATTCTCCTACGTACTATACTTTATGCCTGAGTGATCCCTCACAAAAGGGTAAAATTTCAGTCAAATGTGAATCCACCTCCCTGCCTTTGCAGGGATGACAGAATGTTATCAGGCTTTATCCGCGGTATGAGAAGTTAAGGTTTTGAGAGTTCACTTTTCACCCGCTTTTCTACTGAAAAATAATTCAAAGGCTGGCTAATGTTTGCAGATACTGCTGTTCATCAGGGGGCATGTTATTTTTTTGTGAGAGCCACAAACACTCGGCTAATTGCTCCATCATTAAATGCTCTACAGATAATGGATCATTGTATTTTTTAATTAAATTTTTATAGATTTCGTGAATCCCTACAGGACGGTCAGTAGCGATTTGCTCTCTAATGGCAAGATGAAGTCCCATATGCAGGAATGGATTTGCTTCCCCTGACTCGGGAAAATAAGATTGCTGCTGAAATTTATTCTGATTCTCAAGTATCTTATGGTACTCAGGGTGAGCCAATATCACTTGCACAATTTCATTTTCTAAGGGTGATAGCAGTTTTTGATGTTGGTATTTTTCCCAACTGGAAAAAAACATTTGTCGTGTTTCTTGGATGGTGTCGCCGTAAAACATGTATTGCTCAATATTTATAAAAGCTTGAGTTTAACTGAAGTGCGTTAGAACAACAATGGAAAATGCCTTTTTGCCAAGTGCTTCTGATTGACATGAATAAATGATTATGAGATATTCGCGTTGCGAGGTTGGACTTGCTATGTGTCATTCCACTGGGTCAATTGGCGACACACTGATTGGCCCTTTCTATTAAATTGATTTCCCAATTATTTCTGAAATTAAGCTTAAACAATCTGTACCGAGTTTAATACCTATAAAAGCCATGAGCAGGCCGCTAATTAGTTCAATTCCTTTCCATACGTTTGCTTTTGTTAAAACGTCGGAAAAATATCGTGCGGTAAATGTTAATGAACTAAACCAGATAAAGCTTGATGTGAGCACACCCAGCAAAAAAATATGTTCTTTGTCTGGATATCCGCTGCTGCCCCCACCTATAATGACCAGTGAATCAATAATAGCGTGCGGGTTAAGTATACTAAACCCTAAGGCTAAGAGAATGATTTGGGTCCTGTTGCGTGGTGGATGTCCATTTTCTGCGTCTTCTGATTGCTTGGAAAATGCGTTGGTTAATGCTTTCGCGGAATAAAAAAGTAAAAAAAGTGTACCCAACACCATCATCCATATTTGCAAAACCGGGCGAAGCTGAAGCAATTCATGCAAGCCTGCAATACTAGAGCAAATTAAAATAAAATCACAGATAAAGCATATAACCGCAGAAAGAATCGCATGATTTTTTTGTGCACCTTGTTTAATCAAAAAGACGTTTTGTGGCCCTAGAGCGATGATCAAGGATAAGCCTAAAAACAAGCCATTAAGATAAACAAACATAATCACGATATAAAAAAAATCAAAGATAGCGATTATAACATTGCAACTTATGCGTTGTGGAGTATAAAATGCGTCGATTATTCTGTCTCCGCAAGAGAAGCGTACAAAATAAGAACAAATAGGAGGGAGCGTGGGCTCTTTGTTACTAAGAAAGCTAATCGTCACTGCAACATTGACGGTGCTTGGTCTAGCAGGTCAATTATTACATGCAGAAAATGCTGCACCTGCCCAACAGAAATTACAAGTTCATGATGGATATTATCCTGTCTATCCACCTACTGCTCCAGCCACAGGTGAGCAACAGACTTTAATTGAGCGTGGAGAATATTTGGCAAAGATGGGAGATTGTATTTCCTGTCATACAAATGTTAAAGCAGGCACACCCGCTTATGCAGGTGGATTGCCTATCGCAACGCCTTTCGGAACATTTTACAGTCCCAACATTACTCCTGATAAAGAAACAGGTATTGGTAATTGGACTGAAAAAGATTTTATTCGTGCACTTAAAGAAGGGCGCGATCCCAAAGGCAGAAATTATTTTCCAGTATTCCCTTATGTCTATTTTTCTAAAATAACCGAGGAAGATGCGCGTGCTCTTTATGCTTATTTTATGAGCTTGCCGCCTGTTAATTTACCTAACAAACCCTTACCTTTCCCATTTAATGTTCCTGGCGCCCGCTTTACACTTTGGGGATGGAACTTATTGTTTTTCTTTCCTGAAGGACATGAATTTCAATATGAAAAAGGCAGATCTCCTGAGTGGAATCGTGGTAAATATATCGTAGATGGTTTAGGACATTGCAGCATGTGCCATACACCATTAAATCCATTCGGCGCGCCAAAGAACAGATATTACCTGACCGGTGGATTTATTGATGGCTACTGGGCGCCAAACATTACTAAGTATGGCTTGGAAAGTGCAACCCACGAAGAGGTCACTGATGTATTCAAATATGACAAGCTCATTAACAATGCAGGCCCAGTAGCAGGTCCTATGGCTGAAGTAAATCGTAACAGTATGATGTACCTAACCGACGAAGATAGAATGGCTGTCGCTACATACCTTAAAACAGTCGTGAGCGAAGAGCCTTTAGGATTACCACCTTCAAATGATCCTCCTTCACTCGATCGTGGAAAGCAAGTTTATTATACAGCGTGCGTGATTTGCCACCAAGATGGCGCAATGAGTGCTCCTTTGTTGGGAAGTTCGGCAAGTTGGTATGAACGATTAAAAAGCAGCGGATTAACTGGATTATATCGTCATGCAATCGATGGATTTAACTTTATGCCTGTTAAAGGTGCCTGCGTGACGTGTTCTGATAATGACATTATTTCAGCCGTTGATTTCATACTCAATGAATCATTGACGCGTACTCAATTATTGGATCTGAAGTCTGGTGGTGCGAAAAAATATCCTGAAAGTGGTGAAGCCGTTTATAACAAGCATTGTGCAGTTTGCCATAATGACGGAAAAGATGGGGCACCTAAAATTGGTGATAAAGAAGCGTGGAAATCCTTGATTGCGAAAAATATGGATGTATTGATTGAGAATACTGTTCATGGAAAAGATCATCCGAAAAACGGCGGCTGTGATCAATGTACAACAAACGAAATTATCGAGGCAGTAAAATACATGGTCAGTAAATCTAAAACTGAAGGAAACTACTCATTGTGGTAGTCTTATTGATTGAATATAGAGCCCTCACATTATTGTGAGGGAAGATCAAAAATAAAAAATGTATAAAAATAAATTGGAGCCAGCTTAGTCTGGTTTCTTGACAAGACGAGGAATGGGGATGTTAAACAGGTTAAAGATCTGTAGATTATTAACGATGCTAGGTATCTGGGCTGCGAGCCAACCACTATTCGCCGTGGATTTTTGGCAATTAAATATGTATCGAGGGGTCACACCCATCAGTAAAGATGCATATTACCTACATATGGTGTGTATGGCGGTTTGCGCCATTATTGGGGTTGTTGTATTCGGCGTTATGATCTATTCCATGATCCATCATAGGAAATCCAAAGGATATAAGGCCGCATCATTTCATGATAATCCCCGCTTGGAAGTAGTCTGGTCGATTATACCTTTCTTGATTCTCGTTGGACTTGCAATACCTGCTACCCGTGTTTTAATTCGTATGGATGATACAAAACAGTCAGAACTAACGATAAAAGTAGTGGGCTATCAATGGCGATGGCAATATGAGTATCTTGATCAGGGAATTAGTTTCTTTAGCACTTTATCCACGCCTTTTGCGCAAATTCAAAATAAACAGAAAAAAAATGAGTGGTATTTATTAGAAGTAGATAAACCATTGGTTGTACCTGTTAATAAAAAAATTCGCTTTTTAGTGACTTCAAATGATGTGGTTCACTCCTGGTGGGTTCCTGAATTAGGCATTAAGCGTGATGCTATACCCGGCTTTATGTACGAGGCATGGGCTACAATAGATAAACCAGGAACCTATAGAGGGCAATGCGCGGAGCTTTGTGGGGTGAATCATGGATTTATGCCTATCGTTGTTGAAGCAGTAAATCAGGAAGATTTTGATAAGTGGGTTGCTACGCAAACAAAAACCGAAGATCAGTATGCCCAAGGGGAAGCCGTTGCTGCAACCCAGAAGACAATGACCCGGGATGAATTACTTGCTTTTGGCAAGCAAAAATATGAACAGTTTTGTTCTCCATGCCATCAACCTGACGGTAGAGGCATACCACCTATGTACCCAGCGCTTCGAGGCAGTTCTGTAGCAACCGGTCACCCTATTTCACGACATATAGATATAATACTCAATGGTATTGCTGGTTCTGCAATGCAGCCTTATAAAGATCAACTTACAGATGAAGAAATTGCTGCGATTGCGACATATGAGCGTAATGCCTGGGAAAATAATACTAATGATGTAGTTCAAGCCGCAGAGGTTGCTACACAACGTCAGAAAGCTAATCAACAACCAACCATGGTTAATAAAGTTCAAGCTGGAGGTTTGCAATGAGTAGTTATACATTAGCGCACGATGAAAAACATGACGATCATGGTCCTGAACAGGGTAAGGGCGTCTTAGGATTTATAAAACGCTGGTTGTTTACTACAAACCACAAAGACATAGGTACACTTTATTTGTGGCTGGCAATGATCAGTTTCTTTTTAGCTGGCGGTATGGCCTTAATTATTCGGGCTGAATTATTTCAGCCAGGTCATCGTTTCGTTGATCCCAATTTCTTTAACCAAATGACCACCCTCCATGGCTTAATCATGTTGTTTGGTGTGGTAATGCCGGCATTTACTGGCATGGCGAACTGGCAAATTCCAATGATGATCGGTGCCCCAGATATGGCGTTGCCACGCTTAAATAACTGGAGTTTTTGGATTTTACCTTTTGCTTTTACATTATTACTTTCAACCACATTTCATGCTGGCGGCGGCCCTAACTTTGGCTGGACTATGTATGCGCCACTATCGACTACATACGCTCCTCCCAGTACCGATTTTATGATTTTTTCAATCCATATGATGGGTCTTTCATCCATTATGGGTTCAATTAATATCATTGCGACGATATTAAATTTACGAGCACCTGGCATGACCCTGATGAAAATGCCAATGTTCGTATGGACTTGGTTAATTACCGCTTTTTTATTGATTGCAATTATGCCCGTATTGGCGGGAGCGGTAACCATGATGTTGGCTGATCGTCATTTTGGTACCAGCTTCTTTAGCGCAGCAGGTGGCGGTGATCCCATATTGTTTCAACATGTATTCTGGTTTTTTGGACATCCTGAGGTATATGTTCTCGTATTACCTGCTTTCGGCGTTATCTCAGAAGTTATTCCTACCTTTAGTCGTAAGCCTTTATTTGGTTATTACTTTATGGTTTATGCTACAGTCAGTATTGCTGTCTTGTCATTTATTGTCTGGGCACACCATATGTTTACAACGGGTATCCCACTGGGCGCAGAATTATTCTTTATGTACACCACGATGCTTATTGCAGTGCCTACGGGCATTAAAGTATTTAACTGGGTAAGTACTATGTTTCGCGGTTCTATGACTTTTGAAACACCCATGTTATTTGCGTTGGCTTTTGTGTTTTTGTTTACCATAGGAGGATTTACAGGACTGATGCTGGCATTAGTTCCTGCAGATTTCCAGTACCAAGATAGTTATTTTGTTGTAGCTCATTTCCATTATGTTCTAGTTCCTGGTGTAATTTTCGCCTTATTTTCTGCTACATATTATTGGCTTCCAAAATGGACCGGACATATGTATAACGAGCTGTTAGGTAAATGGCATTTTTGGTTGTCTGTTATTTCAGTGAATGTAGCGTTCTTTCCTATGCACTTTTTAGGCTTAGCAGGTATGCCAAGAAGAATCCCAGATTATGCATTGCAATTTGCTAATTTTAATATGGTCTCTTCAATTGGTGCCTTTATTTTTGGATTTACACAGCTTCTATTTTTATATAATGTAATCGCTACCATCAGGAAAAAAGGTACTAAAAAAGATATTGCTGCTGCAAGATCATGGGAAGGTGCATACGGTTTAGAATGGACATTACCCTCGCCACCTCCATACCATACTTTTACCACTCCGCCCAAGTTAGATTTATAGGTTAGCTGTATGAAAAAACAAAAAGGGCATCATCGGCTACTCGTTATATTATCCGGCCTCGTGTTGGGGATGTTTGCCTTTGGATTTGCATTAGTGCCCATTTACAACAGTTTATGTAAGTCATTGGGCATTAATGGTAAAACAAATCCTGAAGCGGTAGCATATGATGTAAGCAAAGCTAAAGTAGACAAAAGCAGAGAAATAACTGTTGAGTTTGTTGCTACAAATAATAGTGGTGTTCCTTGGGCATTCTATCCCAAAATACGAAAAATCAAGGTACATCCTGGTGAAATAGCCAAACTGTCGTTTTATGCAGAAAATAAAACTGATCACCAGATGACAGTTCAGGCAATACCCAGTGTCACACCGGGTATCGCTGCTAAGTATCTGAAAAAGACAGAATGTTTTTGCTTTGCGCGGCAAACATTGAATGGACATGAAGCAATGAATATGCCTTTGTTATTTCATCTGGATGCCGATTTACCCGAAAAAGTACAGACAGTTACATTGTCCTATACTTTATTTGATGTAACAGACAAGGGCTAATATAAGGCTGCACATTTGAATGAACGCAATCTTGTGATTACTATACAAGATAACTATGCTGAAAATCAAATTGGCAGATTGAACAAATTTATGTAGATTACGCTCTTCCATTAAAGAGAGCTTTAAAAACAGATTAGGGTTTATTGATATTTCGCTAGTTTGAGCCAAAATGGTTTGGGTTTGAGTACCGAAGCGCAGCATCCACGAAGTATGGGAGCATCGGAATACAGAAAATCAAACTATTTTGACCAAGGTAGTAGAAATGGAAACAGACCCTATTGAAACAGGAGATTAAAATATAATGGGAGGACATGGTACTTATTATATCCCTAAACCAAGCCATTGGCCTTTGGTTGCATCATGCGGGTTAACCACTACTCTTGTGGGCGCTGCATCTTGGCTTCATAATGACTGGTATGGCCCCTACATATTCACCATTGGTTTGGCAATCATGGTTTTTATGTTATTTGGTTGGTTTGGCCAAGTAATTTATGAGAACTCGAAAGGAGTCTATGACGAGCAAGTGGATAGATCATTTCGTTGGGGTATGTGCTGGTTTATTTTTTCCGAAGTTTGTTTTTTCGGCGCTTTTTTTGGTGCTTTGTTCTATACGCGACTTTGGTCTGTTCCGCTTTTAGGTGGTGAAGTACATCCAATTACCCACTTTACACTTTGGCCTGATTTCGTTGCAAACTGGCCTGTACTTGTTAATCCGGACAATCAAGTTTTTGCTGGAGCCCATGAAGCAATGGGAGCTTGGGGATTAGCAGCAATAAATACACTTATTTTATTAACTTCTGGGGTAACCATTACCTGGGCTCATTGGGCTTTAAAATTGCAGAAGCAAAAACAATTAATTCTCGGAATGATTTTAACCATTGCATTAGGATTGACATTCCTGGCGTTACAAAGTTATGAGTATCATGAAGCATATACCGAGATGAATTTAACCTTAGCTTCAGGTATTTATGGTACGACGTTCTTTATGCTCACTGGATTTCACGGGTTACACGTAACCATTGGTACAATAATGTTGATTGTAATCACGGTTCGTTGTAAACGGGGTCATTTTACGCCTGAACGACACTTTGCATTTGAAGGGGTTGCCTGGTATTGGCACTTTGTAGACGTAGTCTGGTTATTCCTGTTTGTTTTTGTTTACTGGTTATAAATGTCCATTAAGCGAAGCAGTAAGCGGATGTTGTTATTTCTATGCAGACAAGAATCCATCCATAATTGAGTACATTGCCACAATAAAAAAGGATCCCCGCCTGCGCGGGGATGACAGAGTTACTTGCGAATTGAATAAGATTAAACTAATGTTGTCATTCTTGCTCAGACAGGAATCCATTCATGATTGAGCCCATTGCCAATATAGAAAAAATGGCTCCCCGTCCACTCTCGGAGAAGGGCTATTTGCGAATTAAGCAAAATGAAACACAAAATACCCTTGACTTGACGGCTATGGTTGGCAAGTCCAGCATGTAACCGTTGCACATCAAACTCTTTTCTCCTGCAAGAGACTGTTGCGATAAATTAGCAAAGCCTGTTTCCTCATACATTGCTCTTCTGGATCTTAATCATCTTACAAACGTGTATTAATCAATAAACCAGGCTGGAATTGAATCTCTTGAATTGTTAATTGGTAGGTAAAGAACGAATGATCAAATTTAATTTCCTGAATGGTTGCTTGGCCACGAAAATGTTTCGCGAAAAAGGAAACCTCGATATTTTTTTCAATATATGCATCGCATTTAAATTCTAGATTTTCTTCAGATAAACTAAGGAGCTGGCCCGAATATTCAGCTTCGCCAATTTTTATTAGAATGTATACAGGTTGGACTGGCTGAATTAACATTGCAGCCTCCAAGCAATATAACCAGCTTATATAATAATTGTAGCCTAAATATTTATTTCTTTCAGAATTTCATTTTTTTCTAAGCCATATTTGGCTCATATTGGGCGAAAAATGAACTGATAAATGCTCACATGCTGATGTATGCTGAGCTCAAATCTTTCCAATATGATTTAAGCAGGTGCGCTGTACTAACACTCGTTATAAATATCTTTCTCGTGATTACATCTCTGCCTGCGCCTTACGGTTTGTTCCTGAGAGACTCCTACACGTACCACGCATAAAGCCTGTACGATCCCCACAAAATTCAAAGAAAGACTGTAGTGGGGGTCTGTGTT